>JASJGS010000023.1:0-82152 GCA_033791445.1 Bacteroidales bacterium | reverse complement strand
TGCCAAGTGCTTCCCTTCCAGAGCATGCCTGTTAACAGGTCAATATGCGCAGGATGTTGGAATGAGTCAAAAACCAGAATACTTTAAGAATGCAGTTACCCTGGGGGAAGTATTACGAACTGCCGGGTATCGGACATTGATGACAGGCAAGCATCATGGTTTGGACAATCCTTATGAAAGGGGATTTGATCATTATTATGGTCTTCGAGATGGTGCTGCCAATTACTTTAATCCTGGTCATCAAAGGTCTGGAGAGAAAATACCTGCACAAAAAAGACCAGGAAAAAGATATTGGTGCTTTGATGATGAAGTTCTACAGCCCTATACGCCTGTAGAAGAAGATTTCTATTCTACAGATTATTATACTAAATGGGCTGTTGAATTCCTTGAAAAATATAATAATGAAGATCAGCCTTTCTTCCTTTATATTGCCTACCAGGCTCCACATGACCCACTTCAGGCCTGGCCAGAAGATATAGCAAAATATAAAGGGAAATACAGTAATGGCTATGAATCAATTGCCGAGAAAAGATTCATGAAGCAAAAAGAATTAGGCCTAATAGACGATACATTTCCTCGCTCAACCCCATCTTATTCTGATTGGGAAACCTTATCTGATTCAGAAAAGGATATCCAGGATCAGAAAATGGCTGTATATGCAGCCATGATTGATAGGTTAGATCAAAATATAGGCAAAGTACTTCGAAAAGTAAAAGATATGGGAGAAGAGGAAAACACCTTAATCCTGTTTGCTTCTGATAATGGATCATCCGCCGAAGATGCCGAATCAAATGTGGGTGGAACAGGTGAAATTGGCAGCATGACTTATTGGGCGTCATTGGGATTGTCATGGGCAAATGTAAGCAATACACCTTTTCGTTTCTATAAAAATTATAGTCATGAAGGTGGTATTTGCACACCTCTTATTGCCCATTGGCCGGAAGGCATTAAAAGCCCTGGCAGGTTCTCAAAATTTAATGGTCATTTTATCGATATTATGGCTACATTGGTTGATATTACTGGAGCGCAGTATCCACGCGAACTCAATGAGGAACAAATATTCTCAATGGATGGCAAAAGTTTGTATAATATATTCTTAAACCAGGAAGCAAATCGCTCTGAACCTCTCTTCTGGCACTGGTCAAAAGGAAAAGCTGTTATCCATAATAATTGGAAGCTGGTAAGTTGGGAAAGTGATTGGCAGTTGTATGATATGTCAATTGATAGGACAGAAACAAAAAACCTGGCTGCTGAAAATCCCGTAAAAGTTAAAGAATTGGAGAAATTATATCTAGACTGGTTGCAGACTAATTACCAATAAGTTATAAATTCAGTTTTTTTCTGACTGCCTGTTTTTTAATTTGAATTTGCAATAAATGGTGCCTGAATCATTTTGCCTTCCAGTCGTGATTTTTCTGCGGCAAAAACAATACTATGATTTTCAAGTGCCTCTGTTGTATCCACAAGAATACTTTGTAGGTCATTACGAACAATAGCATTTAACCAGTTCCCAACTATTTCTTTGTCTTCCGGATGATATCCCTCTTTCTCAGGAAATTCGATTATTTCAGAGCTATTTTGACCAAAAACACTAAGTTTGATGAATTGATTTGCTTCATCAAAAAAAAGATCTCCCTTTGTGCCATGAATTCTGGTTTGCCGACCAATAAATGACGTAAATCCACTCATTGTGAAGGTAGCAGTGGCACCTCCTTCAAACTCCAAAGCTACAACCTGGTGATCCACCACATTATTATCACTCCTCCAGACGCATTTGCCATATGGTCCTTTTTGAATTTCCAATAGGTGTGCCTCCTTAGTATGATCTACAGGAACATCTTTTGCAGGCCATTCATTCAGGTCAGTGTTTACGTACAATCTTAAAGCTGAATAAATACATGATTCTTCTATCCTACAACTATCAGTACATCGATTGGTAGATCCATTAGGAGCATTCTGAGAATTGAAATATTTTATGCCACCAAAAGAACTAACACTTTTGCATTTTCCCCCAATGATCCAGGATAAAAAATCAATATCATGACTGCTTTTATGCAATAACAAAAAGGTATTGTCCTGCTCGTTGCCCCATCTTCCTCTAACATAATTGTGGGTAAACCGAATATTTCCGATGGCTTCGAGATGTTCAACTGTAACTATTTCTCCAATTATTCCGGAATCAACTATGTCTTTTATTCTTTGATATTCAGGCCTGTATCTTAGTGTATGGCAAACAGATACCATTTTCCCACTTTCTTTTTGGGCATTATCTATCTTTATACAATCTTGAAGAGTATGAGCCATTGGCTTTTCCAGCAGTAAATGCCATCCTTTCTTTAAAACGGCAATAGCCGGATCGGTATGCTGATTATCCATTGTAGCAATTATTGCTGCATCAAACTCCTGATTACTTGAAACTAATTCTTTCCAACTGATAAATGCTTTATCTGGTTCAAGGGAATGATCTTTACAAAAAACTGCCCTTTTTCCTTCATTTGGCTCTGCCACAGCAGCAATTGAGGCGAAGGGAAAATGATTCTTGACCTGAACAGCAAGATTAGTGCCTCTGTTTCCGGCTCCTATTACACAAATACGAATGATAGTATCGCTTTGGTTAAACAACATCTTTAGTTATCCATTTTCCTACATTTGGCGCTTGGTAAGAGACCATCTTACCTAATAGATCGTCAATATTTTCAGATATCAGAAGCATATCCTGATTTATTACTTTAAGAAATTTTTTGTCAACCATATTTTGAATAAAATTTACCAAATCATTATAAAATCCAACAATATTCAAAATAGCAACAGGCTTTTTATGTAGTCCGAGTTGAGCCCAGGTTAACATCTCAAAAAACTCTTCCAGCGTTCCAAATCCTCCTGGCAATGCAATAACCCCATCCGAAAGTTCATTCATTTTTTTCTTTCTCTCGTGCATTGATTCTACTAAAATCAATTCGGTCAGATTCTGGTGGGCAATTTCTTTTTCTTTCAAGAATTCTGGAATTACTCCAACTATTTTCCCATTTTTACTCAATACACCCTCAGCTAAGGCTCCCATAAGTCCCAAATTTGCCCCTCCATAAACCACGCCTATATTTCGGATTGCCAATGTTTGTCCAAGCAAATAAGCCTGCTCCTCAAAAATCACATCAGATCCAAAACTGGAACCACAAAATACTGCAACCTTTTTCACACTTATTGCTTTTGATTATTGGGCTTTATGCACTACTTCTTTTATCTTCAATATATGATCAGGTGTAGTTCCGCAACATCCTCCCACGATGCTGGCACCTGCCTGCAAAAGCCTTGGAACAAATCCTGCCATTTCATCCGGCGATTCAGGAAATACAGTCCTCCCCTCTTTCAACTGGGGAATTCCAGCATTTGCATTTACCAGAATGGGAATATCCGGATAGCTATCATGAATCTCTCCAACAATTGGAATCATATTTTCAAGACCATTCCCACACTTGGTACCAACTACACTTGCCCCAGCTTTTATAGCTTCACCTACTAATTCAACTGGAGAAGTTCCCATCATCGTTCTAAAATCTCCAGTTGCTGTCTTTTCAAATGTAAATGTGGTGATTATTTCCAGTTCGGTATTTTCTTTTACAGCCCGGATTGCTGCCAGAGACTCATCCAATGCACTCATGGTTTCAATAATTACAACATCGGCTCCACCATCTCTTAAGCCAATAGCCTGTTCCGTAAAAGCCTGATACAGTTCTTCTTCAGTTACATCCCCCATCATAAGAATTTTACCTGTAGGTCCAATCGACCCACCTACCAATTGGCCTGGTTTTACAGCATCTTTCGATATCTCTGCTGCTGCCTTATTAAGTTCATAAGCCCTGTCCTGGAGTCCAAAACTACCAAGCTTAAAACGGTTGCCACCAAAGCTGTTGGTTCCCAGAAGATCAACACCTAGATCTGCATAGGCCCTGGCAATTCTTAAAACTGCCTCTTTGTGATCCAGGTTCCAAAGTTCCGGACATTCACCTGGCTTCAATCCTGCATCCTGCAACATAGTTCCCCATGCCCCATCGGCAAGAAGGTATCTTTTCCCTTTAAGAACTTCAATTATACTGGTCATATTGCAATTTATATATCATATATCGTATCTTTGAAACTTCAGATTTTTAGGAATTAAAAGTAATCATTTTAATAAGAATAGTCTTCACTACATTTTGACAAACAGGAAGCTTTTCCCTTCATCAAATATGAATAACGAAAAACCAATAATACCAAATAATATTGAGGCAATTATATTTGACCTGGATGGAACCCTGGCAGATTCCATGCCCATGCATCGTAAAGCATGGATGAATGCAATTGACAAATTTGATCTTAATTGCCCGGTTCACGAAATGGATCAATTTGCAGGATTGTCGACATATAAAATTGCTGGCGAGGTTCTAAAAAGATTTAATCCGAATCGTTCTCAACCTGAATCAATGGAACTTGCCATTACCAAAATAGAAGAATTTGAAAAGCTTCATTCCCAGGTCCAACCTATTGACTTGATCGTTAATGTAGCCATAGAAAATTTCGGAATATTACCTATGGCTGTAGGAACTGGAGGGACACGAGCTACGGCCTCCAGAACTCTTGAGTTGCTGGAACTAAATAAATATTTTGAAGTATTAGTGGCAGCAGAGGATGTGGAGAATCATAAACCAGAACCTGATACTTTCCTTAAATGTGCCAGGCTTTTAAATGTAAGCCCTGAAAATTGTCTGGTTTTTGAAGATGGAGATCGAGGAGTTGAGGCTGCAAAACGCGCTGGGATGGAAGTTATTGATGTCAGAAACTATTTATCCTAAATAAAAACTCAGTTTATTTATGAAACCTTTTCTAGACGAAAACTTTTTATTACAAACCAAAACAGCCGAGGACCTTTTCCATAATTTCTCTGAGAAGTTACCTATTATCGATTATCATTGCCACTTGCCTGTTGAGGATATTGCCAGGAACAGAACATTTACAAACATTACTGAGGCATGGCTGAAAGGTGATCATTACAAATGGAGAGCCATGCGTGCAAATGGTATTCCAGAAGAGTATTGCACCGGAAAAACTTCAACTGATCTCGAGAAATTTAAGAAGTGGGCTGAAACTGTTCCATATACATTAAGGAATCCATTGTACCACTGGACTCACCTCGAATTAAAGAGATATTTTGGAATTGAAGAACTTTTGAATTCTGATTCAGCAGAAAAAGTTTTTAATGAAACCAATGAAAAATTACAGGAAGCTAATTATTCCTGTAGAGGTCTACTAAAAAAAATGAATGTTGAGGTAGTTTGTACTACCGATGATCCTGTTGATTCTTTAGAATTCCATAAACAATTAAAAGATGATAACTTTGAGATAAAAGTTCTTCCAGCGTTTAGACCTGACAAAGCAATGGCAGTGGAAAACACTAAGAGCTATAATGAATATCTTAATAGATTATCAGAAGCCTCTGATATTGATATTTCATCTTTTAGCGATTTACTTCAAGCTCTTCGAAACAGGCATGACTATTTTGCAAACCAAGGTTGTTGTGTTTCCGATCACGGCATTGAGAGTTTCTATGCTGCTAATTATAGTGAGGATGAAATTAGGAATATCTTTGGCAAAATACGCAACAATAATGACCTGACTAAGGAGGAAGTGCTTAAGTTTAAATCAGCCATGTTGTTTGAATTTGGCATCATGGATAATGAAAAGAACTGGGTACAACAGTATCATTATGGTGCATTACGAAACAACAATTCACGAATGTACCATTTGCTTGGTCCTGATACCGGATTTGATTCCATTGCCGATGGCTCTTCAGCTTTGGCCATGAGTAGCCATCTCAACAAACTTGCAAGCGAGCGAAAATTGACAAAAACCATCATTTACAACTTGAACCCAGCAGACAACGAGGTTGTTGCCACCATGATTGGTAATTTCCAGGATGGTTTTATTCCAGGGAAACTTCAATACGGCTCAGGATGGTGGTTTCTAGATCAGAAAGATGGTATGGAGAAGCAAATAAATACACTTTCAAACCTTGGTTTATTAAGCCGGTTTGTGGGTATGTTGACTGACTCCAGGAGCTTTCTTTCATTTCCCAGGCATGAATATTTCAGGCGCATACTTTGTAACCTCATTGGGTATGATGTTGAAAATGGGATGTTACCCCATGATATAAACTTATTAGGAGAATTAGTTAGCAACATTAGTTATTATAATGCTAAGAATTATTTTGATTTTTAATTCATGTTCAAATATTCAAAATATAAAATTAAGCCGAAAACAAGTTTCTTCCCACTTAAATTAATTCTAATTGCTATAATTCTTGTAGGCTTAACCAATTCATGTCGGACAGAATCAAAACAGAAGGTACTGAAATTAGCCCATGGGCTGGATCAAACCCACCCTGTTCACAGGGGGATGGTACTTATGGCTGAAAAGGTGGCGCAAAAGTCTGGCGGCAGGTTACAGCTTAAAATATATCCGGGTGGGCAACTTGGAGCAGAGAGAGAATGTGTAGAACTTCTCCAAATTGGAAGTCTGGCAATCACAAAAGTCTCTGCAGCAATTATGGAAGGCTTTGTTCCTGAGTTTAGAGTCTTGGGTCTCCCCTACATTTTCAGAGATCAGGACCATGCATGGCAGGTTTTAAATGGTGATATTGGAAAAGAACTATTGGTTAAGGGAGATGAATTTAATCTTAGGGGTTTATGCTTTTATGATGCTGGCAGCAGGAGCTTCTATACCAAAGAGAAGCCTGTCAACAAGCCAGATGACCTGAGGGGGCTGAAGATCAGGGTTATGAAAAGTAATACCGCCGTTGAAATGGTGAAAGCACTGGGCGGTTCTCCTACACCCATATCATGGGGTGAATTGTATACAGCTCTGCAGGGAGGTGTGGTTGATGGTGCTGAAAATAATCCACCCAGTTTTTATCTTTCACACCATTATGAAGTTTGCAAATATTATTCGCTTGATGAGCACACTTCTGTACCAGATGTATTGCTTGTTAGTTCGATAGTTTGGGGAAAACTCTCTCCTGATGAAAAAAGATGGCTTCAGGAAGCTGCGGATGAATCTGTACCGTATCAAAGAGAATTCTGGGCAGAATCAGTGCAGGAAGCACTAAGTGAAGTAGCTAATGCCGGGGTAGAAATTCTTCATCCCGACAAAGCCCCTTTTGTTGAGAAAGTGAATGATATGATTGAAGGGTATAGTTCAGACAAGGAATTATACTCTCTAATAAGCAGAATTAGGGAAGTAAAGTAGTATTTATATCTTGATAGATAAGATTGAAAAGTCAACTATAAATAAAAATATACAATTGCAATAAGATGAGAACTCGGAAAATAATAGATCGTGTCCTGGGCATTATCCTATCCGTAATCATGGGAATTCTCGTATTGGATGTCTTGTGGCAGGTTGCCAGCAGGTACCTCTTATCAACACCCAGTCCTTTTACCGATGAGTTAGCGGGATTCTTACTTATCTGGGTTGGCTTATTGGGTGCAGCTTATATAACCGGCACCCATGGGCACCTTGCTATTGATTTACTACCTTCTAAATTAAACTCAGAAAATAAAAGAAAACTTAATCTGCTTATAAACATCCTCATATCTGCATTTGCAATAACTGTATTAATTATAGGAGGATCATGGTTGGTCTATACTAGGTTTAAATTCGGTCAAATTTCAGCTTCATTGAGTTTGCCGCTCGGATATGTATATTTAGTTCTTCCAATAAGTGGAATTTTCATTGTTTATTATAGCCTTAGTAATAGTTATTTTGAATTTAAAAGCAATATTGAATAGTTATGGATTATCTGGGTATACTGGTTCTTATTGTAAGTTTTATCATTCTTCTGGCTATAGGTGTTCCAATAGCCTATTCTATAGGAATTTCGGGTATTCTAACTATGCTCGTAAACATTGCTCCTCTTCCCTCATTCACTACACTGGCCCAAAGAATGGCTACCGGTTTGGACAGTTTTGCACTCTTGGCGATACCATTCTTCATTTTAGCCGGTCAGCTTATGAATCGAGGTGGTATAGCCATACGACTTATTGATTTTGCAAAAGTGCTTGTAGGGAGTCTACCAGGAGGCCTGGCTTTTGTAAATATTATGGCTAATATGATGTTTGGAGCCATATCAGGATCAGCTGCAGCATCTGCATCAGCTATTGGAGGGTTTATGCATCCCCGCATGGTTAAAGAAGGATACTCTAAATCATTTAGTGCTGCCGTGAATATTACTTCTGCTACTACCGGGCTTGTAATTCCACCAAGTAATATCCTAATTGTATATTCCCTTGCGAGTGGGGGAGTCTCTATTGCTGCCTTATTTATTGCCGGTTATATCCCAGGAATACTAACAGGTTTAGCACTCATGGGAGTTGCAGGAGCTTATGCTTACCGTAAGAATTATCCTGTGGGAGAAAAATCAGGTCTCAAAAAATCGCTAATAAAGTTTGTCCAGGCTATTCCAAGTTTACTGCTACTGATAATTGTAATTGGTGGCATTATTGCCGGAATCTTTACTGCAACTGAGGCTTCTGCAGTAGCAGTTTTATATACCCTTGTGCTGGCAATGATATACGGAGAAATTAAAATAGCTGATATTCCTTCTATCCTGCTTAAAACAGTGGAAGTTACTGCCATGGTCTTATTTCTGGTTGGAACCTCAATAGGTTTATCATGGATTATGTCATATGAAAACATACCACAGGAAGTAAGTAAGGGACTCCTGAACCTGAGTGATAATCCATTTGTTATTTTACTCGTCATTAACTTTATACTTCTTGCAGTGGGTATCTTTATGGACATGACCCCGGCTGTTTTAATTTTCACGCCTATTTTCTTACCAGTTGTCACTTCTCAATTGGGTATGGATCCAATCCATTTTGGAATAATCATGGTGATGAATTTGAGTATAGGCCTGGGCACACCACCTGTTGGGTCACTGTTATTTATTGGGTGTAGTGTGGCACAGGTGAGTATTCGAGATGTAATAAAACCCTTGCTTCCTCTTTTCGTGGCAATGCTTATTGTTTTATTACTAGTAACTTATATCCCCATGCTTAGTTTGTGGTTGCCAAGCTTTTTCGGGTTTTAATTATTCAGGCCAGAAATAGTCACTTGGCTTTTATTGATGAAGCTTGAATTTATTAAGTATAAGTTTTACTTTTTCTTCATCAGGCAGAGCCCAATCAATCCAAAATATTTCGAATCCACGTCGTTCCATCCCGCGGAACCAGGTCATTTGGCGTTTGGCAAATTGATGAATTGCAGCCTCCAGTTTTTTAAACATCTCATCATATGATAACTCCTTCAATAAATACAAAGTAATATACTTATACTCAAGGCCATAATAAATTAGAGTATCTGGATCCACTCCTGACTCCAATAAGTCTCTGACTTCATCCACCATCCCTTCATTCAATCGTATCTGTAATCGAGTAGTTATCCTTTTCCGTCTGGAATCCCTGTCAATTCCGACTCCTACGATAGCAGGTTTAATATGTGGGTATTCCGTTACTAGATCCTGATTATTAGCATAATATTCCTCAATCTCAATAGCTCTTATTAATCGTTTTCTCTGGCGTATATCAGTGGTATTATGAGGTTGTTTATAGCTTTTAAGTCGGTCAATAAGCTGAGCTGTATTAATATTCTTTAGTTCCTCTCGCAATTTCATATTGTCAGGCACCGCTATCAATCTATAGCCTTTCAAAACAGCTTCAAGGTACATACCGGTACCTCCACAAAGTATTGGTACTTTCCCTCGATCCCTAATATTGCTAAATATTCGTACAAAGTCTTTTTGATACTCATAGACATTGTATTTATATCCAGCATCTACTATATCTAAAAGGTGAGTGGGGACCTTTTGTCCTAAAATAATATAATCGTCGTAATCCTTGCCCGTACCGAGATCCATACCTCTATAGACCTGTCTGGAGTCAGCACTGATAATCTCAGTTTTAAGATTATGAGCCAACTTTGCAGCTAAAGAAGTCTTACCTGAGGCAGTTGGTCCAAGAACCGTAATCATATTATGATCTCTCTCCATAGGTTTGTCTATTCTTATGCAAATTCCTTAATTGCTGATAAAATTAGCTAAATTTGTGCTCCAAAATCAGTGGAATTGTAATAAAATATTTTTGATTTCAAGCGAATGTCTGGTTCGATAAACATAAAAAATAAGAAAGCCTGGTTTAATTATGAATTCCTGGAGCGGTTTACCGCGGGAATTAGGCTAACTGGAACTGAAATCAAATCAATTCGGGCTGGAAAAGTAAGCATGTCAGAATCGTATTGCTCATTTACCAACCATGAGCTTTACGTTCACAACATGACCATATCAGAATACTCGCATCGCGGATACTCCAGTCACATTCCAAACCAGGAACGCAAACTACTCTTGAATCGGAAGGAACTTAAAAAATTAGAAAAAAAGGTGAATGAGAAAGGTCTGACAATTGTTACACTTCGAATTTTTTTGAATGACAGAGGACTTGCAAAGTTGGAAATTGCTCTGGCCAAAGGGAAAAGAGAGTACGATAAGCGGGAAACGATTAAAAGAAATGATGCGAAAAGAGATTTAGACAGATTGCATAAACAATAAGAAAACCCCTTACCTTATTCCTGGATAAAATAGAATTCCATCATTTCATAAATATCCTGTAGCGAAAGTAAGGTTCTGAAATCGAAATACCTTGTAATTCCACTAAGAAGTTCATCAAAGCTCAAGTAATCGTCCTGATCCAGATCAAACTCCTGGAATTTTAATGGCACACCCTTGGGTCTGGATTTAATTTTCTCATCTGATTCGCGTGCCATCAGTAGGTAATACTCCAGATCAACACGAGGAATAGCCTCCCCTGGCATTTGCATTTCAATAAGAATTGAATCTGGGATTTGCTGACCCAGATTATCAACATAAGCAGGGAACGGAGTATTGGCCTCTTTATCCAGATAGTCAGGCACTCCATCATTATCCCCATCCAATGGACAACCCAGTGAGTCTACCTCAACACCAAAAGGTGTAGAAAGACATTGATCTGTAAAATCCAACACCCAGTCTCCATCCTCATCTCCTGTAAGGATATCATCCATTTCAAAATCAGCATACATTTTCTCTACCTCAATAACCTCTGGTTGCGAGAATAAATCAAAATGCAGGGAAACAAAAGAAAAGCTAAAGAAATCAGGTCGTTTGTTTGAACTTACACCAGTGCTTTTCGAACTTACATTGTCAATCAGATCAGTAGTTGAAAAATTAAAGGTAGTTCCAACGCGCATGCTCACCCTTTTTGACAAGGCAGCATTAAACCCAATTCCAACTGGAAAGATGGCTCCAAACTGTGTATAATCACCTTGCCCATATAAATTTAAACCTCTCAGGTCACTTTCAAACACAAAATCACGCGATACAATATCATCAGAAGCATTTCGAATGGTTCCATCGGCTGCGTATATGTATGGATTTCCATTGCTATCTTTCAAATCACCTTTAGCCCCAAACTGCAGCGAACCAATTCCTGCTTCAAGATATGGGGATACAGATAGCTTTTCAAGATCAATAATATTGGCAAAATCATAATGTATGATTCCACCTATACTCGTAATCTTACTATGGAAATTCAAATTTCGGTCAATGGTTCTCTCGTTGCCAGTTACATTTCCATATAAAAAAAAGAAATCAGCTTTCCAAAAACGTTTCTTGTCTATAAATGTTGAAACTGTAAACCGGAAACCAGTTTGTCCAGCTGAAAAGTTCCTAAAATTATCATTTACGTCTCCAAAAAAATTAAAAACCCCTATTCCAATTCCAATAACTGGCTTATATACAGGATTCTCAACTTTGACCTGCTCAATTAGCAGGCTATCATAGTATTCCTCTTCCTCCTGTGCCAAGGCATAAATGCCCGGGAAGGCTAAAAGGAATAGTAAAATGATATATTTTCGAATAAACTGCATTTTGCAGAACCTGATTTTTAACTAATTTATTTAATCCACTTCTGTTTGGTTTGCCTTAAGGCCTTCTTTACTGGTATACGTTCACCATCTTCATAAGCCGTAACAAAGGCTTCATTCAGATTTAATCTGTACAATTTATCTATATAAGCTCTGGCATCTTTATATAAAACAAATGTACCAGTTGTATATTTATATAGGCCCTCATGTTGTTCCTTAAATATCTCTCCTAATTTAAGCCGTGAGAAATATCTTTCAGCATTTACAGGCTTACTGGTTGCTAATATTTGCACCCTGAAATAAATTCCTTGTTTCACAGGAAGTGGTTCGGTGAGAATCTTTGTAACTCCAGCCGGACGCTGAACAGATTGACCAGTAATTTCAGCAGTAAATGCATCCAGAAATACCCTCAAATCACGTTCATTCATTTTGTGGAGAGCTTCACTTTTTTCCACCACGGAGACTGTGTTAAGCTCCTCATTATTCATGTAGGTAAGTCCACCTTTAATATCCGGCTTATATCCAGTATTACCATTTAATGGAATTAGCTTATATGAAACTGTGAAAAATTCTTCTTGTGGTATATTCATCCATAGATATTTGACTACTCCATCCTTAAAAGAGAAAATAGCATTGTGGCTTTCCAGGTTTTCAGCTATATAATTCGCTGGTACTATCTCTTCCAATCGTGCTAGCTTTTTGAGAGCACCTTTATTAACCAACAAATTTACAATCCAGCCATCACCCGAATCACTTAAATATGGTTTTTCCCTAACAACCGCAGCAGTCGTATTTCCACTTTCAACATTTGTGCCTGGTCTATCGCCGCTAAACTCATTTATATCCACTACAAGATCCGGTGAAACGAGAGGTGAAGGTGTAACTCTAATATTTTTTGCGCCAATTTCAATTTCCTCACGATCTGAATCAATAATAAAGGAAAATTTCCCCCCTAGCCTTAGCATTCCCTGTACTGTTTCATGGGTAGAAAGTGTATAACTTAAATCCAGTTCAGTTTGAGGTGGGAGGTTCAGCCAGATTATATTAAGCTGTCCATCTGCAAAACTAAAATCTCCTCCACCAGAATTATTTGACTCCACACTTGCTGCAAGCGGAAAACTTTGTTGAAGCCTGGCAAAACCAGTCAGGTCTCCTTTTGAAATATGAATATTGATTACTGCATATTCACCTGCGATGATATTATCAGGCACCTGCATGTCAAGAGTTACCTTTTGTGCAAAAAGGCTTGAACAAGTATAGAGGAGGATGCTTGTTAAAAAAATAGTTTTTTTAATCATATCTCAGGAAAATTATAAAGTTCCGCGATGATATATTTACAATATTAACAATTATTGTTCTTTTGTAAAAAAAGTATCTTTTATTATTCTTAGAATCACTAAAAATTTGGACTAAGTAAATATTTTGAATAGAACTGGTCTATTTGCTGAACTGCATCTTCAGGGGTATCAACCAAAGTATATAAATCCAGATCCTCTTCACTTATATTCATTTCCTTTTTAAGCATAACTTCTTTTATCCAATCAAACAGGCCTCCCCAATAGTCAGCGCCAACACAAATAATTGGAAATTTACCAATTTTCTGAGTTTGGATTAATGTCATGGCCTCGAATAATTCATCTAAGGTTCCAAATCCACCAGGCAAAACAATAAAACCCTGTGCATATTTCATAAACATTACTTTTCTTACAAAAAAGTGATCAAAAGTAATGAGTTTATCAGGATCGATAAATAAATTTGCTGATTGCTCAAAGGGAAGATCAATATTGATCCCCACAGATTTTCCTTTTCCCTTCTTAGCTCCCATGTTAGCTGCTTCCATAATACCTGGTCCGCCACCTGTAATTACTCCATATCCTTTTTGAGTCAATTGATAAGCAATGTCTTCTGCAAGTTTAAAATACCTAGATTCAGGTTTGGTTCTGGCCGATCCAAAAATAGATACACAGGGCCCTATACGGCCTAATTTTTCAAACCCTTCAACAAGTTCGGCCAGTATTTTAAAAACCTTCCAGGAGTTACTGGTTTGTACCTCATTCCATGATTTTTGCTTAAAAGCTAATTTTATTTTATCATCACTAGTCATAAAACATCTTATTATTATGGATTATTAGTTTTACTAAATTTCCGTTTAACAAATATATGATACGTTTATTATGGGTATTAGGTTATAGTCAATTTCTTATCTATTAAAGCAATAATAATCCATTGCCTTTACTGAATAATAATTTTTTCCGAAAATACTTCATTATCAGACCTAAGTGTCAATATATAAATCCCTGGTAAATTCCATGAAATATCGATATCAAGCTCCATGTTAGGTGACTCCTGGAAAAACTCCTTCTTATATACCAATTTGCCCTCAAGCGTACTAACACCCACCTCATAATCTGACATATAAGACACAACAATCTGAAACTTGCCAGAGTTTGGATTGGGATATACTTTTAACTCAGACAGATTACCTGAATTGCTATCAAAAATACCAGTCTGAGAATTTCGAGTTACATAAAGGCCTCGACCATGCGTAGCCGCAGCGTATGTCTGGTCTGAATCCCGGTACTTCAACATATCCACACGTACATTCGCCAGGCCCTGATTTGCAGGCTCCCATCGTATTTCTGATCCAGAGAAGTCCTCCGTTTTCCATACACCAAGTTCCGTGGCAATAATTGCTTTCGCTTGGTTATCCGGGTGATGTAGAATCCATCTAACAGGCATATCCGGCAGGTCCCCTTCAATATTTCTCCAGTTTGCACCTCCATCATGACTCTCCCATATCGATTCCACACCATAGTTACTAAACGAAACTAAAATATCATTTTCGGTATTACCTATACTTATGCAGGAAATGTTTGCTGCCGGAAAACTGGCGCTTCCAATTTCTTCAACGAGGGGTGCTATATTCGCATTCATGATTTTAAATAGCCTGCCAGATTGTGTGCCAGCAAAAACAGTTGACACTACTTCAGAGGTGGTTGGTGAATATCGAATATGAGAGAAAGGTACAGTCGAACCTGTATTTAGAGGAACAAAGCTACCATTAGGGGAGCTAGTCACATCACTTACTACCAGCAAATTATCTTTAAGTTGCAAATCAAATGTAACGGCATTAGCATAGAGTACATTCCGTTTATAATCATAGTCAGCCGGGTTTATAAATATCCCACTATATTCATCAATGTATAAAACTATATCTGATACATCATTTTCAGATATATTATGGACATAATACCTGTTGTAATATACTGAGGTAATAAAGTAGGATGGGTCATTCTTATCAAAAAAACAAAATGCCCCATCCCCACCTGATACCAGGTCATTAACAGAAACTGGATCTTCCAGATAACGCATGGTTCCATTATCCTGTGTACCTGCAATATAAAAATTCTTTCCTGCTTCGGGATGAATAGCGCAGGAGTAATACTGAATGGTATTATAGTTCTTATTTCTTTCTGCAAAGCTTGGGAATTCGGCAGATCCATCATTGGTATAAAATAGGCCTCCATCGGTACAAAAGGCTGCAGAATCAGAAGAATTATTTAGAAAAACTATCTGATGCTGATCAGCATGAACATATGAAGTTCCACCAGCCCCAAGTGTAGGGCCTCGCCAATCAGAAATTTTATTCCATGAATTGCCTCCATCAAGCGACTTATGCAGGTCCAAACCGCCAGCATAAACAACATCGGAGTTGTTCGGATCAACTTTGATGATAAAAGCATGCCAGGCAAGGTAAGCCCAGCTTCCATCACTATTTGGCATATTCACTTTCTCCCATGATTCTCCTTTATCATCAGACCTGATTATGGCATAGGCCCGATCACGAATAAACCCTTCGCCGGAATACCCTCCGCTGGCAATTGCAGCATATATTATGTTGGTATCTGAAAGTGAAGAAGCCAGTATGACTCTTCCCGGGATTTTCATCATTGGGTTACTCACCGTATCAATCTCTTCTGATATCTTCGTATTGACATCCCAGTTTATCCCATCATCCGACCACAAGATGACTGCTGCACCTTTATTATCCAAATTCCTTTGTGTTCCAACAAATATTCTCCCATCTGCTGACAATTCCAGGTCAGATGGTGCGTAGGGATCTTTGCCTCCTGGGATTAATGGAAGTACCTGCTGCCAGTTGTTTCCCCCATCATCCGACCGATATAAACCATCACTGGGGCGGCTTACGTGATTCATTTCTTTATATTTTCCTGAAACTGCCGCTGTGTAAAGAACACTTTTATCTTCCTCGATCCGGACCAATATATCTGTTACATAGGCAAAATTCCCGTTTGTCCAGCTCCATGTAAGTCCTCCGTTAGTAGATTTTAAAATTCCACTGCCAACGCCTGATGATTCACGATAAATGGTTACCGCTGTCTGGGCTTCTCCGGTGCCAGCATATACAATATTGGGATCAAGCGGATCAAAAATTATGCAACTTATTGAAAGGTTGTCCAAAAAATCATTTACTGGTTCCCATGAACTTAGAGCCGAAGTTATATCTTCATTTATCCATAAGCCCCCTGTTACAGAACCTGCAAGAACTCTTTTTCCTAAGGGATCACTGGGATCTACAGCAAGTGCCCGTGTTCTACCACCCATATCCGCTGGTAATTCTTCCCAGTTTAAAACAATCTCATCTTCGGCATAATTAACTTTCTTTTTTAAGGCTACCATTTTTGAAAAAGCTTCTTTCAAACGGTATTTTGGAATTACTCCTGTCTTGGGGTCCAGGGTCATAATATAATCCTGAAGAGCGGCCAGTTCAGGTCTATCAGGTTTTATATCAAATGTGAGATTTGAATTCGCATCAAGTATTTTCTTGTACTGCAAATTAAGAAAATGCTCATATTTTTCACGCTTCGTAAAATTGTCTCTTGTTAAAGGTAAATACAAAATAACAAGAAAAATTATCAGAAAAATTCTCCACAACAATGTTTCCCTTTTCTTCATAGGAAGGTCATTTACCTATACTAAATCAATTTATGAAGATAGTTCATTCCTAAGATAATTTGCGGTATGACTTTCATTTATTTGAATAATACTTTCGGGATAACCTGAAGCAATAATATATCCACCTCTTTTACCGCCCTCAGCACCAAGGTCAATAATATGGTCCGCCATTTTAATTACATCCATATTGTGTTCAATCACAATTACTGTATTCCCTTTTTCTACCAGCCTATCCAGTACCAGCAGCAATACTCTCACGTCTTCAAAGTGCAAACCTGTAGTAGGTTCATCCAGGATATATAATGTTTTGCCTGTGTCTTTCTTCGAAAGCTCAGCAGCCAGTTTTACTCTTTGTGATTCTCCCCCTGAAAGAGTTGTAGAAGGTTGACCAATTCTTACATAACCCAGACCAACGTCTTTAAGTATTCTCAATCTATTATAAATGGCCGGGATGTTCTCAAAAAACTCAGCCGCATGGTTGATTGTCATATCAAGAACATCACTTATTGACTTACCCTTATAAATTACTTCCAAGGTTTCCCTGTTATATCTCTTTCCATTGCATTCATTGCAAGAAACATAAACATCCGGTAAAAAGTTCATTTCGATAGTTCTTACTCCAGCTCCCTGGCAGGTTTCACAACGGCCGCCTTTAACATTAAAGGAAAACCTTCCCGCTTTATAGCCCCTTATCTTTGCTTCTGGTGTTTGTTCAAATAGCTTTCTGATATCGGAAAACATGCCGGTATAGGTTGCCGGATTGGACCTGGGAGTTCTACCCAGGGGTGATTGATCAACTTCTATGACCTTATCAATAAGATCCATTCCCTTTAATTCTTTATAGGGTAATGGTTCTTTCAACGACCTATAAAATTCTTTGCTCAAAATTGGATGCAGGGTTTGGTTAATTAAAGATGATTTGCCACTTCCAGAAACACCCGTAACACATATAAACATTCCAAGAGGAAATTCCACATCGACATTTTTCAGATTATGGCCTTTTGCACCTTTCAAGATAAGATATTTCCCATTCGGAGTTCTTCTCTTTTCAGGAACCTTAATACTTTTCTTCCCATTTAAATAATGAGATGTTATGGAATCAGATTTCAACACATTATTCAAAGAACCCTGAGCTACGACTTCTCCCCCATGTCGGCCTGCCTCAGGACCCATATCAATAATATAATCTGCAGAGCTGATCATCTCTTTATCGTGCTCAACCACCAAAACTGAATTATAGGCATCCCTAAGTTTTCTTAAGGAATCTATCAATCTACGATTATCGCGCTGATGAAGACCAATACTCGGTTCATCCAGGATATATAATACATTTACTAGCTGTGATCCAATTTGGGTTGCCAAGCGGATTCTCTGGCTTTCACCTCCGGAAAGTGTCCGTGTAGGCCTGCTCAATGAGAGGTAATCTAAACCTACGTCCAATAGGAACCGAAGCCTCGATCGAATTTCCTTTAAAAGGTCTTTTGCGATCAGATTCTGTCTCTCGCTGAGATACTTTTCAATTCCTTCCAACCATTTTAGCAACTCCCCCATATCCATTTCTGACAACTCGCCTATATTCTTTTTATGAATTTTAAAATGCAATGATTCCTTCTTCAGACGCAAACCTTTGCATTCAGGACAGGTAACTTGTTTAATGAAATGATTTTGCTTCCGTTTCCCCTCGGTTGAGTTTAATAATTTATCCTGATTTGTAACATAGTTAATAATTCCCTCAAAACTGAGGAAATAGTTAGATGAAACTCCCAAAGAGGTATTTTTCAACATAAATGACTCTTCTGAACCATTTAGAATTATTCGTAATGCCTGTTCCGGAATATTTTTAATTGGGGTATCAAGAGTAAAATCATATTTTTGACCAATTGCTTCCAGCTGCCAGAATATTAAACCATTTTTATATGGTCCCAGAGGGTTGAGGCCTCCTTTTCGAATACTCATCCCCTTGTTGGGTATTATTTTATCCATATCTACCTCGGGAATTACACCCAATCCATTGCATTTAGGACATGCACCCTGAGGGGAATTAAAAGAAAATGAATGTGGCGCTGGTTCATTATATGAAATTCCTGAAGTAGGGCACATAAGTTGACGACTAAAATATCGCAAATCATCCTTGTCCTTTTCCTTCACCAGGAGAATCCCATTCCCATGCTTCATAGCCAATTTTACAGACTCTTTAAGTCTTTTGGTATCATCGGTATCTACCTGAAGCTTATCAATCAAAATTTCAATAAAATGAGTTTTATATCGGTCAAGCTTAAGTCCATGGGATATATCAATAATTTCGCCATCTACCCTGGCATTAAGGAACCCTTTTTTTCGAATCTGTTCAAATAACTCTTTATAATGCCCCTTTCTCCCTTTAACTACAGGAGCCAATATATAAATTTTCTTATCTGGATATTGCTTTAAGAGTAAATCTAGAATCTGCTCCTCTGAATAGCGAACCATAGCCTCACCAGTAACATAGGAATATGCAATACCTGCCCTTGCAAATAAAAGTCGAAAGAAATCATTTATTTCAGTTATGGTACCTACAGTTGATCTGGGGTTTTTTACGGTTGTTTTTTGTTCAATTGAGATCACCGGGCTTAATCCGGTAATCCTATCGACATCAGGACGTTCCATACCCCCCAAAAACTGGCGAGCATAGGCCGATAATGTTTCCATATAACGCCTTTGTCCTTCGGCATAGATTGTATCAAAAGCAAGAGAAGATTTACCACTTCCACTTAAGCCAGTAATAACAACCAGCTTATTCCTTGGAATAGTTAGATTAATATTTTTTAAATTGTGAGCCCTGGCACCATAAACACATAGTTGCTCATCCTCAGGCTTTCCTGGGCCCTGATATTCAGTATTTTTCAAGAAGAACTAAATTTTACAAAATTTCAGATAAATAATTACCCAAAAATATGCTGATTTCCGTTTAATACAAACTTATTGGGGCAATTTTAGTTGGATAGGTGTCTGTACGGAAGTTATTGTAGGGTATTTGGATATAATATGCTTTCCCCTTGCTATTTGTAAGCTGTGTTTCCCTTAGCCAGGGATTAAACATTTTTAATGTTTTATAATTCAACCCAAAGTGCCTTGCGAACCCAACCATAGAAGTAATTGATGTGTCTATCTCAATTGATTTAGTTCTAATGGGTGGATACAAATCTTCAGGTTTATAATGAAATCCGAACTTGGAAGGATCATCTAATATTAATTTAAATGAAACAATCCGATATAAATATCTTGCTGTCTCTTCATTCAATAAAAGATCATAGTAATAATCCTCATCCTGACGATTCATTTGTTTCATTATACCGCTTCGTCCACGATTATATGAGGCAGCTGCCATGGTCCAACTGCCAAATGTATCATATGCTTTCTTGAAATACTTACAGGCTGCCTCTGTAGATTTTTCAATATGGTACCTTTCATCGACTTCATTATTAACTTCCAGATCATATTCTTTAGCTGTATTTTTCAAAAACTGCCAAAATCCAACAGCATGTTTTGGTGAAACCGCTTGCATCAACCCACTTTCAGCCAAAGCCAGATATTTAAAATCATCAGGCACTCCATTTTCCTGCAATACTTTTTCAATTACTGGGAAGTATCTGTTTGCACGCTTTATCAATAGCATGGTTGATGATTGCCAATAAGTATTTACCAACAATTCTCTATCAAGATATTCACGAACATCGAAATACTCCATAGGAACTCTTTCTCCGGCAAAATCAATATTTTCTGGCAATTGAAGGGCAAAAACAGAATAATTCCGGCTAAACATTTCCTGGAAATTCTCTTCATATCCTTCATCCACCTTAAAAAAGGAATACAATCCTACCATGACAACTGTTAATACTAAAAGTATCAGGTATCTGAATTTATTTCCAGAAAATTTATTCATTTTATTTGCCATAGTATATAGATAATGCTAGAATTATGATCCAGTAAAAATAGTTTTTTTAAATCACAAAAAGTATGGACTTTAGGTAGAACTTGTTTCGGCATGAAACTTTTGATTGTCAGCAAAAAAATCCAATCTGTAAACAGCAAAAAATCTCAACTTATAGTACGGATTAGAACAAGAAAAGTTAGCCTAGAAGTAAATATTCAGGCCTGAATACACTCCAAAGAAATATGGATGAGCATCCATCTCTGCATTTTTGTTAAAAGAATTCAGGAAATACTTAAAGGTAGGCTCAATATTCAGCGATAATTTGGGATTAAAGCTGTACTCAAATCCCAGGCCCAATGTTCCGGCAAAATTCAAGAAAGATAGGTCCTCTGTTTGCCCTAGGAGTATTTTCTGATCCTGATAATACATAAATACGTTATTATCGACCAACAGGCTAGTCCCTATACCACTTAAAACGTTCATCCCAAACTTTCTATCAATTATTTTGTAACGAACCAAAAGTGGAATTTCAAAAAATTCAAAGTTCTGAGTTATACTGGCATCAAATGCCTCATACTTTTCAAATTCAGGAAGAGCAGAAAGATTCCCAGTATATAAATCCCCATTTGGCAGTTCATAATCTGCAAGATAATGTGGGTTATCACCGGAAGTGACCTGACCAATAGAGGTCTCAAACTGGTAAGGCACGTCATTCTTAGGAATTCCAGTAGTAACTAAACTACCCGTTTGAATATTTTTATAAAACATAAGCTCATTAACTGAAACTCCTGTCCTTGAGAATTGAATACCGGTTTGTATTGAAAGTCTACCTTTTGCCCGATACATGGCACTCATACCTCCTGTAAAACCAAAACTTGCGCTTTCCTTGTCATGGAAGTAACTCAGATCCTTTGATGAATTTGGGTTTGTGTACCGAAATGAATACAGGGGTGAAAAATTACCTCCAAAGCCCCATCTGGGGTTTCTTCCATATGTAACATCAGCAAGGTTGGTAGTTAATATATCAGGACTTTTAATTTCAACATTAGTTGATATTAATAATGGTTGAATACTAAACCTGTTAAGATCAGTTGTTACCAAACTGGTTGTATTAATTCCAGATAGCGAAATTGACCTTCCAGAAATAGTCCCTAGTGTATTTAAGGAATTATAATTTTTACCGGTAAGCAGTTCGTCTCCTGTACCTGCATCAGCTACTCTTTCAGCTCCATTTTCAAAAACATTGTCGGCTACATTAGAAAATTCACTCCTCTCAGATCCCTCACTTTCAGCTTCCTGACCAACAATCATTGGGGATGATTTTATTGGAGAATCTTTTAAGTCCTTCTTCTCAGGACGAAGTAGTTCTTGATTTTCTACTCCTTGCTCAGAGGAAATCTCTGAATCAGGCCTGTTTTGTATTAGCATCCAGGTAGATAAGGAAATGACCAATAATGAGGCTGCAACAGCAATAATACGTCGAAATGTATTGGGCGATTTCGCAGGAATTTGTCCAGCAACAGAATTCCACACCCCGGCAGGAGGCATTGCCTGTAAGCCTTTCAGATTATCTCTAAATAGTTTATCTATATGTTCTCCTCTATTCTCTTGCATCCACTTAACCTCTTTCTTCCCGCTTGTTTAACTTATTCACATTTTCCTGCAAAATACTTCGAGCTCTGGATAAATTTGACTTTGAAGTACCCTCAGAAATATTCAATAATTTGCTAATCTCTTTATGCGTATAACCCTCTATTGCAAATAGGTTAAAAACCAATCTGTATTGAGGTGACAAATTCTGTATCATTTTAAGCAATTCCATTGCCGAAAGCTCCGAAATGATACTTTCATAAGCACCTGTCGCCGGAATTTCTATATTATCATCAATCGATAACATAATTACTTTATTCCGGTATTTCTCAAGCGCTGTATTTACAAATACACGACGTAACCAACCCTCAAAAGATCCTTTTCCACTGAATTGATTCAGTTTTTGAAAGACCTTAATGAATCCATCTTGCAGTATATCACTCGCTTCCTCAGTATTTTTTGAATACTGAAGACAAATTCCATACATTTTTGAAGAGAACTGGTCATACAATTTTTTTTGTGCAACCCCACTCCCAGAAATGCATTCATTTATTAGCTCATGAAATTCCTGTCCCAAATTTTCCTAAGATAAAACCTCGCAAAATTGCAAAATTTAACCGAAAAAAACGAGCTGACAAAAATCAATACAGCATAATCCCAAAGAACTACATGCAATTAATTGATGATAATAACTATAAAAAGGTTGCGTTTATTGAAAAAAAAACACTCGGACTCTATATTAAATCTAAATACCATTTATAATTTTCAAGGATCAATTTGGATAGTATCATTTCAGGATTTTATAATTATCTGAAAAAGAATTTACTGCAAATAATATTATGATATATTTTTACACTGGGTCAATGGGGCTCTTCATTTTATCAAATTTGTCAAATTTTATGGTATAATTTTTGATACATTATTTTTTATAAATAGTAAAAAGCATAGTTTACCGGGATAATTCACTTTTTTCCTTACCCGGCTAATCTTTTCAAACCAAAATATTATCCTATGAAAAAACTAACCCTGTTTTCCCTCCTTATAACAGCTTTTGCTGGTCTGGGGAGTTGCCAAAAAGAATCCATACAAACCGATCCAAAACCTATTAACCTGGACCTTAAATCGAAAACAATTATTGAAGCCGATAATGCTTTTGCCTTTGAGGTTTTTAGAGAAATTCTGCAGAGTGAAGAAGACAATAAAAATCTCATGGTCTCTCCTCTGAGTATTTCCTTAGCCCTTGCCATGACCTATAATGGCGCAGATGGTGATACAAAGGAAGCTATGGAGGATGTATTCCATCTTCATAGTCTGAGTCCAGATGATATTAACAAGTCCTACCAGAGCCTTATTAATGCACTGTTGAACGTCGACTCAAAAGTTATTATAGAAATTGCCAATTCAATTTGGTATAGCAATGTGTTTAGCGTTAATGATAGCTTCCTGAATGTAAACAAAAAATATTTTGATGCAGAGGTTGAAGGACTTGATTTTACCAATGCATCCTCCAAGGACATTATAAATCAGTGGGTCTCATCAAGTACTCATAATAAAATTGAGAAAATTATTGATAAGATTGAACCAGCAGATGTAATGTTTCTAATCAATGCTATATATTTTAAAGGTACCTGGAAATACCAATTTGAAGAAAAAAACACTTATGATTCACCATTTTATTCAGAGGCCAATGATTATTTGAAGAATGTTAAAATGATGAATATTAAAGGCGATTTTAACACTTTGTCAAATGATCTATTTGAGGCTGTAGAACTCCCTTATGGACAGGGAAATTACAGCATGGTTATCTTAATGCCCCATGCTGGTGCTAGTATCAGCGACCTGGCAAATGAAATGAATCATGACAAATGGAAATTATGGATGAACAGTTTCCAGGAAAGATCTGATTTTAGCATATATCTCCCCAGGTTCAAGTTTGAATATGAAAAAGAATTAAAAGAGGCCTTAACGGATCTTGGAATGGGAGTTGCATTTAGCAATATGGCTGATTTCTCAAAAATAAATCCCAATGCCGATTTGTTAATTTCCTCAGTAAAGCATAAAACATTTGTTGAGGTCAATGAGGAAGGTACTGAAGCAGCTGCTGTAACTTCAGTAACTATAAGCACGACAAGCATAGGACCGGTTAATGAATTCAGGGCCGATCACCCATTCATTTTTATAATAAAGGAAAAATACACAAATGCTATAATGTTTATGGGCAAGGTAGCTAATCCAGAGACAGAATAATAACTTCAAATAAACTTTGTAAAATGAGAAAGAAGAAGTTTAACACCGTACAATCAGTGCTGAAAATTTCAATTCTTTTATTTTTATTGTCTATTGCTTTTAGTTGTGAAAAGGAAGAAGTTGGACCTGGCCACATTTATTACAGTTCTTTCGAAAAAAAATCTGATTTAACCGGGTGGGAAGGCATGTATGAATTACAACGTAATTCTCCCCCCAGTGGTGGGCTCCAATCTATTTATATTTCTGGAGGTTGTTTAATACCCCATGCGTATTTAGAACTTGGACCATTTGATGAAAATTTGAATCTTAGTATTGAATGCTGGGGCAAAAATTTGGATAATGGTGGTAGTGTTACTTTAGCTACAGAAGACTATAATTCAGCTATTTTTCTTTCCATTGAAGATGAAAGTTGGAAATATTATAAAACGGACAGTACATTATTTTGCCCGGCAGGAAAAAAACTTCAAATCAGCCTTTCGTCAGGTGGGTTGATTTCGAGTTCTATGCTAATTGATATGGTAAAAATTGTAGGAAAATAGACATGAAGAAGTTTAAACTCATTGAATTGCCAGTATTGTTAATTGGCTGCATTATATTTATTGCACTACCCTTTCAAAGCTGTGAACCAACAGAGGAAGATAATAATACCTGCGACTCATGTGCAGTTGTGTATAAACCCAATATTTATATATATCCTTCTGAATCCATGGAGTTAAGTCTAAATATAAACTTTCCAATGGGAGGAGAAATCATTAGTTCCATTCCAGATTATGGAACGGGCTGGGATTTTTATGTTGATACAAGTGGTCTGATTAATGATCAATATACTTTCTTGTTTTATGAAAGCTCACAACCGGATGTCTGGCAAACAGAAAAGGGCTGGATTGTTAACAAAGCTGATTTAACTGATTTCTTTGACAAATCATTGGCAGATTATGGATTTGCTGGTCAGGAAATTCAGGATTTTTGCGATTACTGGATTCCCAGATTGACAAAATATAATTTATATTCTATATACCCACAGGGTAATGCAGATATTGAAAAAGTAATTGAGCTATACTTTTCTGAAAAACCTGACGAGCTTTTAAGATTATTCTTTCTTATAGAAGGGCAAAATTCAGTGCCAGAATTGAAGCCTGTTGAGCCGAATGTTCCTATGAACTTTGAAAGGAAAGATTTCTTTGTAGTTGAGTGGGGTGTTGTATTAAAATAAACTTTTTAAATACAGTAGCATGAAAACACTGATATACCTTATACCTTTTCTATTGTTTATAAATTTTCCAGGATGTGAAAAAGAAGATCCTACCCTGACAGGGGAAATTGAAGGTATAGTAAAAGATTACACCGGACTTGATGGCTGCGGGTTTGTTATTGAATTAGTGAATGGCGAAAAGTTAGAGCCTGTTGAAATAGTAGATAAGAATTTTAAACTATACGATAATCAAAGAGTAGCTCTTAGCTATACTGAACTTACTAACTTTGGAAGTATTTGTATGGTTGGAAAAATTGCTCGGATAGAAACTATCCGTGAGATTGGATGCATTCCCTACAATCATTCCAACACTAAAGATTTGCCACGAGATGCATTTACTCTTGACTCTGTTGTGATAAATGGTGATTGCATGGATGTAGCTGTTCACTATGGAGGAGGATGTCAGGAACATGAATTTCAACTTACTGAATTACCTACCATGAATTCCTCGACCATGGGTCCATTGCAGGTATTGGTAATCAGCCACGAGGCGAATGATGACTTATGTGAGGCCTGGATTGGGGATATTATATCTTTTGACTTGAGTGGTTTAAAAAATCAAGGATCTAATTCCACCAGGTTTATTCTCAGACTCAATTTTGAAGGATCTAACCACTCTGGAATAATTACGTATAATTATTGACTCTAAGCCAGCAGATATTTATTTTGTCATTTATTTAATCTCACGTTTTATATAGATTAAAATATATTTCCATGAAAAAAGTCGCCATACTTATAATCTCAGTACTTATAACCACTTTTGGATGTATAAAAGATAATGCCGGAGATTGCTACCAACCACCCGTGCCATTCAGGATGCAGATTCTTGATAAATCTACCGACGAGAATCTAATTTCAAATGGCACTTACGACGCAGACAGTATATTAATTTATGGATATGATAGCTTAGATGTTAAGAAAGGGGTGCCCTTTTTTTTTACTACTTTTAACAATGAGCCCAATGTTATTATTTCTCAGGATTTGCCTGTAATAAGCAGTGAAAACATTACCAAAACCTTTTACATTTATTATGATCAATATGACACTGATACACTGTATGTAAACGTTGAACAAACTTTTGAGAATAATTGCACTTATTTTCCCTATATTGAGGTTAAAATAAATGGCATTGATATGGAACTCGATAACCAGGGGTATACTTTTCTTCTTTGGAAATAAGCTACCCCATTTTTTGACTATATCGATACAACAGAATTCTTTAAATTAGTAAAATAGTTCTTATAGATCCGGATAAGGAGAAAACCTATGGGACTGATACAAAATCACATAGTTTATTCAAAAAAGAAGTCAATGTCAATATCATTTACGGATTTAAGCCATATTGACCCTGATATTAAATCGTATAAACGTTCTAGGCCTAGAGTAATAGGGATATTCTGTAAATCAATTCTTCTAATAATAATGTTGCTCATAATTACTTTGTCTGGATGTTTAAAAAACGATTGTGATGATTGCTATGAACCCCCTGAAGATTTTAGGATGAAGATAGTGGACAGAGATACTGGCGAAAACTTGCTAGATGGAAAAACCTACTTCCCCGACTCCATAGAAATATATTACATCCAAAACGAGGAAAAGAAAAATGTATTCCTACAGATCATCGAACCAAACTCACATGAGAATATAATTGAATCAACTAACATCGCCTGGATAAGTGTGGGTGGTTTAAGCAAAACATTTTATATTCAATTAAATTCGTACGACACAGACACCCTTTATCTGAATGTCCATGAGTATCTTTATTATTGCTGCCGTTCATTTCCCTATGAAAGTGTACTTATTAATGGAAGCGAAATGGAAAACCAGTACCCGGGAATGTATCTCCTTCAAAAATAGAAAAAGCCAATCTTATCCCAAAAATTTGCTTTTAAATACTCTTATAACTTTCCGGAATTAAACTTTACTAAAGAACTCAACAAATTTTTCATGCGGAACTGACACGCAAACCCTAGAATAAGCTGAAGCATCCTCTTTCTTATCCCGGGTAAAGAAACTAAGTGATACACTCCCAATCAGATTGTCGAGGAGAGTCTCTTCAGACTTATTTACAATTACAAATATTCCCATTGGGTCAGAATTGGTATAGAATGATTCAGCCAACAATCCCCTTTCCCTGAGGTATTGAATATTCAATCCAATATCATGAACTGTTTTTTGTCTGAAAGAATTTACCGCTTTTTGTCCAGCTGGTGAAGAAAGTAATTCAAAAACCAGTTCCTGCGCAAACCCGTTTATTCCATTGTTCGCATATAAAATCCGAATATCAAGCTCCCTGTTAAAATCCTGACTTTTTGAGTGAATGAACGCAAGACGTTGTCCACTTAATCCAACTGATTTACTAAAGCTCTCTACGATTACAACATTATCCAATTTTGAGAGCTCCAAAAACATAGTATCATCTCTATCATAGAATACTCTTCTATATGGGCTGTCAAATATCACTACTATGCCTTTATCATTGAGTACTCTAACCGTTTCCAGAACTTCCTTATCGTCATATTTATTTCCTATCGGGTTATTCGGATCACATATAATAACTGCTGTGTTCTTCAACGAACCAGCAATGCTCCTGATAGCCAGAAGATCAGAATAAGTTTCATTAGGTACGTGTCGGATCGTTGATATATGTGCATAAGCTCCCCAGTAGTATTCAGGCAGCATAATCTTCTCCACATTTAAGGTTTGAAAAACCAGATCAAGGCCACCCATTCCTCCGGCTGAAATAGTTAGATTTTCATTTTCAGTCTGACCCAAAAAATAGGCGTCATTGATAGAATTTTTCAATTTGGGGAAACCCGAATTAGGAGGGTATACCTGAATTGTATTTGAATTGAAATCAATTTGCTTAATTACCTCATTTAGGTCTATATGGCAAACAGCATTGACTCCCCTATTCAGGAATAAATATTCCTTCCCCGTTTGTTCACTTAATTTCCTGATCTTATCTCCAATGCCAACAATGGCAGAAAAGCGTGCACCACTTTGATTGACTTTCATAATAATAGGGTGTAAATGGTTACTATAAATGAATTACCTCATCGTAGGCGGCAGCAGCAGCCTCCATTACAGCCTCTGACATGGTTGGATGTGGATGAACAGACTTGATCATTTCATAGCCTGTTGTTTCCAGCTTGCGAGCCACTACAATTTCTGCTATCATTTCAGTCACATTTGCACCTATCATATGGGCCCCAAGGAGTTCACCGTATTTGGCATCAAAAACTAATTTCACAAATCCGTCTTTGTGTCCTGATGCACTTGCCTTACCAGATGCAGAAAATGGGAATTTACCCACTTTTACTTCAAAACCCTTTTCAACTGCTTTCTTCTCTGTTAATCCAACCGAAGCCACTTCAGGAGAACAATAGGTACATGCAGGAATATTCTCGTAATCGATAGCTTGTGGATTCTCCCCTACTATTTTTTCAACACAAATTATACCTTCTGCTGAAGCCACATGAGCAAGGGCCTGTCCGTGTACTATATCTCCTATTGCATATACTCCGGGAACATTTGTACGATAATAATCATCAACTTTAACCTTACCATTTTCCAATTCAATCCCCAATTCTTCTATCCCAATTCCTTCCAAGTTTGGAGTAATTCCAACTGCTGACAAAACAATATCTGCCTCAACTTCTTCAACTCCTTTTTTGGTATTGATTTTCACTTTACATTTCTCACCACTTGTGTCTACTTCCTCCACAGAAGAATTCACCATCACCTTCATTTTGGCTTTCTTAAAAGATCTCTCCAGTTGTTTGGAGACCTCTTCATCTTCAAGTGGCACAATGTTTGGAAGGAACTCAACAAGGGTGACTTTGGTACCCATTGTATTGTAAAACCAGGCAAACTCACTACCAATAGCCCCAGAGCCAACAACTACCATTGATTCAGGCAGCTTATCCAAAGTCATCGCTTTGCGGTAACCAATAATCTTTTCTCCATCTTTCTTAAGATTTGGCAACTCCTTTGACCTGGCTCCGGTTGCCAGAATAATATGGGATGCAGAATATTTTTCAATTTTTCCATCCTCTCTGGCTACTTCTACCTCATTACCTGAGATAAGTTTCCCGGTTCCGTTTATTACTTCTACTTTATTCTTTTTTAATAGGAATTGAACTCCTTTACTCATGCCTTCAGCCACGTTTCGGCTTCTCTCTACTACTTTATTCATATCGGGTTTGGCTTCCCCTTCAACAGAAATACCATAGTCCCCGGCATGTTTCAGGTATTCAAATACCTGGGCACTCTTCAATAGAGCTTTTGTTGGTATGCACCCCCAGTTTAAACATATTCCTCCAAGAGATTCCCGTTCAACGATTCCAACTTTCATTCCCAATTGTGAGGCGCGAATAGCTGCTACGTATCCACCAGGACCGCTTCCTATAATTATAAGATCGTAATTCATGATATATTATTATGATTAAGTTTATGCCAAAGTTAAAAATAACTTAGAATAATTCCAGATAAATATATAGTCAATTTTAAGGATATGGAGATGTGTCTAATCAAAACAGATTTATTCCCAGGGCTTGCTATGTAGATTATTCAAAAATCACTACCAATTCCTCCTCCAGTTCATCCACTGATTGAACTTTGGCCAAAATATTCCCCTCCGGATCCAAAATAAATTTAAAAGGCAATCCAGTAATAAGATAATCAAAAGCAACTTTCCCACGTGGGCCCTTACTATCAATAATTTGAAGCCACGGCATCTGTGATTCTTCAATATATTTTTTCCATTTTAAAATGTCATTGTCAAAGGAGATACTAACCAACTGTAGTCCCCTGTCATAATAGTTCATGTATAGTTCCTTTTTCTTTTCAATTTCGAGCAGACTACCTCCACTCCATACTGCCCAAAAGTCAACTACCAGGAAGTTTCCTCTACTTACCAGATCTGAAAGCTGAATTATTCTACCGGTAGAATCAGGAAGACTAATATTAATAAAAGGCTTCCCTAACTGAGTTGCTCTTAATGCAGCTAGCTTTTGCTTAACCTGCATTGTGTAAATAGATTCTTCAATTGATGGATCAAACAACTCAATTAATGGTTCCAGTTGAGCGGTATCCATGGTTTGAAAGACAATATTTAGAACGAATGGTCCTAAAATATTATCGAAATTCTCCCTAATAAACTGGACCTGGTAACCGAGTCTTTTGTTGTTAACCTCTTCCCTGAGAGAATCCAAATCTAAAGCAGATTGATTATCTCCACCTGCGTTGGCCTCATTCCACTCCCTGTAAATAGCATAAAGAGAATCAGAAAACTCTGATTTGTCTATTTGATTATATCCAGCAAACTTATCGTGAGTATATGAACCTGTAATTTGAGCATCGTTTAGGTGGCTACCCTTTGGAACACTTATACTAATATCACTATTTTCCAGGAAAAAACGAACAAAACCTTTTTCCTCCCCAGTAACCAGATAAACAAATTCGGGCAAGCTTAATTGGCCTTCAAATGAAAATTTCCCATTTTTATCCAGGGTAGTCTTATCAACCACCTCCCAGTCAAGGCCTGTTTGCCTCATTAAGGAAACTTCAGTACCACCATAGTCCTCAAATTTCCCGGAAATTATAAAATGATCAGCACCCTTATCTTTATTGCATGCAAAAAAGAAAGTAAGGAGAAACCCAGGAATAAGAAAAAGTTTAATAATAGGATATAAGAATCTGACCATAATTCAAAAATAAAAAAAAGCCTGCTACTTCAATAAGTGCAGGCCATTTTCATTGAAAATATCTTTTTAGTCAAAGATTTCTGCTAATTTTTCTTGCAGTTCCTCTCCTCTAACATTTTTTGCCAGAATAGTACCATCCTTATCCAGCAAGAAATTACTTGGAATAGCACTGACACCATAAAGAGCAGCAGCATCATTTTTCCAATACTTCAAGTCTGACACTTGTGTCCAGGTTAGGTTATCTTTCTCAACAGCTTCTAACCAATCATCTTTGCTCCTGTCAAGGGAAACTCCCAGAATATCAAAACCTTTATCATGATACTTCTCATAGGCAGCAACTACATTAGGATTCTCAGCCCTGCAAGGCCCACACCAGGCTGCCCAGAAATCAACCAATAATACGTTTCCATACAAGGAAGAAAGAGTAACCGGATTTCCATCAGGATCATTCTGTGTAAAGTCTGGAGCTGGTTGTCCATTAGCGACTCTTTTCAGTACAACTACTTTTTCTTTAAGCTCTATTACTTCTGGTGATCCATCCAATGAAGAATCAAAAGCGAGCACATATTCCTCCAATTCATCCCCATCCATATTATAAGCAACTCCTCTAAGGATAGTTGGAGATATATAGGATGCAGGATTACCTTCAACATAGCCTAACTGGAAGTCAGTATAAACCTCGTATAGAGAATCTGACAATGCAGAATAATACTCTACCATTTCTTCATCACCTTCTTCATTTGCAGCCCTTCTAAGATCATAAAGCGCCTTGAATTCATCATTAAATGGTTCCATAGATTCATTAAAACTTACATATTCATCATGTACAGTTGACCCAACAATTTCAGCCTGGTACATTGAATCGACATGTCCGCTTACAGAAATTTCAGAATTTTCAAGGAAGAATCTGGTTGCTCCTCTTTTTCCATCAACCATAAGATAAACCATTTCAGGATTATCGGTGTATCCATCAATTGCGAAAGCTCCAGCAACTACTTCAGCTGAATCAACTTTTACATATTCACCTGATTTCCTTTGCTGTAGGTATATTTTTCCCTCCTCAAGTCCATCCAGGCTCCCGGTGATCACATATTTTGGTTCTTGCTGACAAGAAACCAGTAAACTTATTGCAAATCCAATAACAAATAATTTTTTCATAGGTATAAAAATTTAAATTTCAGATAATTGCTGCAAACATACGGATTCATTTTTTCAAAAAAAAGACTGAAAAGTCTTGAATTATTCTAAATTACTATATTTTTTGCTTCGATAATCAAGCGTTTTTTAGACTAATACTTCCTGCTTCCAGTATAAACCTTCCATTTTTGGATGACAGCCTGCATGTCATCAGGTATTTCAGACTCAAAAAACATATGTTCACCACTTACAGGGTGCGTAAAACCTAATGATTTTGCATGCAAGGCTTGCCGTGGTAGTAATTGAAAGTTATTGTGAACAAATTGTTTATACTTCGAAAAGGTGGTTCCTCTTAATATTTGATCACCTCCATACTCTGCATCATTAAAAAGTGGATGCCCGATACTTTTAAAATGAACCCTTATTTGATGTGTCCTACCGGTCTCAAGTCTACACTCAACAACAGAAATATAGCCCAAGTCTTCCAAAACCTTGTAGTGCGTAATTGCGTGTTTGCCCTGTGAGCCATCCGTAAATACAAACATTTTTGTTCTATCTTTTGGATTCCGTCCAATATTTCCAATTATAGTGCTTTCCTTTTCTTTGGGCAAACCCCAAACAATAGCCTGGTAAGTCCTCTCCACTGTATGGTCAAAGAATTGCTTGGCCAACCGATTTAGTGCCAGTTCATTTTTAGCGATTACAAGTAAACCAGAAGTGTTTTTGTCAATCCTGTGAACCAGGCCTGGCCTAAATTCCCCCGATGCAAATAAGGGCAAATCTTTTAAATGCCACATAAGTGCATTAATAAGTGTCCCTGTGTAATTCCCAATGCCCGGGTGCACAGTCATCCCAGGATTCTTATTGACAAGAAGAATATCATCGTCCTCATAGACAATATTTAAGGGTATGTTTTCAGGTAATATTTCGAGATCACGAGGTGGAAATGCAAGAACAATGGTTATTAAATCGCCAGGCTTAACTTTATAATTTGGTTTAACTACCTTATCATTCGCTAAAATATTACCAGCATTGGCAGCATTTTGGATCCTGGACCTGGAGACATTCTCCAATTTATTCACGAGGAATTTATCCAATCGAATAGAACTCTGCCCCTTATCAGCTTCAATCCTATAGTGCTCAAATAGTTCCTGCTGATCAGCGAATTCCTCTTTCATGTTTCCACTATTAATGAGATAATTATATTATAGTAATACTTTTACTAAAATCAAAAATGCTTTGATTCTGATTTCATCCCTTATCGAGAAATTTTCAGGACTTTTTTCCTTTCAGACTTCTCAGAATTTTTCACCTCAATAATGTAAACACCAGGTGTGAGCGTTGAGACATCTATTTCATTAACAGGGGTGTTAAAAGACTTAACTATACGTCCCTGTATGCTGTATAAAATAAGACTAAAGTCATCACCTCGGATTGGAGAATCATAGTTGAGCCTTAGACTATTTTGTACTGGATTAGGATAAATAGAGAATTCAAAAAGTTCAGAACCAGGTTTCTTTCCAGTAATTAAACCACTTTCTAGCACTGGACGCACCATTAATGCACCTGGTATCTTAGATGTGCTCCATGTTGAGCTTAATTTATAAAACAGTCGATCATTCTTTATCCGGTTCCTATCAAAGCCTACATTTAGAAATAAATCACTTACCTGCTGCCAACCCACATAAAAAACCCCATTAATCGGGATTGCAGTCGGTAGTTTATATGAGTAAAATATATTCAGGCTATCGGAAAATTCAGGTTTCACATACTCCTCCTCATATAATACATTACCAGGCTTACCATCATTATTATCCCACACCATCAGGTTAAAGTAGCCATCATTAGCATCATTAAATACCTCGTTAAAATATATTTGAACAGCTTTCAGGCTATCGGGGATATAGGAAACAAACTGGAAGGCAACACTGGCATTTTCTGTCCCCTGACCATCTAATCCATACCCAGCTTCGGAGGTTCCATCATCATAAGCAAAATAACTCCCGAAGTATTGATCAAAATAAGCCGTATCATTTTCTTTTTTGTCAAAATCATCCGTAACTAGATATGCTTGAACTTTAAATAAGGCTGTTTTATCTGCGGGACTATTATAAGTATATAATAAGGCAGATTTATAATGAATGGTATCCCACGGATCAATATTCAAGGCCCCACCAGTATAAGAATGAACAGTGGTATTGAAATACACATCATCAATCTTAAAATTCCGAGTAACATTCCTTACTATAGAATCCTGGTTTATATAACTTAGTGGAATGGAACTGCCCATTTGTGAAAGAAAAACTTCTCTAAAATGTTTCCAGGGCATGGCCTCATAATTCTTAAGAAGAGACTGTAAAGGTGCAGAAACAGCAACATCGTGAGGAACTGTATCGCTTAAGAACCTATTTTTGTCTAGCTGAATATAATCTATGTTCCATTGATCACAATTTGACCGTCTGCCCGGTGAATCATCATTGTCAGTAATACTGGCCAAATTATAAAATCTAAATTTAAACCCTCTTTTCAAATATTTTACCTCAGAGACAGGAATTATTACCTGCTTAAATGGAGGTGATTTTTCAGTATAAAGTTGTTTATAGGTAGAGTCTGCCATTCCCTCTAAACTCCATATTCTATTCCATGTATTATCTAAAGGTGAAAAGAATTCCAGATTCAAAGAATCCTCGTCATTTGGATAATCTCCTTTCCCCATTTTCTGAAAGTAAAAACTCAGGTAAACGTCATTACCTGCACCCTCAAGATCGATTGGTTTTGAGGTAAGGTAGTCACCAATAAATGAAAATGTTGTTGCCCGATCATACATCATACCAGCGCTATCCAACACATCAAAAGTTGCTACTCCAAGGGAAGGAGGATTTTCTCCAAACCCCATATTAACAAATGCATTCTGATCTTCCCATCTATCAGCAGAAGGGTATATGGTATACTTCGAAAAATCTTCAAAAAATGGAAGTTCCAGGGTATCCGGACTTAGATAGCTTTTAAGCATGGGAATTCCATCTTTTATCTTCTTCCGGATTTCAGGGTTCAATTCCAGTTCAACAATTCTTTCCTGACCGCTTAAAAGAAGCGGGAAACTTACAAGAAAAAATAGAATAGTTAACTGTTTAAAAATCCTCATCCTGTTATTCAGGGTTTAAAATAAGTGTATCTGGTTGAGGTAGTCTGGTTGAATCAATAGACAGCCACAAATATACCGGTGATCCAAGTTGTGTAAGATTTTCTTCATCAAACTCCGGATTTTGCTTCCAAATAAAAGCAAGCAGGGAGTCTTCCTCATTCAAAACTGTTTCATCGTAAAGGGCTGCCCCCATATTTAGTGAAGCATTTAATATCCTATTTCGAGCCTGTTCATATGTTGAACCAATTAGATCAGGAACTATAGTCTTTCTATTACTTAAACCAGTACCCAATACCAGGTCAATACTGGATCCCTTTGGGATGGTATCGCCTTCCTGAATATCGGATCCATTAAACTTTTGCATTAATACATTATTAATAGCCAGGTCAGGTATATAACTTAACTTACCTACTTCCAATCCATATGTTTCAAGTACTGCTTTTGCCTGTCGGTGTGTTAAGCCAACAACCCCAGGCATTACCACAGATTCGAGATTAGTAGCATTAATGATTAGGAATATTCTACGATTCTTTTTTACTCTTTTGCCTGATTCAGGATATTGTTCAACTATGGTTCCACGTTCGGCATTAGTATTGTATACAGAATCTGTAATTTCAACACGCAAGTTCTTATCCTCTCCAAGATCATGAGCTTCCTGTGGCGTTAATCCGTAAAAATCAGGTACCGGGTTGGACTTACCATGATGTGTAAAAACCTTAAGCCATAATAAGATGGAAAAAAGTAATGCAAAACCAATCAAAAAGGATATCCCAAGATTCTTGAGAAAGATATTACTAGTAAAGAATTTTAAAAATTTCATTCTATTATATTAGGCAGAGATTACCTGAATAACGGTTGGGCAAATATAAAATTATCCTGCCACATAAGAAAACGAATAAATTAATTAAGCATATATGATAAAATCTGAACGCCGGAGTAGATGAATGACCCTATTTTTATTCAAGTTGTTGCCTTTTCAGGCTTAATAAACTTTAATCTTATTATAGAGGGTGTCTCGCTCAACGGGTATTCTACCAGCCTCTTTGATAATCTTAACCAATCGTTCACTTGAAAGTTTTGGTGATTTATCTTCAGAGCCTGCCATAGAATAGATTTTTGTAGAGTCGTCAATGGTTCCGTCTATATCATCTACTCCAAAAGAAAGTGATAATTGAGCAATATCTTTCCCAATCATTGGCCAGTATGCTTTTATATGTGGGAAATTATCAAGAAATATTCTGGAGATCGCAAAATTTCTTAAGTCCTCCAGAGTTGATACTTCGCCAATTTCAGAAAGCAAATTGTTTTCACTTTTGTATTTTAATGGAATAAACACATTAAATCCATTTGTTCTATCCTGCAGGTTACGTAAGCGACTTAGGTGATCTATTCTATCCTCATAGCTTTCAATGTGTCCGTATAAAATAGTAGCATTGGAAGGTATCCCTAATTTATGGGCTGTCTCATGTATATTTAGCCACAAATCGGAACTTGATTTTTCAAAACATACTTTTTTTCGAATCTCTTCATTAAAAATCTCGGCACCACCACCTGGAATTGAATCCAATCCATATTCTTTAAGTTTCGATAGACCATCTTCGAGGTTCATTCCTGCCTTCTTTATCATAAAATCAAGTTCAACTGCTGTAAATGCTTTTATATGCAGTTCGGGACGATAGGATTTCACCTTTTGAATCATATTCCCATAATAATGCAGGTCCCTTTTAGGATGAACGCCACCAACAATATGAATTTCAGTGAGAGGTTTATTATCATATGTCTTTAACTTCTCTAAAAGATCATCAATAGAAAACTCCCAGGCTCCTGGCTCATTAATTTTTCGTTTGTACGAACAGAATTTACAATTGTAGATACAAATGTTGGTAGGTTCAAAATGAAAATTCCTATTAAAAAAGGTATAATCCTGGTTCTTTTTTTCACGAATATGATTTGCCAACATTCCTAAGACACCCAAATCTCCATTATTGAACAAATATATTCCTTCCTCTTCATTAATCCGGTTGCCAGAAATAACTTTCCCCACAATCTCTTGCATCTCTTTATCATTATCAACAACCGAGTATTTTAATAAATCTATGTTTTCCATATTCATTTTTCAATACCGGGCTGCCTTTAAAAAAGCACACTCGTGTCCGGTATATTAATACTTGGCAAATATGGAAAAAAGTAGTCCTAAAAAAAAATGAATCAACCTAAGTTTTAATCTTTCAATATTGAACAGGTAAAAAACAAGATATTCCTTTTATCATTTCGCTAAAAGGACAATATGATTACTTTGACTTTGTGGGATTCTACAATACAAACCTCTTAATAAAGAAAATTAAGATTTTTACCTGCAGATCAGCTCATGGCCATGAAATTGTGAATAAATAATGGTTAAGTCAGTTCAACTTCAGTTCAGGCAGTGACCTGGATTACCGCAAGGAAATTCAGGCTATTTCAGATTAAAACAAAAAAAAAGGATCAAAAATTGATCCTTTCCTAATATAATTTAAGTTTTGTTATACTTTATGCCTGGGCTCATCTGAAACAGTGAGCTTTGCTCTGCCTTTGCTTCTCCTTGATGCCAATACTTTCCTACCATTGGCAGTTGACATTCTTTCTCTGAACCCGTGTTTGTTCTTCCTTTTCCTGTTAGATGGTTGAAATGTTCTTTTCATGACTGTATCAGTATTGCTTTAAAAAATCAGAATGCAAAGATATATCTTTTTTCTATTTACCAAAACTACTTAGCATATTTTGATGGAATAAATACAATTTTTTTTGTCTCGAAAAAATTCTCGTCAAAGAAATCCGAAATTTGATATTCTTCCGACTTTATGAATAGAGCATTAATCTCCTCACTCAAATCTCCGCCTTTTAAATAATAAATTCCACCATTTTGGACTTTAGAATTAACTGTGATAAGATTTTTTCTAATCATCTTATAGAAAATTGGTAGGCTTGTTACAGCCCTGCTGACTATATAATCGAATTTTCCATTTAATTTCTCTGCCCTTATTTGTTTGGATTGGATATTTTTTAACCCAAGTTCCGATGAAACGTTCTCGACTACTTTAATCTTCTTTAATATACTATCTATTAATAAAAAATTTGCCTCAGGATATAAAATAGCCAACGGTATCCCTGGGAATCCCCCTCCCGTACCAACATCAAGGATTTTTGAGTTTTTGGAAAAAGATACAAGCTTAGCTAATGCCAGAGAATGTAAAACATGCCTTTCATATAAGTTGTCTATATCTTTTCTTGAAATCAGATTTATTCTGCTATTCCAGGTAACATAAAGTTCCTTGAGCTTTAGGAACTGATCAAGCTGTTTTTCTGAAAGAGATGTAAAGTATTTATTTATGATTTCCATAGAGGTGGATATCACACATAGCCTTTAGAATTACTCAAGATATTGAAAAGTAATTCACGGGCTCTGAAAAGCTGAGCCTTAACGGTTCCAAGAGGGAGGTCCATTTCTGTGGCTATTTCTTCGTAAGAATATTCCTTAAAATATCTTAATTCAATAAGATGTCTGTACCGAGGTTTTAACTGGGTTACCACACCCCGCATTAATACTTCCTTTTGTTTCTTAATCATATCCTCCTCTGGATCCAGAGTGGAATCCTGTATTGACAAAGGAGCATTATTAGAATCATCATCATTCTGATCAATAGAAATCAGATTGCCTCTTTTTTTCCTGATATAATCAATACAATTATTAGTAGCAATTTTAAAGAGCCAGGTGCTGAAAGCATAATTTGGGGTATACTGGCCAATATTCTTAAAGGCCTTACCAAAAGCTTCAATGGTTAAATCCTCCGCATCTATAGGATTGTTAACCATTTTCAAAAGCATAAAGTAAATTGCATCCCTATAACGGTCCATTAATTCTGCATAGGACTTTTGGTCACCCTCAACAGCTAACGAAACTAATTTACAGTCGTATATGGCCTTTTCAGAAAGGTTGTGATTTATTTCCATTTGACTTCCCGCGAACTAAATTTATTTGCTAATACCAACAATATATTTACGATTGGCGAAATAAAATCATAAACCTGCGAAGATAGGAATAAATATTTCTCGTTCAAACGATTCATTGCATTTTTAAAAACCACTCCCATGATAATGCTGCGTATCAAAAAAGCACCTAAAACAACATAAACATATTTTAAAAATACAAGAAGCAGGATAAAAAGAATATAAAATGTTATCCTCGAGAATAATTCCGTTCCCAACAACCACTTTGTTTTACGATTATAATGCCATCCCGTGGTTAGGTGACGTTTTTTCTGTTTCACCCAGCCCCTAAATGTTTTTTTTGCCTCGGCTCTCACCTGAGCAGGCTCACTGTATTCAGTTTTTGTATTATTCGCCGTAGCAGATTGGTTTACAAAAAGATCATCATCACCTGAGGCTAATTTATTGTGAGAGGCAAACCCTTTTTGATCAAAAAACAATGACCTTCGATAAGCCAGATTTCTACCTACGCCCATAAATGGATTACCTGCTAATGCAAAGCTCAAGTATTGTAATGCAATAAAAAATGTATCAAAACGAATGTATGTATTTAATAATCCTTTCCTCTGGTAGAAACCACCATAGCCCAGCACTATTGAATTATCATTTGTAAAATTCTTTTGCATACTTGATACCCATTCTGCTGATTCTGGTTTACAATCTGCATCGGTTAATAGTAACCATTCATGCTTTGCTGCTTTTATTCCAATTGTAAGGGCAAGTTTTTTCCCATGTGTAAATTTCGGATCCTTTTTAATAGTAGTTACTCTCAGATTGGAGTATTTTTTCAGGAAGCCCACAAGGATTTCTTCGGTGCCGTCCTCTGAGCAATCATTCACCACTACAACCTCAAAGTCAGGGTAATTTTGATCTAAAATTGCCGGCAGATTATTCTTGAGGTTTACAGCCTCATCCTTCGCACAAATTACAATTGAAACGGGTGCTTTTTTGGCTTTCTTAATTTTAGTGTCAGATAATCCGACTCTTCTGAAGAAATATAAGTAGTAAAAAATCTGTACAATTGCCGCTAAAACAAACAGTATCAGTAATAAATCTACAAGTCTAAAATTGTTAAAAAGATGCAAGTCCATATTATTCTCAAAGTTTTGCAAGTTTATTAAAGTTTTCCGGCTAATCCAAATCAATTACTATGCAACTGATTATCGCCTCGAAATATTTATATTTGCCCCGATGAAGTTCCTTATTAATCATACAGATCCAGGCTCTGGAGCAAGAGCTGCAAAGATAGTTACTGACCACGGTGAAATTCAGACCCCCATTTTCATGCCGGTAGGGACTGCAGGTACGGTAAAAGGTATTTCTCAGAATGATCTTAGGGAGCTAATTCAGGCTCAAATAATTCTTAGCAACACCTACCATTTATACCTAAGACCTGGAACAAAAATAATTGAGGGAGCAGGAGGACTGAATAATTTTATTGGCTGGGAAAAACCTATTTTGACAGATAGTGGAGGATACCAGGTTTTTTCATTATCGAATAATCGGAAAATAAGTGAGGAAGGATACATCTTTCAATCACACATTGATGGATCAAAACATACTTTTACTCCTGAAAATGTTGTTGAAATACAGAGGTCAATTGGCTCTGATATAATGATGGCCTTGGATGAATGTACCCCATATCCCTGCGATTATGAATATGCAAAAAATTCACTTAATCTAACACATAGCTGGCTGGAAAGAGGGATAAATCAATTTAAAAGTTCGTCGGCAAAATATGGCCACAATCAAACCTTCTTTCCAATTGTACAAGGAAGCGTTTATAAAGACCTCAGGAAAAAATCAGCTGAAGTAGTTAGCTCATTTGGGTGTGAAGGAAATGCAATTGGAGGACTATCTGTAGGAGAACCGGAAGAAATGATGTATGAAATGACCAGTATCGTTACAGATATATTACCAGCCAATAAACCAAGGTACCTTATGGGTGTTGGAACTCCCGCAAATTTGGTCGAGTCAATTGCCCTTGGGGTCGATATGTTTGATTGTGTTATGCCAACAAGGAATGGTAGAAATGGAATGCTATTTACTGAGGATGGTATTATCAATATTAGAAATCAAAAGTGGAGCAATGATTATTCAGCCATTGATAATTCGGGTGCTTCCAAAATTGGACCTCAATATTCGAAAGCATATTTAAGACACCTTATTATTTCAAAGGAAATGTTAGGGGCGCAAATTGCAAGTATCCACAATTTGAGTTTCTATTTATGGCTTGTTAAAAAAGCCCGGTTAAAAATACTGGATGGAACATTCAGTGAATGGAAGAATGGCATCTTGCCAAATTTAAGGAATCGCTTGTGAAAGGAAGAGGAAGTAAAATACTTGACATATATATTATCAAGAACTTCTTAGGGACATTCATTTTTGCTTTGTCTCTATTAATGTTTATTGTGGTTGTTTTTGATTTATCAGAAAAACTGGATGAATTCATCGAAAAACAAGCTCCTTTAAAAGCTATTATTTTTGAATACTATTTAAACTTTATTCCGTTTTTTGCACTTCTATTCAGCCCCCTGTTTACTTTTATTACTGTAATATTTTTCACATCCAAGCTGGCATATAATACTGAAATAATAGCCATGTTCAGTAGTGGCTTAAGCTTTAAACGCTTAATGCTACCCTATTTTATTGCCTCCTTTGTTATTGCTGCATTTACCTTTGTATTAGGCAATTTTGTTATTCCCCATGCCAATATTAAAAGGTTAGAATTCGAAGAAGTCTATGTTCATAAATCTGGTTCCTACAGCAAAAGAAATATACATATGCAAGTAAGACCAAATGAGTATGTATATATGGAAAGTTACAGTAATACTGGAAATATAGGATACAAGTTTTCATTAGAAAAATTTAACGAGACGGGAGAACTCGAATCAAAGCTTATGGCTGATTATGTAAAATGGGACACTGTTCAGGATAAATGGAAAGTTCATAATTACTATATAAGAAATATATATGATGGTATCGAGACTATAGAAGAGGGTAAAGATATCGACACCGTCCTAAATATTTTCCCCAAAGATTTTGCCAGAGGAGAAAATTTCATTTTGACTATGGACATGAAGGAACTTAAGGAATTCATAGACCAGCAACAGCTTAAAGGATCAGAAAATGTAATCCCCTATTTACTTGAAAGGTATAAAAGATTAGCCATTCCATTTTCAACATTTATCCTCACCTTAATTGGTGTTTCGGTTTCCTCAAGGAAGATCAGAGGAGGGATCGGAGCAAATATTGGGGCAGGCTTAGGCTTAAGTTTCATCTACATTTTCTTTATGCAGTTCTCTTCCCAATTTGCTATTAGTGGAGCCTTGAATCCTCTTCTAGCAGTTTGGATGCCAAATATTTTGTTTGCAATAATAGCTGGTATATTGTATTATAAAACCCCCAAATAAATAGTCAAAAAAGTACTCCACCCATTTGATTTTGACTCAACATACTTTTTACTTAAATCCAACTAGCTCATATCCAATATATTACATTTTCAATATTGTGAAAGTAGAAAAATAAATTTTTATAACTTAGCATGTTTTTGTATCGTTACAAATCAAAATAATAAAGTAACAAGAAGGATCCTTTTCATTACTTATAATCAAATCTCAACAAAAATGCCTCTAAAAAGAAAAATATTAGAATTACAAAAGAAAAGAGAACAAGTACTTGCCGGTGGTGGAGAAAGGGCTATTGAAAAGCAGATTGCCATGGGAAAGCTTACTGCAAGGGAAAGAATTGTAAGCCTGCTTGACAAAAATTCCTTCAGTGAATATGATTTGTTTGTAGAGCATGAAGCCCGTGATTTTGACATGGACAAAAAGGTACTACATGGGGATGGTGTAATTATTGGTACTGGAACTATTCATAAAAAGCCGGTAGCTATCTTTGCCCAGGATTTTACTGTAGCTGGAGGTTCACTTGGATTAATGCATTCTCGAAAGATTACCAAAATAATGGATTATGCATTAAAAATGCGCATGCCACTTATAGGAATTAATGATTCAGGGGGTGCCAGAATCCAGGAAGGAGTGAATTCACTTGCTGGATATGGAGAGATTTTTTTTAGAAATACCTTGAATTCGGGAGTGATTCCTCAAATTTCTGTTATTCTCGGGCCTTGTGCAGGAGGTGCTGTTTATTCACCAGCACTGACAGATTTCGTTTTTGTAGTTGATAAAATTTCCAAAATGTTTATCACAGGCCCTGAGGTAATTAAGACTGTATTGGGTGAAGAAATTTCTATGGAAGACCTGGGTGGTGCTAGAGTGCATTGTGAAATTACAGGAAATGCTCATTTCTTTGCCAAGAGCGAGACAGAAAGTATTAATCAAATAAAGAAATTGCTTTCTTTCATCCCATGGAATAATAGTAAAATCGCGGATGCAAAAAGATCGAAGGAACCAAAAAGGGAATTTAAAATAAACCAAATTGTACCTGGTGATCCAAAACTACCTTACGATGTCAGAAATGTTATAAGAGCCATGGTTGATGATTCTGATTTCTTTGAGGTTCAGGAGATGTGGGCTGCCAATATGGTTATTGGTTTTGGAAGATTTGCAGGAAAAACTGTAGGATTTGTATGTAACCAACCAATGGTTCTTGCAGGTGTACTTGACGTAGATTCTTCTGATAAAGCTGCTAGATTCATTCGCTATTGTGATGCTTTTAATATACCTATTGTAACTCTTGTTGACCTGCCCGGTTATCTACCTGGAATTGACCAGGAACATGCTGGTGTAATCAGACATGGAGCAAAAATTCTTTATGCATATAGTGAAGCAACAGTGGCTAAAATCACATTAATTATAAGAAAAGCCTATGGTGGTGGATATATAGCTATGAGCTCCAGGCACCTCAGGGCAGATTTTGTTTTTGCATGGCCGGGAGCAGAAATTGCTGTGATGGGACCAGAAGGCGCTGCAAACATTATTTTCAGAAAAGAAATTAACGAAGCTGCAGACCCTGAAAAGGCTAGAAAACAAAAAATAAAAGAGTACAAGAATAAGTTTTCTAATCCTTATGTAGCTGCATCGAAAGGATATATTGATGCTGTTATAGAGCCCAAGGAAACTCGGAGTCAGATTTTGCATGCTATTGAAGTGTCGGAACACAAAGGGATCTCAGGACCCAAAAAGAAACATGGAATTCCTCCATTTTAGAGAGTTGTTATTTATGTGAATATTTTAAAATTGTAATCTATTAGAATTCAATCATTTTTAGATTCAATATCAATTAATGGATAGCCAGCAAATGGAACAAAAGAAGGATCGTTTTAAGTCAGTTATTATTGATGATACCAGGTACAAAACACAACTGACCACCAAATATAACAAGAGGAAGCCATGGAAGAAACCTGATGAGAGCAAGATTATTGCTTTTATTCCTGGCACTATTATTAAGATTTTTGCGAAGGAAAAACAAAAGCTTAAAAAGGGTACCAAAATTCTTATTTATGAAGCCATGAAAATGAAAAATAATGTATTTGTTCACCGGGATTGTGAGGTAAAAAAAATACATATTAAGGAAGGCGAAAAAGTACCTAAAGGACTACTTATGTTTGAACTCGAACCTGTGAAAAGTTGATTTTAGGATCATAATCTTCAATAAGCATTATTATTCAAACCTTTCTGTCCAGGTAAACATTCCTGGAAAATATTCATGAACTTCAATTTCACTGGCAAATAAGCCATAAATTGCTGATCCACTCCCGGATAAAGAGGCATATACAGCTCCCATATTATTTAATCTATCCTTGATTGCTTTTAGTTCTGGATATATCGGAAATAATACCTCCTCAAAATCATTAATAACATTTGTATCCCATTCTTCTACTAGACATTGTAGAGATTCCTTAAGTGATTTCTTTGGAGTTTTTGGTACAATTAACCTGAATGCTTCCTGTGTACTTATGCTAATATTGGGAACAACAATAACAACATATACTCCTTTCAGATCCAGACTAAAAGGTCTTATGAGCTCCCCCCTACCCTGGACCTTAGACACATTATTTCTAATAAAAAAAGGACAATCACTACCTATCTTCTCCAGGTATGATACCATAATTTGCTCAGTCATGTTGAGTTGAAAGATTTCATCAAGCATCAAAACTACAGATGTTGCATCGGAAGATCCTCCTCCTAATCCTGATCCAAAAGGGATAATCTTATGCAAGGCTATTTTTACAGGAGGTAGATCAAAGTCTGTTTTTAGCAGGTTATATGCCTTTATTACCAGGTTCTTTTCAGGATCGACATCTATTGGAATTCCTGATTGGAAAAAGTCTGCTGAGCTTTCATCATTATGGTGCTTGGGAATTACTTCAAGAATATCCGCTAATTTTAAGGGTAGGAAAACACTTTCGAGATTATGAAAGCCATCTGACCTCTTACTGACAATATTTAAACCCAAATTTATTTTAGCATTTGGAAACGCTATCATAGGTAAATTTTTTATAAAAGTACAAATCAATTCTTTTAGTAAAAAACCGTATCTTGTAAAGAGGAGGCTCCGACGGATACAGTATTCAAAAAAAATATACTTTTTAACAATTTCTCTATTTTTATTAACAGCGTTTGTTTATAATAATATACTGATTTATATATAGGTCCGATACCATTTTTATATTTTTGTTGTCCTTAATAAAATGCTCTATTACAATTAAAATGGCTCTCAAAGAAAAAGTAAGAAAAACAACACCCATCATACCTATTGGTCTGGAAATGGGAAAAGTACCACCTCAAGCAGTTGATCTTGAAGAGGCAGTACTAGGTGCAATTATGCTTGAAAAAGATGCATTCATTGCGGTTAGTGAATTCCTAAAACCTGAGAGTTTTTACACCGAGGCTCACCAAAAGATATTTAAGGCAATCATCGACCTTTCATCACAAGAGAAACCTGTTGATATTCTTACAGTAACCGAGGAGCTAAGGAAGAAAGAAGAATTAAATGATATTGGTGGCCCCCTGTACATTGCAAAACTTACGAACCGGGTTGCCTCAGCTGCGAATGTTTCTTATCATGCCAGAATTGTTGCCCAAAAGTATATACAAAGGGAATTAATTCGTGTTTCCAGCGAGATTCAAAACAGAGCGTTTGATGAGAGTATTGATGTTAATGACTTGCTTGACTTTTCGGAACAGGAATTATTTCAGATTGCAGAGGGCAACATCAAGAAGGAAACTCTAAAAATCAATGTTCTTATTCAGGCTGCTATTGAACAAATCCAGGAAGCTGGAAAGAAAGAAGGCAGCCTTCTGGGAGTTCCATCCGGATTTACCAAGCTTGACCGAATCACCTCTGGTTGGCAAAATTCTGACCTGGTCATTGTGGCAGCCCGACCATCTATGGGTAAAACTGCTTTTGCTCTTTCAATGGCAAAGAATATGGCTGTAGACCACGGTCGGCCGATTGGTATCTTTTCCCTGGAGATGTCTTCTCTTCAGCTAGTTACCAGACTAATTGTAAGTGAAACTGAATTACCTTCCCAGCGAATTAGAAATGGTAAATTAGATGATCATGAATGGAAACAACTGGAATCAAAGATTAAAAAATTAGTTGAAGCTCCGATATTTATTGACGATACAGCAGCCATTTCCTTATTTGAATTTAGAGCCAAAGCGCGAAGATTAAAGCTCCAACATAATATTGAACTCATCGTTGTAGATTATCTTCAACTTATGACCAGCGCTGCAGATGCACGTGGTAGCAGGGAGCAGGAAGTAAGTAGCATTTCAAGATCTCTAAAAGCTATCGCAAAGGAACTGGAAATTCCAATCATTGCACTTTCACAGTTAAATCGTTCTGTTGAAATGCGTTCTGGAAATAAAAGGCCACAACTATCTGACCTAAGGGAATCAGGTGCTATTGAACAGGATGCGGACCTTGTTATTTTCATTCACCGACCAGAGAAATATGGTCTACTGGAGGATGAAGAAGGAAATTCTTATAAGGGTATTGCTGAAATAATAGTCGCAAAACACAGAAACGGTCCAATTGCAGATGTGACATTGTTGTTCAGGGAAGAAATGGCAAAATTTATTGAGCCAGATGAAATAGGCGGATTTGATATTAACGGTGACAATCAACCAACAATTACCCTAGGTTCTAAAATGAACCATGATCTTAAAAGTTCAGTAGACTCCCTATCAAATAATATACCTGATTCATTTGAAGAACCATTTTAAGGACAATCTCTGAAGCTCAAGAAAAGTAACCCAAAGTAAATTAAAGAAAGTTCTTTAACTCAACTAGTTTTAATATCTCAAAAGTAGGTTTAAAATTACTTGGCACATTGTCCTGGTTCAAAAATACCTGGTCAACACCTGAATTTCTTGCACCCAGAATATCTACTTCCAAGATATCGCCAATCATAAGACTTTCATCCCTTGTTGCTCCCACTTTTTTCAAAGCATATTCAAAAATGATAGGATCGGGTTTTAAGGCACCTGCATCTTCTGAGGTAATAATTTCCTGAAAGAAATGATTTAGTTCGCTATTATCCAATTTTAAAAACTGCACTTCGTTGAACCCATTTGTAATTATATGCAATTGATAATCGTTTCTTAAATAATTTAAGATCTCCCTTGCTCCTTCAATCAGTTTCGTCTTACTGGGAGCCTCTGATAAATAAAAATCATCGAGTTTCATGGCCAATTGCTTATTCTCAACTCCAAAATCCTTTAATGTAAGATAGAAGCGCCACCATTTTAGTTTTTCCTTCTTTATTTTCCCTTGTTGATAATCTGCCCACAACAAATCATTATGCCTCTGAAATACTTCAAAAAAAATCTCAAAACTTTCACAGTGTTCATTTAGTTGAAAGATATTAAACATTTCTTTCTGGGTTTCTTCAGAATTGGAGACAAAATCCCAGAGGGTTCCATCCAGATCGAAAAATATATGACGGTACTTTTTCATGCTTTTAATACTCTGATTTTAATGAATCTGATAATCGATACGAATATATCATTTTACTTATAATAAGTAAAAACTCTGCCTGAAATAGGGGCATTATTTGTAGCTTTGGAGCAAAAATAAATTTGTAGATAAAATACTATCCGCTATGAGTACCAGAATGATTGAGCAGTTTCTAGAGATGATTAAAATCGACAGTGAATCTGGAAATGAGAAACAAATGATTGAATATCTTGAGAAAGAGTTTAAATTATTAGGGGCTGAAACGTATATTGACGATTATGGAAATCTGTTATGTAGGTTAGAAGCATTAAATGCCGAAAATGAATCTCCAATTTTACTATCCTGCCATGCTGATACGGTAAAACCAGGAATAAATATTCAGCCGGTTATTAAGGATGGTGTGATTTATTCAGATGGAAGAACAATACTTGGTGCAGATGATAAAGCTGGGATTGCTGAAATGTTGGAGGCTTTGCGAATTGCTAAAAAGAGGCCTGTTGTTGAAATTGCCATTACAAGGCAGGAAGAAGTTGGATTGATTGGTGTAAACAACCTGGATTTTAGCTGGTTGAAAGCAAAAAAGGGATTCCTTCTAGACAATGACACACTTGAAACCATAGTAATCGGAGGCCCCTCCTACTTTACCATTGATGTATTGATTAAAGGCAGAGCGGCACACGCAGGTATGGAACCAGAAAAAGGAGTTAATGCTGTTTTTGCTGCCTCAAAAGCGATTGCGGCATTACCAATGGGACGTTTAGACGAAGAAACTACCTCTAATGTGGGGGTTATAAAGGGTGGAATGATCAGAAATGGAGTCCCGGATGAAACCTCATTCCTGGCTGAATGTCGGAGTCTGGATCATAACAAGGCTGCCAGACTTGCAAAAGAAATGGAAGAAATAATAGTAAAACAGGTTACATCAGTTGGAGCCACGGTAGATGTTCAGGTAGAGAACCCTTTTAAGGCGATTGAAATCCCCCCTGATTCCGATACAGTAAAAGTTTCTATGCTCGCATTAAAAAAAGCAGGCATTAATGCAACCACTACTTTTATAACAGGATTTACAGATGCATCTGTGTATAATAACAAAGGAATTGAAACAGCTGTTGTTGGGATTGGTGCAAAACTTGAACATTCAACCGAAGAACATATTCATATTTCAGATATGGAAAAAGCATTGATCATGATAGTTGAAATATTAAGAATTTCGGCAGAAAATTAGATTTAATTAAATGACAGGAGAAAACGAACAAAAAAATAAAGAATTTACAGACTTTGATCTGGGTGAGCCCATAATTGAAGGATTAGAATCAATGGGGTTTATAGAACCTACACCCATTCAGATATTAAGTATCCCTATTATTTTAGAAAACAAAGATCTGATTGGTTGTGCCCAAACTGGTACCGGAAAGACAGGTGCATTTCTCCTTCCGATTCTGCAAAAGATCCTGGAAGAGAAAAATAATAACCTGGAAATTAATACACTCATTCTTGTTCCTACAAGGGAGCTTGCCATTCAAATCGACCAACAACTACAGGGCTTTTCCTATTTCTCAGGAGTAAGTTCGGTGGCTATTTATGGTGGAACTGATGGTGTGACATGGGAGCAACAGAAAAATGCCCTGAATAGTGGAACAGATATAATTACAGCAACACCAGGACGGCTGATTGCTCACCTGCAAATGGGTTATTTAAACCTTTCTAAGCTTAAACACCTTGTTTTGGATGAGGCAGATAGGATGTTGGATATGGGATTTCATGCAGATATTATTCAAATAGTTAATGAACTTCCTAAAAACAGGCAAACTCTACTTTTTTCTGCCACCATGCCTCCAAAAATCAGAAAACTGGCGAATAAGTTACTCAAGAACCCTGAGGAAGTTAACTTAGCTATTGCAAAGCCAGCTGAAGGAGTTTTGCAAGCTATTTATAAGGTCGAAGACAATGGAAAACAGGATCTATTAGTTGATCTTATTGAAGGGAAGGACCTTACCCGTGTACTGATTTTTTCCTCTACTAAAAGCAATGTAAAACAGCTTGCCCAAAAACTTCGTAAACTGAAACTTCCTGTGGAAGCAATACATTCTGATCTGGAACAAAAAGAAAGAGTTCAGGTCCTTTTAAATTTTAAAAGTGGGAAGACGGGAATTCTTGTAGCCACTGATATAGTTTCCAGGGGAATTGATATCGACAATATTGATCTGATAATTAATTATAATGTTCCTCGGGATCCAGAAGATTATGTGCACAGAGTAGGTAGAACTGCCCGCGCAAAATCAACCGGCGTAGCAATTACTTTTGTTAATAGAAAAGAAATGCGAAGCCTCAAAAAAATTGAAGAGTTGATTGAGGAAAAGATCTTCGCAATACCACTTCCCCAGAACCTAAAAGAATAATTTATTAATACAATCTTATGAAAACTATAATAAATTTAATTCTTCTATTTCTTATAATATCCTATAGTAGCTATTCTCAAAACACAGAAAAAGAATTAAACATTGCTCTTGACGAATGGCATAATGCAGCGAGCGAAGCAAATGCAGATAATTATTTTGGATTTATGGATGCATCCAGTATTTATATTGGAACGGACGCTGGCGAGAGATGGAACAAAAACGAATTCATTCAATTTGCCAAGCCCTATTTTGATAAGGGAAAAGCCTGGGATTTTAAGGCCTATGATAGACAAATAATATTTTCTGAGGATATGAAAATTGCTTGGTTTGATGAACTCCTGGAAACATGGATGGGAGTATGTAGAGGATCAGGTGTGATAGAATTAAAAAATGACCAATGGAAATTAATACACTATCATTTATCAGTTACAGTGCCTAATGAAAAAATTTATGAATTTATTGATCTTATAAACCCTCCCACAGAGGGAAACAAAAAATAATTATACTTAAACTTTTACAGAATTAGAAAATGGGACTTACTGAACTGTTATTTTTTGGTATTGGGTTGTTAGTTGGTGGAGCTGCTTTGTTTTTCATTTACAGAAATCGACTGGATATCGCCAATATGGTCTCCAATGAAAAAATCAGGGACCTTAGCACCTCAATTGAAGCTCAGAAAATTTCAGAAAGTAAAAAAGATGAGGAGATTATAGGTCTAAACAGGAACCTTGCTGCAAAAGAATCTGACTACAAACACCTGAATGAAAGAATGCTGGAGCAAAAAGGAGAAATTGATAAAATTCAGGAAAAATTTCGTATAGAATTCAGAAACCTTGCTAATGATATTCTGGAAGAGAAAACAAAGAAATTTACAGAACAAAATAGTGTCCGATTGGGTGAAATTTTAAACCCTCTAAATCAAAAAATTAAAGAATTTGAGAAGAAAATTGAAGAAACCTATGATAAAGAGACTCAGCAAAGGGTTTCACTAAAGGAAGAAGTAAAAAGACTGGCAGAATTGAACCAATTGGTTAGCAAGGAAGCAAGCAACCTGACAAAAGCCCTGAAAGGAGATTCTAAAACACAGGGTAATTGGGGAGAAGTTATTCTCGAAAATATTCTTGAACAATCAGGTTTGGTAAAAAATCGAGAATACCTTGTACAGCCTTCATTTACAAAAGATACCGGAACAAGATTACAACCAGATGTTTTGGTTACTTATCCTGGAGACAGAAGTGTAATAATTGATTCAAAAGTATCACTTACGGCTTTCGAAAGATATATCTCAGCTGAAACTGAAAAGCAGCGGGAATTGGCTTTGAAAGAGCATTTGATTTCAGTCAGGAATCATGTTAAGGAGCTGGCTGATAAAAATTATCATGACATAGCCCAGATAAAAGCGCTTGACTTCGTTATGATGTTTCTTCCTATTGAACCTGCGTACCATAAAGCAATACAAGAAGATCCAGGGCTTTGGAATTTTGCCTATGAGAAACGTATCCTCTTGATAAGCCCAACAAATCTTATTGCTGCCTTAAAAATGGTGGAAAGCATGTGGAGGCAAGAGTATCAGAATAAAAATGTAATGGAAATTGCCAGGCAATCAGGGGCACTCTATGATAAATTTGAAGGACTGATATCTGATCTATCGGATCTTGGGAAGAGGCTAGATTCAGCGCAGGGTCATTATAAATCTACAATGAATAAACTTTCTGATGGTAAGGGTTCCCTTGTTAGCAAAGTCGAACAAATTAAGAAATTGGGTGCAAAAACAAAAAAATCTCTCCCTCAGGATCTTTTACAAAAAGCAATGGAGGGGGAGAATGAATAATCCTTTCGTGGATCTATTGGTATAATAACATTCGATAAATATAATTTCTTTCTGGAGGCTACTTTTGCTTTTTCCCTTCGAGTACTACTATTATCTCACCTTTAATGTTTTTTTCACTGAAATAGGCAATTAATTCCTGTGGATTTCCACGTTTTGTCTCTTCATAAATCTTTGTAAGTTCCCTTGAAACAGAAACCCGTCGATCGTCTCCAAAAACATCAATGATTTGTTGTAGAAAGCGTAACAATCGATGAGGGGATTCATAAAATATAATGGTTCTGCTTTCTTCCGCGAGCTCCTTCAACCGTTTGCTCCTTCCTTTCTTTACTGGCAAAAAACCCTCAAAGCAAAACTTATCTGCAGGCAAGCCGGAAACCACCAAAGCAGGAACAAATGCTGTAGGTCCGGGTAAACATTCTACCTCTACCCCAGATTCTATACATGCCCGGACTAATAAAAATCCTGGATCGGAAATTGCCGGGGTCCCGGCATCAGTGACCAATGCAAAACTTTCGCCCTCGATCATGCGTTTAACCAGGGGCTCAACTGTCTTATGCTCATTAAATTTATGATGGGAAAATATTTTTTTGCGAATATTTAGATGCTTTAAAAGTATGCCCGTTTTTCTGGAATCCTCTGCGAGAATTAAATCTACACCTGCCAGAGTTGAAATTGCTCTAATCGTTATATCTTCAAGGTTGCCAATGGGAGTGGGAACTAGTATAAGCTTACCCATTATCTGTCATTTTCAATTTTCTTGAAGTTAATTCCAATAAGCTTTTAACAAGTTTATTCTCCATATCCCATTCAAACTGTTCATTAAGGTAATCCACTGCCTCGGTTTCAGATTTCACATTGTTCAAGAATCTCAATGTTTCTGCATACTGCAAATTATCTCCTTCAAAAAGTTCTCTGACATACCTAAATTTATCGTTCAATCCAATTGCAAGTGAGATATCTGAAATTGGCTGACTATGGAACTTGGAAGAGATATCCTGGGTGTTATCTTTTTGTATCGATTCATTCCTGAACCGCTTTGTATTCATATACAAATCAGCAATTACCTCTGGTTCTATCTTTTTCTTTATTTGCACAGGATCTTTTTCGGGTACCGTTTTCTCTTCAATAATCTCTTTATTTTCAATTGTCACATCTACCTCATCAACAAACTCCTCAGCAACTGGAGGCTCAGTTTGGGGAGGAATTTCATTTTTAATAACCTCCGATTCAACTTCCAGTTGGGAAATTTCGGGCATTTGATCTTCAATAATTCCCTCATCAATTGAGATCTCCGGATTCTCAATCAACTTTTCATCAATAGCTTTTTCTTCAATCTCTTTACTTATAAGATCATTTATTGAAGATTCTTCTACTGCATCAGTATCAAGATTACCAGTATCTCCTCCAACTTCAAATTCCAATAAAGTTCCATAAAGCTCATGTATTTTAGCTTTAAGGATATCCATTTCAAGCAGGGTAATGTGTGAATTATTTTTAATCTTACTCACGAAATTCTCAATATCTTCTATATCTTTAGATAGATTTGTGATATTCTTTTTAAAATCCATTGTAACAGAATATTTAAGGTCTATTATTACACAAAGTTAACGATAAAAAGTAAGAAAAATTATCAAATGTTTCTGGAAAGGTCACTTGGTGGGAGTAAAAAAAGAGGATCTATTGAAGTTATAGCTGGATCAATGTTTTCAGGTAAAACTGAAGAATTGATTCGCAGGTTGAAACGTGTCAAACTTGCTAATCAAAAAGTTGAGATTTTCAAACCAAAAATTGAAACTCGTTATTCTGACACTGAGGTTGTTTCTCATGATGAACGATCGATCCTTTCAACTCCCGTAGATACTGCCGCCAATATTTTACTTATGGTATATGATGTAGATGTGGTTGGAATTGATGAGGCTCAGTTTTTTGACACTGGGCTGGTTGACGTCTGCAACAACTTAGCTAACAGGGGAATAAGGGTTATCGTGGCTGGTCTTGACATGGATTATCTGGGAGTTCCATTTGGCCCTATGCCTGAACTGATGGCCATCGCTGAACACATTACCAAAGTGCATGCTATTTGTATGCGATGCGGTAGTCTGGCATCATACTCCTATCGTAAGACACAAGATCAAGGGAGGGTATTACTTGGAGAAAAAGATTCTTATGAACCTCTTTGCAGAGACTGTTTTAATAGTGACAATTAAAAGACAATTCAGGTTTTTCCAAAACACTCAATTTCAAAGTCTACTATTTTGGAACTTTCAATAAAGAAAATAAAAGAGCTTACCGATGGAGAATTAATAGGATCAGATGAAGGCACTATAAATCAGATCCTTATTGATAGTCGGGCGTATTGTACTCCAGGTAAAACAGCATTTTTCGCCCTAAAAGGGCCCCACAACAACGGACACAATTATTTAAATCAACTCTATACAAAGGGAGTTCGATGCTATGTAATTAGTAGTCTTCCAGATGATATAACTGTATTTGAAAAGTCTAGTTTTATCCTTGTTGAAAATACTCTGATTGCCTTGCAATCTCTGGCTGTCTATTGCAGAAGTACTTTCGAAAGACCTCTTATTGGAATTACGGGAAGTAATGGCAAAACAATTGTAAAAGAGTGGTTATCTCAAATTCTTTCTTCAAGCAAAAGAGTAATTCGAAGCCCAAAAAGTTATAATTCCCAGGTAGGAGTTCCATTATCACTCTGGCTCCTTGATAGTGAATTTGACCTGGCAATAATTGAAGCAGGGATATCTATGCCTGGAGAAATGAAAAAGCTTGAAAAAATGATTAAACCTGAGATTGGTATTATTACCAATATCGGGGAGGCTCATCAGGAAAATTTCACTGACTTTAAACAAAAAATCGAAGAAAAACTGGATCTTTTTGAACATGCATCAACATTGATTTATTGCAGGGATCATATTTTAATTGATAAAGCAATACGAAAAAGATATAATGGAAAGAAAAAAGAAATACTCTCCTGGTCCCAAAATGAAATTGCTGATCTAACTCTTAGTGAAATAACTAAGAAAAAAAACTCGACCCGTATCGTAGCCAGTTATAGGGGGGAAACAGAGGAACTTGAGATTCCATTCACGGATCAGGCTTCCATTGAAAATGCAGTACACACACTCCTTGCATTAAAGGTCTTAGATTGCCCTTCTGAGCAGATTGTTGTGGGTATGGAAGAGTTAGAGCCGGTTGCAATGCGTCTTGAACTTAAAAAAGGAATCAATGAATGCACCATTATTAATGACACTTATAACTCTGATCTTGCCTCACTGGTAATTGCCCTGGATTATTTGCAACAGCAACAACTCGAAAAAAAGACTTTAATACTTTCAGATATATTTCAAAGTGGTTTATCAGAGAGCGATCTCTACTCAAAGCTAGCTGATATGGTCATGAATAGAGGAATCAACCAGTTTATAGGAATTGGTGAAGCTCTCTATGCGCACGCAGATAAGTTTCATGGAAATAAGAAATTCTTTAAGTCCACCGAGGAGTTTTTAAAGTACTTTTCACGAAATCAATTTAATAAGGAAATTATATTATTAAAGGGGGCCCGGGATTTTGAATTTGAAAGAATATCAAGTCAACTCGAGTTCCAGGCTCATGAAACAGTTTTAGAAGTTAATCTTGGTAGCCTGCAAAACAATTTAAATTATTTCAGAAATAAATTAAAGCCCGAAACCAGTATTATGGTCATGGTAAAAGCATTTTCATATGGTTCCGGTTCTTTTGAGATTGCCAATCTCCTGCAATTTCATCGGGTTGATTATCTCGCTGTTGCTTTTACAGATGAAGGAGTTGCGCTTCGAGAAAAAGGTGTTAGTCTACCGATAATGGTAATGAATGCTGACTTTAATAACTTACACAATATCACCAGGTATTCACTTGAACCAGAGATTTATAACGAGAAAATACTAAACTCTTTTCGAAATCACATTAAAAAAACAGGCACAGGTCCTTATCCTATACATATTAAGATTGATACGGGGATGAACCGATTGGGTTTTGAAGCATCAGAAATAGACCATCTTCTGGATGAATTGAAAAATATAAAGGAAATTGAAATAAAAAGTGTATTCTCGCATCTGGTTGGCAGTGAAAACCCTGACCTGGATGAGTTCACTACTAAACAAATAAAGTTATTTACAGAAATTCAGAATAAGTTCAAAAAAGCATTTCCATATAAAATTAAATTTCACATCCTAAATTCAGCCGGAATTGAGAGATTCCCTGAAGCTCAATTTAATATGGTCAGGCTTGGGATAGGGCTTCACGGGATTTCATCTACCCCAAACAGTTCCTTATCTACCACCAGCACATTTAAAAGTATTATCTCGCAGGTTCGAGATATTAAACCAGGAGAATCAATAGGTTATGGAAGAAAGGCCATTGCCTTAACTGGAATGAAAATTGCCATAATTCCTGTTGGTTATGCTGATGGCCTGAATCGGAAATTGGGAAATGGAAATTGGTCATTTTATATAAATGAGATTCTTGCACCCATCATTGGGGACATTTGTATGGATATGTGTATGGTTGACATTTCGGCCATCCAGGCAAATGAAGGAGATACTGTCGAAATCTTTGGTAAAGATGCCACGGTTATTGAAATGGCTGAGACCCTGGATACGATTCCATATGAAATTCTGACCAATGTTTCAAGCAGGGTAAAAAGAATTTACATTCAAGATTAAGTGTGGTTTGACCTGGCAAATTCCATTCAAACCTGTCAGGAGTGATTATACCAGAGACGTATACTTCCAACGGTCATGTGACCACAACCAGTATTCCGGAGATTCCTTAATCATATCTTCCAAAAAAGCATAGTACTTTTTGGTAATTTCATGCTCATCAGATGATGCAGGATCACTAAAAACTTCAATAAATTCATTTTCATAATAGCCCCTTTTAACTCTTTTCGTTTTAAGAAAAACAACAGGCTGATTGAATTTTTTAGCAATTTTTTCAGCCCCCAAAAGGACTGGTGTATTTTGATTTAAAAAAGGTACCCAATAATTTAGTTCATTTGAAAGGGGTCTTTGATCATATAGAAAAAAGGAAATAGTGAGGTCATGTTCTTTTTCCGCAATAACGATCTTTCGCAGGATTTTACTCATAGCCACTGTTTCACCACCAAATTTCTCCCGAATACGAATAAACAATTTATCAAAGCACTTATTTGTCAGTGGCTTGTAAATAGCTAAAAAGTGAAAGGAAGTCTTGGGTTCCAAACCAGCCAACCATTCCCAGTTTCCGTAGTGAGGCATTAAAAGTATAACGCTCTTCCCCTGATTATAAATATCCTCCAGTAATGACAAATTCTCGAACTTATATCTGGCCGAATTTTCTTTCAAACTCATGTGAATCATATAAAATGACTCCATTACTGAATCAGTAAAATGTCTATAAAATCTCTTTGCAATGGAATTAATTTCAGTTGAATCTTTCTCAGGAAATGCCTTCCTCAAATTTTCAAAAACAAGCTTTTTTCTATAAGGAAACAGGAAATAGATGAAAAAGTACAGAACATCAGAAAATAGATATAGAATCCTTAAGGGAAACCAAGAAATTAACCAAAGAAAACCATAAAGCAAGCAGGAGATAAAAGTGATCATCTGGAATTACCCTAATTCACTAATTCTCTTCAATTGAGCCAGGTCAATAACCTTGATTTTACGACCTTCCAATGAAATCACTTTTTCATTGGCAAAAATGGAGAGTGTCCGAATGGCATTCGAAGTAGTCATATTTGAAAGGTTCGCTATATCCTCCCTAGATAAATACACTTTAATTGTTTGTCCATCGTCCTCAAAGCCGTATGTATCAACAAGAAATATTAACGATTCTGCCAGTCGTCCACGAATATGTTTTTGTGTAAGGGTAACTGTGCGTGAATTGGAAATTCCTAACTCTGTGGCCATATTCCGCATCATTCGAAGGGAGAGTTCAGAATTATTCTGTAGTGCTTTAAATAAGGCACCTCTCTCAATTACGCAAATATCACAATCTTCCAGTGCTACTGCTGAGGCGGAATAATTTTCATCCGCAAAAAGAGCACGGTAACCAATAAAGCCTAAAGGTCGTGCCAACCTTACAATTTGATCACGGCCACCTACACCTTCTTTAAATATTTTCACCTTACCTTTTGTAAGGTAAAGTAAACCATTAGGCTTATCCCTTTCATGATAAATATAATCTCCCTTCTTATAGAAAATACAAGTGTGCCCTACTACCAGGTCATCCTGTTCATTTTTCGGAAGAATGTTGAAGATTGAATTGGGATCATTTATACAATTTGTACACTCAAAGTCACTTTCCTGCATACGAATTCATGAATATGTTAGAAAACATACAAATATAAAAAAAACTATATACAAAAAATTTAAATGGGGGACTATATCATCAAATCCAATAATATGGTCAATATACTTTACAGAAATTACAAGAATTGATAATTAGCTACCAGCGGCATTCGCCTTCCTAATCCAAAAGATTTGGAAGAAATTCGCAATATGGGTGGTGCCTGGTAACGCTTATATTCACTTTCATTTATAAGTTGGATGATTCTTTCAACTAAATCTGCATCAAAACCATCTTGAATAATAGTTATCTTAGATCTTTGTAACTCGAGGTATCTGTATAGAATCTGGTCTAGAACCGAGTAATCTGGAAGCGAATCAGAATCTTTCTGATCAGGTTTCAGCTCTGCTGAAGGTGCTTTGTTAATTATATTGCAAGGTATGATATTCTTATCCTGGTTGATATATTTTGCCAGGTTATAAACATCCGTTTTATAGACATCCCCAAGGACAGACAATCCGCCAGCCATGTCACCATAAAGTGTCCCATACCCTACTGCAGCCTCACTTTTGTTGGACGTATTTAATAAAATATAGCCCAGCTTATTTGATAAAGCCATCAAAAGTACAGCTCGAACTCTGGCTTGAATATTTTCTTCGGTTACATCATCAGGCAAATTTTTAAAAATTGAATCCAGGGCCGAATTAAAACTATCAACAATATCGTTTATTCGAACTATTTCATATTCAACACCCAGATTCCTGGCCAACTCTTCTGAATCAGAGATGGAGTGATCGGTGGAATATTTTGAGGGTAGAAGTAAAACCTTAATATTCTTTGCCCCAAGTGCTCTTACAGCAAGTACTAGACTTACTGCAGAATCAATTCCTCCTGAAAGTCCAAGCGTTGCTTTTGAAAAATTTAATTTTCTAAAGAAATCTCTAATCCCCAATTTCAAGGCATTATGAATATTCTCAATTATCATTGGTTCTACCTTATCCTCACCCAAGGGTTCCTTATGAAGAACGTCATCAAGATCATAGAACCTTATTTCTTCCTCAAAAAGTGACAGTTCATCAAATACCTTCCCTTCAGAATTTATTACCATAGAACCACCTTCAAAAATAAGTTCTGCCTGGCCACCTATCTGGTTCACATAAAAAACAGGTAATTTATATTTCATTGCCTTTCCAATGAATATTTGCTTTTTTACTGTTTCACGCAGGTATGAATATGGAGAAGCAGCAATATTAAGTATTACATCAGGGTTTAGTTTTGTAAGCTCCTCCATCGGGGAAATTGTATACAGTTGTGTTTTCCCAAAATCCGACTCAAACTCTTGCTGATCCCAAAGATCTTCACAAATGGTCAGGGCAAGATTTTTCCCTTTAAAGCTTATAATTTCAAACTCTTTATTGGGTTCAAAATACCTGTATTCATCAAAGATATCATAAGTTGGCAGCAAGCTTTTGTGAATTACATGCTGAATTTTCCCTTCATACAGGAAGAACCCCGCATTGAACAGATTTTTGCCTTCAGTACTTGGATTTTTCACTGCACCACCTACAACAGCAGCTATAGAGTCACAATGCTTTGCAATATTGACGATAGTTTCATGACTTTTAGCTATGAACTCTTCTCTCTCCAAAAGATCTAATGGTGGATAACCAGAAACAGATAATTCTGAAAATAATATAAGGTCAACCTCCTGTTCTTTTGCTATTTCTATAGCACTTATTATTTTTTTAGAATTTTCTTCAAAATTTCCAATAATGAAATTTATTTGAGCTATTCCTATTTTCATATTTTAAAATTGTATTTCGTCATTTATTTAATCCTGGAGATCCACCAGAAGCTTTAGAAATCAGATAAAACAAAACATTCTAGATAAATATACGACAGATTATTTTAAAAACCAGCTTTCCAAGACCAATTGCTTAGTATATTTTTTTTGAAGAGCTGGATATACTTATTTCTTTCTAAATCAATAAATCGACACCTGAAATTCTAAAATTTGCGGCAAAAATACTAAATTTCGCAAGAGAAAAGAGAAATGCTATACACTCAATATTAAAAAACTCTTACTAAACGACAAACTTGATTATTTTTACATAAAATTATGTTTTCTCGATTCATTAATACGCCTGTAATGCCCAAAATTGTATTCCCTCTTTTTATTATATTAATGTTATTCACTGGATGCCAAAATAACAAACTAAAGGTACCTACTTCTAATATTGACCTAGCCATTAATATTCAGCGATTTGAAAAGTCTCTGTTTGAATTAAAGCCTGAAAGTATTCCAGGAAACATACCGAGCTTGGAGAGAGAATATGGTCAATTTCTTTCCTTATTTGCATATGTACTAAATATTGGTCAGCCGGGTGACTCTACATTTCCAAACATGCTAAAATCATTTGCTACCGATCGATTAAACAACGAAGTATTCCAGGCCACTCTGGAATCATATCCTGATATTATCTCAATTGAAAATGAACTTACTAGCAATTTCATGCATTATCTATATTATTATCCAGAAAGAGATGTACCTAAAATCTACACTTTTATTTCAGGTTTTAATAGTTCAATAATAATTGATGAGCAAATTCTTGCCATTGGACTGGATCGTTACCTTGGTGCTGATTGTAAGTATTACCCACAGCTTGGAATTCCAAATTACCAGAGCAGGAATATGATAAGGGAAAAAATCCCTTACGATTGCATGTATGCGTGGGCTTCAACTGAATTTAATTTTGAGGGGAATGGAAATACTGAGGTGGCTGACAATGTAATAAATAACATTCTATTCGAAGGAAAATTAAATTACTTTGTTAATGCCATGATACCAGAAGCTAATGAGGCAATGATTTTTGGATTTACTGATGAACAACTGGAATGGTGTAAGGCAAATGAAGGAGATATGTGGACTTATCTTGTAGAGAACCAGTTAATTTACAATACAGAGCGTTTCACAATTAGAAAGCTAATTGGCGATGCACCTTTTACCAGCTTTTTCCCCAAAGAATCACCGGGCAAAGCAGCTAATTGGTTGGGATACCAAATAATTAAACAATATTTAGAAAAAAACGGAAATACTTCCTTGCAGGAGTTAATGGAAGATGCAGATTACCAGAAAATATTGCAGCTTTCAAAATATGATCCAAGGTAGAAAAAGGATCAAAAAAAAACCGCTTAAAAAGCGGTTCCAAAAAATTTTCTAAACAGTATCCTTATTCAGGATGGATTGCTTCAACAGGACAAACGTCTGCACAAGCTCCACAATCAGTGCATAAATCAGCATCTATTTTATAGATGTCACCTTCAGAGATAGCTTCTACCGGACATTCGTCTATACAAGTTCCACAAGCTGTACAATCGTCATTAATTACATAAGCCATTTTTCAAAAAATTTAAATTAATATACCTGATAATTAACTCTTCTCATTTAAAAAGAAAGAACAAAGATACAATTATTTAATAAAAATAGTACTTAGAATAAAATTTTTATAACTCACTAAAAATACTATATAAATACCTAATTATCAGGGCTCAAAAAACTAAATGCCAACCACGATAACAATCCAATACCTGTTAAAATTGAATTTTCTTCTGCCACAAAACCCGAAGTATGTAAAAAAGTTTGTGGCAAGTCTTCGGAAGACCCAACACCAAGTCGGAATAAACAAGAAGGGTATTTCTGACTATAAAAAGCAAAATCCTCTGATGTCATACGGATTCCTAAATTAATTACCTGGTTTTGGCCCATGAATCTTTCCGCCTGAGTAATCAAGCCAACTGTTAATTCCGGATCATTGATGAGGGCAGGATAGCCATTTCTAATTTCCACCTCACAATTGCCACCCATACTTTCAGCAGTAGCTCTGGCAATTGAATTTATTTTATTATGTACCTCTTTTCTCCACCTCTCATCTGTAGTTCGAAAGGTTCCCTCCAGTTTTACCTGGTCAGGTATTACATTTGTTGCTCCTTCTCCAATTATTTTCCCAAAAGAAAGTACAGTAGGAATAGAAATATCGGTATTTCGGCTTACAATTTGTTGTAATGAGACAATAACATGCGAGGCGATCAAAACCGGGTCTACAATATTGTGGGGCATAGCAGCATGTCCGCCCTTACCATTAATAGTTAAATAAATTTCATCATTAGACGCCATATATTTCCCAGGTCTAAATCCAACAATACCAGCTGGAATATCAGGTTGAACATGCAAGGCCAAGACAGCATCAGGTTCAGGATTGTCTAAGGCCCCTTCTTCAAGCATTAATCTGGCACCACCTGGAAGCAATTCTTCCCCAGGCTGAAAGATTATCAGAATGGTGCCATCAAATTGATCTCTAAGTTGGCTAAGTACCCTAGCAGCACCAAGAACGCATGTCATGTGTACATCGTGCCCACAAGCATGCATAACCCCATCATTCTTTGATTTAAATAATAATTGATTCTTCTCTTTAATGGGAAGGGCATCCATATCTGCCCGTAATGCGATTATCTTCTTTTTGGGATCTTTGCCCTCTATCTTTGCAACAATGCCTGTCTTAACAAATCCTTTCTCATATGGTATTCCATACTCATCTAATTTTTTAGCAAGAAAGTCAGAGGTATTAAATTCCTCAAATGATAACTCAGGATACATATGCAATTCTCTTCTTACCTGAAGGGCAGCACTAAGATAAGAATTGGATAATTCACTGATTTTCTTGATCATACGAAAGTGTTTCACTATTAATCTAACGGCCAAACACCATTTTTAGGCCCATTAATATTACTAAGACTCCAAAAATCGATCGCAATGTTTTTGCTGGAAGGTTTACAGAAAGTAGGGATCCAAAGTATTGTCCTATTGCAAAAGCAACCAAAATTATCAGTGCATGCTTAATCTCAATGTATCCATTTTTATAATAATTATAGGCTCCAATCATGGCAACAGGAAACATCAATACTGCCAGACTTGTTCCCTGGGCTGTGTGTTGGCTAAACCCAAAAAAGAAGATCAGGGCAGGTACTATAACAATACCACCCCCTACTCCCAAAGAGCCTCCTACGGAACCTGCTAATAGACCAATGCCCAACAAAATAAGAACTTCGTTGAAATTCATAATACTAAAAATCAAGGCTTAAAGAAAGGTAGAACATCATTGGTTGAGTTACAAAATTCTCAACTCCCCAGGCCCAGTCGAGCCTTATAAAATAACCAAATACAACAGACCTCAGGCCAAATCCGTAACCGGCAATAACCGGTTCCCTATTCGATTGGACGGTAACAGTTACAGGACCATTTTTTATTTCATCCTTATCATATGAATTCTCCCCTGAGTATGGATCCCATCCCGTCCATGCAGTGCCAATATCAGCAAAACCAACTATCTGGAAATTATTAAGGACTTTACTTGAGATTGGTCTGTTCGCCAGATACCTGATTATGGGCCATCTAATTTCTGAGTTTATTAATGCAAAAGTGTTTCCATTCCTGACATTTTGCTTAAACCCCCTCATATTAGTTGCTACAGTTTGAAAAACATAATTCTGAGTATAATCAATCGGAATGGACTGGTCAAACATTTCATCGACGTTGAAAATATTAAACCAATTATCAACACCACCCATATAATAAATCAATTTATTATGTCCAAAAGATGTACTTGCAGCAAATCTGTTTGCCCAGATGAGGTCACGGTGTATTTTGATATAATACCTAAAATCCCCACCCACAATAAATACATCTGATTGCCTTTGTTCAAGTCGTTGATAATATTCACCGAAAATCTTAAATCTTACACCATTATATAAATTAACTCCTCTATATCGTGTATTATCATAAATATATTCAAGCTTAAAATTGGCCCAGGTGGCATATCTATCATCTCTAAATAAATTTTCCCGATTGGTAGCCTGAAATACCTCCCGGTCTGATCGTAAGCCAACAGTTCCCTTCACTGCCATTACCTGGTTAATGGGATATGTCATAGCATATAATAGCTGATTTGAATGGACTTTAACCCAATTACTTGAATTACCTACATATGACTTATAGGACTGTCTGTGAAATACAATCTGCTTATCTATTCTCTTCTTCAAACTTTCAAAACTAACCAGATATTCATTGCTATTAAAGTCAGCTGAAAAACGGAAGCCCCCAACAATTTTATAATCTTCAAACAAATCGTTGGCTCCAATATTAAACAACATTCCAATACCAGGATTATAGTAAACACCGCTTCCGTTAAAGGCCTGGTAAAAGTTATTCAGATAGCCAAAATCTAATTGAGTTGCCAGATAGTTAGTATAGAAAGAAGTTTCATAAATTCTTATCGGCGGCAAAGGAATATCAGCAGTGTCCAGGTCAATCTCAATTAGATCCTTCTTTAATAAGTGTTTATAATAATTTTCCTTTTCCTCCTCAAAAACATAATTGTTAACATCAACCAGGGTCTCGGTCTCAAAATAAGCATACAAAGGTTTTGTAAGAGTATCACGCATTCTTCTATCTTCCTCAATAAGCCTTTGGCGCAATACTTCAATACTATCCAGTTTAACCAATTCATCGGTATGCTTCTTACGAAATACAGTCTCTATAGGTTTATCAACGTAATCAAGATCTTCAGGAAACAATTGCCCGAAATACATATTGTATTTACCATCTTCTAATACAACCTCTCCAAAGGTTTCAGAATAAGGACTAAAATCTTCTTCGAGAATATTTCGATTATAATTAGTTATAGGTTTCGATTCTGCAAAATACCTGTAATGAATGGTTGTATCGATGTAACTAATAGCACTATCAAAGCGGGAGTAATACCTATTCAATATACCAGATTGATCTCCGAGATAAAGGTATTCATTGTCTTTGATATTAAAGGCATTAAATTTGTCAATATATTTATCTTCAGCCAAGCGAGTTAGATATGGGGAATGGGATTTAATATCATAAAGAAAGAGATCAAAATTCATACCTACTTCTTTATCATATTCTCGTCCAAATGTAAGGGTATCATTGATCCTGTTTGAACTAAAAATAATATGGTCACCTAACTTTGAATACCTGGGCGACAAATCATCTGCCAGATCATAAGTCAACTGCTCATGAGTACCTGCAGCAATATCATATAAGAACAGGTCTGTTAATCCATTCTTCATGGCTGAAAAAACAAGTTTCCCTCCGTTAGGCGAATAAGAAAAATCGATAATCTTATCAAAGTAAAGAAGATTTTTTCGTTCTATTTTTTTGGTAGCCGTCCTGTAAAATAAAAGATCAAGGCCACCTTTTTCCTCAGTTATAATGGTCAACATTTTACCTGTTGGATGCCAGGCCATAACAGGGTAAGAATAATCAATAATTTGTTCAACTTTTGGTTCACGACGATAGATCCACTTTTTCTTTCCTGTATAGGTGTCAAGGATCCACACCTTATACCGACCCATCTTATTGGTTACATAGGCTACATTTCTCCCATCGGGGCTAACCTTTAACTTTTCATATACCGTTTCCTTCTTAGGTTTTTCAATAATTTTTTTGGCCTCTGGGGTAAATCGAACCTGCTCATCCTCAGTGAACTTCTCCTTAAAATAATCGAGCCAGGCTTCATTCAACTCCTTCATAGAAACACCAAGCACGTAATACAATCCCTTATTATAATCATTATTAATGCGAGTAATATATAAGACATTAGGGATTATATTTTCACCATATGTATCAGCGATAAACTTCCAGAATGAATGTCCTGCCGTAGCTGCATCCTCTTTTTCAAGCCGGTTCAACTTTTTATACTTGCCTGAAAGAATACCATCTTTCACCTCGTTTTCAATCTCAAAATCCCAATTATTTGAAAGGTAAGATGTGAGCCCCTCAAAATACCATTCAGGATATTCCATTTTTGAAGAGTTCCTGACCCTTGCCCTGTTTGGATTATCAAGAAGCATTTCATTAACAAGAGAATACGCTACCGCTTTTTTTACCTGGTGATCAAATTTACGGTGGTCTCCTTCATAGTAGAGGAATACCTTATTTTCAACAACTGTTGATATCCCGCCTAAATTGTACTCCTCATTTCCTGTTACCAGGCCGATATTACTCTGCCTAAAATCTGATAATTTATTATAAACCAAGAGTACCAGACGCTTATTTAATCTGTGATCGATAAAGTTTTCCATCTCAGACAATTGCTTATGAGCATATTTACCTGTATATTCTGCCAGGTCACGTCCATACTCATTAAAATACACGTCGAAATTTTCAAAGCGATAAAACGACCAGTAAAAATCATTATACTGTACCCGATTTTTACCAAATGTCATTTGTGAACCTCTATAGAATTGACCATATGAGCTGGCACTCATAGCCAATACTATAATCAGTAATAAATATTTCAGTCTTCTTATATTCACAAATTCCTGCAATTAAAGAGGCAAAAAATAAGAAAATTCAATCAAAGCTATTAAAGTAAGGCGAAAAATAATGCTATTTCACAAGAAATTCTTAAAATTGTATATACAAAAATAAACTTTATTAATTTTGAAACGTTTAATTAATTTAGATGTTTCGTGAGTTAACAAGATATTTTAAGAAAAATTTTTAGCATGAGAAAAGTTATTAGTGGTTTAATAGTTGGCATTCTTCTTCTAATGCCCTGGTATATTTCAGCTCAACAGACTGGAGCTACTGTTGCTTTTGAGAACAAGGCTCATGATTTTGGTGATATAAAAGAAGAAGCAGGTCTTGCAACATATGATTTCAAATTTAAGAACACTGGGAACCAGCCTCTAATTGTTAATAAGGTAACCGCATCCTGTGGGTGTACTACTCCAAAATGGACGAAAGAGCCCATTGCTCCAGGTAAAGATGGCTATATCCAAGTGGCTTATAATCCTAAAAACAGGCCGAATAAGTTCAATAAATCTGTTACAGTTTATTCAAATGCAAATCCAAAAGTGGTTAGCCTTCGAATTACCGGAAATGTGATTCCCAAGCCTAAAACAATTGAGGATGATTATCCTTTCTTAATTGGTGATGTGCGTTTTAAAACCAATCACATGGCATTTGTAAAAGTTTATAAGGATGAGAAAAAAACAGTAAGCATACAGGTAGTAAACACCTCTGGACAGAATCAATCCATCTCTTTTTCTCAGATCCCAAATCATTTGAAGCTTACACCTAATCCAACTACCTTAAAGCCAAACCAGAAAGGAATAATTACAGGGACATACGATGCTTCCAGCATCAATGATTGGGGATTTATTGTAGACAGAGTGCAGGTTAATTACAATGACAAAGAAGACAGGAAGAATCGCCTTACCATCTCAGCCACTGTTTCTGAGAACTTTACGAATCTAACTGCTGATCAATTGGCAAGTGCTGCAGTAATGGATATTAGTGAAAAGGTATTTAATTTTGGGGAAATTAAACAGAAAGAATCTGTTGAACATAGCTTTGTATTTAAGAATAGTGGGAAAAGTGATTTGATTATCAGAAAAGTAAGTTCCAGCTGTGGTTGTACTGCTGTATCACCAAAAGAAAAAGTGATTAAGCCCGGGCAAAGTAGCTCAATTAAAGCTATTTTTAGTTCAGGTACAAGAGTTGGCCGCCAGAATAAATCAATTACAGTTATAACAAATGACCCTAAAACCCCAAATTTAGTATTAAGGGTAACTGGTGAAGTTGCAGCTCCTGCGGCTAACTAATTGACATCTCCCATACAATAATAATTTCAAGCGCCGGATATTCCGGCGCTTTTTTTACTAAAACAAAATAGTAAGAATATTTCACTATGGAGTAAATTGCAGGTCTCATTAACTCACTCGATTTTCTTTAATAAACTCATTGGTATTTATAAGTAATTTATACTTTTGTCGACTCATATAAATATTGTTATCAACAACCCAATTCAAATCTCAAATAATATAAACTATGTTACATACAAATTTAAAACATATTGAATCTGAGGAGGAGTATCAAAAAGTCCTGAGTGAAAAAGAAAATGTAATGATCTGTTGTGGAAGGATGGGACCCATGTGTATACCTGTTTACGCCTCTATGCTAGAACTTGATGGTGAATATCCAGAAGTTTCGTTCTGCGATATGGATTTTGACACACCAACGGCTATGGTCATTCGAAAACTTCCTGAATGTATGGGTTTCATGGGCCTGCCATTTACTGTATATTACAAAAACGGGGAGGTTGTAAAGTCAACAAGCAGTATTCAATCAAAAGAACAAATTGTTGAAATACTTGATTCTCATTTAAAATAATCAAGAATATTTTTCAGATTATAGTCTACCAGGCCTTCCTTACAGAAGGCTTTTTTTGTTTCTCATATAAGGTAAAATAATCTATTTGGAATAATACCCTGTTTAACTTTCTAGTGATATTTTTTGAAAAATATTAACTTCGCACTATTATGGAATCGGCTAAAAATAAAAAAGCTTCGAAAAGTAGTACCCTATCGGTGAGTAGTGGTATAAATCGGCCACCATCCGTCAATAAAGAAGCATTTGAGCTAGCCTCTACAAAAAAGAAAAAACTACTGCCTGCCAATGCCTATATCAAGGGTATTAAAGATCAGGATCTGGTGCTCCTTAGCCAGGCCATAACAATTATTGAAAGCTCGAAACCTTCGCACCAAAAATTAGGTCAGGAAATAATTGAAAAATGCTTGCCTGCCAGTGGAAAATCTATTAGGATAGGAATTACAGGTATTCCAGGAGTTGGAAAAAGCACTTTTATTGAAGAACTTGGATCACAGATAACATCTACCGGTAGGAAGCTGGCTGTTCTCACCATTGATCCAAGCAGTAAGCGATCAGGAGGAAGTATTCTGGGGGATAAAACACGAATGGAAAAATTATCTGCCAATAAAAGTGCTTTTATTCGCCCATCACCATCGTCCGGTACTCTCGGAGGGGTTGCAAGAAAAACTCGAGAAACAATCACCCTTTGTGAAGCAGCCGGATTCGATACAATTTTCATAGAAACAGTAGGTGTTGGCCAGTCAGAAATAGCGGTACATTCCATGGTTGATTTTTTCCTTCTTCTAATGTTGGCTGGGTCAGGAGACGAACTACAAGGAATAAAAAGAGGCATTATGGAAATGGCTGACGCGGTAGTAATTACCAAGGCTGATGGAGATAATCTTGAAAAGGCAGCAAGAGCTAAGCAGGAATTTAAAAATGCCTTGCATTTTTTTCCACCCAGTGAATCTGGCTGGACACCGAAAGTAGTCACCTCATCTGCCGTTTCAAATAAAGGATTAACTGAAGTCTGGGACATCATACTCGAATACATAAAACTTGTCCAATCAAATTCCTGGTTTGATTCTAATAGGAAAAAGCAGGCGATTTTTTGGATGCATCAGACAATTGAAGAAAATTTGAAAAGCAATTTTTACTTAAATTCGCTCATAAAAGATAAAACAGAAACTATGGAGCAGGCTGTTTTAAATGGAGAGATTGGCCCATTTACAGCTGCCTATCACCTACTTGATATATTTTTAAATAAGAAATAGGATTAGTACTAATAATTAAGCAGCTTATTTTAATGAAGAAGAACATTGCTGTGGTTGCCGGCGGCAACTCATCGGAATATCAAATTTCAATAAACAGTGCCGGAGAACTAAGTTCAAGCCTTGACGAAAAGAAATACAATGCATATACAGTGGTTGTGAAAGGTAGTGAATGGACTGTATTAAGTTCAGAGAAGAAGTATACTATTGATAAAAATGATTTTTCATTTCAAACCAGTAAATTGAAAATTAAGTTTGATTGTGTACTTATGGCTATTCATGGAACCCCTGGAGAAGATGGCAAACTACAATCCTATTTCGACCTCTTAAATATCCCTTATACCAGTTGTAATGTTTTTACTTCTGCCCTTACATTCAACAAGTTTGCTTGCAAAAATTTCTTGAAGGAATTCGGTGTTAAAACGGCTAAAAGTTTGCTATTGAGAAAGGAAGAAGTCTTTGATCTTGAAGGGATTTTCCAAAAATTGAATATGCCTTGCTTTGTTAAACCAAATAATAGTGGTTCCAGTTTTGGTATCTCAAAAGTAAAAGATAAGGAAGAATTACAAACAGCGATATTCAATGCATTTGTTGAAGATGAAGAGGTAATTATTGAGGAATTTGTTCAAGGGACTGAAGTTTCCTGTGGCTTGTTTAAAACAAAGTCAGAAATATTAATATTCCCACTTACTGAAATTGTTAGTGAAAATGATTTTTTCGACTATGAGGCTAAATATACCGAGGGCAAAGCTGAAGAAATTACACCTGCCAGGATACCAGATGATCTCAGGCAAAAATGCATGGATATTTCAGAGCATATATATTTAAAGTTAGGTTGTGACGGCCTTGTTAGAATTGACTATATTATTTCAAACAACACCCCTTACTTCCTGGAAATCAATACTGTACCAGGCATGACTAAAGAAAGTATCGTTCCAAGACAAATTGAAGCTTTTGGATCGAATATGGGAGAAATTCTGGATTTAGTAATTAAAGATGCCCTTGACCGCAAGCTTTCTTAACCAATTAGATTCTTACCTGTATGCGTCAAGCGGTGCACAGGTACATATTAGATTTCTGTCACCGTAGGCATCATCCACCCTTCCAATAGAAGGCCAGAATTTGTTTTCTCTAACCCAATTCAGGGGGAAAGCTGCTTTTTCACGTGGATATTGGCATTTCCAATTATCTGAAACAGCAACAAGGGCTGTATGTGGTGCATTTTTCAACACATTTGATTCTTTATCCGCTTTGCCTTCCTCAATTTCCATAATTTCATTGTAGATATTAACCATGGAATCAACAAACCTATTGAGCTCATACAAAGACTCGCTTTCAGTAGGTTCAACCATTAATGTCCCATGCACAGGAAATGATAAGGTCGGAGCATGAAATCCATAATCCATTAACCTTTTCGCAATATCTAATTCTGTCACGCCAGTATCAGCCTTAAATTTCCTGCAATCAAGTATCATTTCATGGCCCACAAATCCATTTCTGCCAGTATAAAGAATATCAAAATAATCCTTTAAAGATTTTGCCAGATAGTTTGCATTTAAGATAGCGATCGCAGTGGCAGAAGTCAATCCTTTCCCGCCGAGCATTTTTATATAGGCATGTGAAATTGTAAGAATGCTGGCACTTCCCCATGGAGCTGCAGCAACTGCCAGTATTCCATTCTTACCTCCTGTTTCCACTTCCGGGTGTTTTGGAAGAAATTCAGTCAGATGTTTTGCCACTCCAATTGGTCCCATTCCGGGTCCACCTCCACCATGAGGAATAGCAAAGGTTTTATGGAGGTTTAAATGACAAACATCTGCTCCAATTACTGCCGGATTGGTGAATCCTATCTGCGCATTCATATTCGCACCATCCATATACACCTGCCCGCCATTTTCATGCACAACTTCAATCATTTCTTTTATATCCTCCTCAAAAACACCATGGGTGGAAGGATATGTAACCATAAATGCACCTAGTTTATCTTTATTTTCTATTGCTTTTTTGCGAAGGTCCTGCAAATCGATATTGCCATTCTCATCACATTCCACTACTACCACTTCCATCCCTGCCATGACTGCACTTGCAGGGTTGGTTCCATGTGCTGAAGCTGGAATCAGAACAATATCTCTTTCAGATTGCCTCCTGCTTTCATGCCAGGCACGAATGACCAACAAACCAGTATATTCACCTGCTGCACCTGAATTTGGTTGAAAGCTTATTGCATCAAACCCTGTTATAATCTTCAAATCTTCTTCCAACTCATCAATTAATTGATAATATCCAACAGCCTGATCCTTTGGCACAAAAGGATGAAGGTTCCCAAATTCCGGCCAACTCAATGGCAACATTTCAACAGCTGCATTTAGTTTCATTGTGCATGAGCCCAATGAAATCATTGAATGTGTTAAGGAAAAGTCTTTCCTTTCCAGCTTCTTAATATAGCGCATCATCTCTGTTTCAGAGTGGTAATCGCAGAAGATGTTCAAGGCCAGGAATTCATCTGTTCGTTCAAATTTCTTGTCAAAATTTATTCCTTCAGCAATTCCTTTAGCATGATCAAACTCCATATTGGAAGCCTTTGCAAATACACTAGCAATTTGATTGAGATCCTCTTGAGATGTTGTCTCATCCAGGCTTATTCCCAAAAAATTATGATCGATATAACGAAAATTAATCTGATTTTCAAGAGCTATATTTTTCACATCTTCCATTCTCACACCTTCTGGAAGGCGAACTTTCAGCGTATCAAAATAGTTCTTATTTAATTGTTCATACCCCAGAATATCCAGCATTTTCTCCAAACCATATGCAGTATTATGCACATGAAAAGCTATTCTTTTCAAACCCTCAGGGCCATGGTAAATTGCATACATACCAGCCATGGTTGCCAACAATGCCTGAGCTGTACAGATATTTGATGAAGCTTTTTCGCGTTTTATGTGTTGCTCTCTTGTCTGAAGTGCCATTCGGAGAGCCTGATTTCCCTGAGCATCCAAAGAAACTCCAATGATTCTACCAGGTATATTTCTTTTGTATTTTTCTAAGGTGGCAAAATAGGCAGCATGAGGACCACCAAAGCCCATTGGGACACCAAAACGCTGAGTTGAACCAACTACTATATCTGCACCCCATTCACCTGGAGGAGTTAATAAGGCTAAACTCAGAATATCGGCTGCTACAATAGCCATAGCGCCTTTTTCATGAACTCTTTCAATCCATTCACTGTAGTCCTCAATACTTCCAGATGCATTTGGATATTGGACCAAGACACCAAATGTATTATCATCCAGCTCGGTATTCCTATAATCACCAGAATAAGTCTCTATTCCAAGCAGCCTGGCTCTTGCTACTACTACCTCATAGGTTTGTGGAAAAACCTCTTTATCAATGAAAAACTTATTGACATTTGCTTTCACAGCTGCCCTTGATCTGGTGCGATAAGCCATTAACATTGCCTCGGCTGCAGCTGTTGCCTCATCCAATAGTGAGGCATTGGCTACTTTCAGTCCGGTAAGCTCAGTTACTACCGTCTGAAAATTCAATAAAGCTTCAAGGCGCCCTTGCGAAATCTCTGCCTGGTAAGGTGTATAGGAAGTATACCATGAAGGGTTCTCAAGAATATTTCTCTGGATTACAGCTGGTAATATAGTATTATAGTATCCTAAACCAATATAGCTTTTAAATAGTTTATTCTTCTCTGCAATTTTACGAATGCTAGCCATGTATTCATACTCACTTATGGCATCTTCATTCAGTTTAAGAGGTTCATTAAGTCGGATTGACTCAGGAATAGTTCTATTTATAAGCTCTTCTAAAGAGGAGGCTCCTACTTTGTCTAGCATTTCACTATGCTCTGAACACCGTGGGCCTATGTGTCTGTTTTCAAAAAGATCAAATGCCATAAGAATAATCTTAAGAAATTAAAAATACGTACATATTTAAATATTCGCAAAAATAGTAAAGGCAACTATGAGTAAATATGATTTTTCACATGATAAGATCCCACCAAAATTAATGTTGGAATCATACAATCTTGTTATAAATCATAGCTTCCTACATCATTATAAGAAAGCCTGCTTAATAAATGGATTAGATTTTTTCTCTTCTAAAATACTTGTATCCGGACCATGTCCAGCATATACAACAACTTCATCACCCATTGGTAGGAGTTTCTCTCGAATGCTGTTCATAAGTACCTCATAGCTTCCTCCTGGCAAATCTGTTCTACCAATACTGCCTGAGAACAAAACGTCACCTGTCAATACAAAACTATTTTCATTGGAATGTAGTGCTACACTCCCTTTCGAATGCCCTGGCACATGCATTATTTGTAAACTTGAGTTGCCAAATCTAAGTTCTTTCCCCTCCTCCAGAAAACGTGTGGGTGTTGGCGGAGCCTCAATAGTAAATCCCAATACTTTACCATGAAACTGAGCCTGTTCAAGAAGTCCAAGGTCTTCCTTGTGACATTCTGGGACCAGTCCATATTCATCTGATAAAAATTTCGCGCCACATATATGATCAACATGAGCGTGTGTTAGAATTACTTTTACAGGAATTAGCCCATGGGCTATTATATAATTCCTTAACAGTTCCTGTTCCTCATGACCAGAGCAGCCCGGGTCAACAATAATACATTCACTGGTCTCATCATAAAGAAGATACGTGTTTTCCTGGAATGGGTTAAAAACAAATTTTACAACTTCAATCATACCTTAAATTATCTTTTATTATTTCCGTTACTGGTACCCTTTAACATAGGTACAAATATAAAAAATCCATGTTTCGACTCTTCGTACTTGTCCTCGCTAATCTTTTTAATTAAAATCATTTCTTGTGACTGGCCTCCACCAAGTGGAATTACCAGTTTACCTCCTACTTTTAGCTGCCGAAGTAGTCCATCAGGAATTTCAGGAGCTGCAGCGGTTATTAATATCCTGTCAAATGGAGCAAAAGTTGGTTGTCCTTTAAATCCATCTCCATAAAAAAAATGTGGTTTGTATCCCAATGTAGGTAAGAGCGATTGTGTTTTTAAAAAGAGCTTTCTTTGCCTTTCAATTGTATATACTCGTGCACCCATTTGAAGTAAAACCGCTGCCTGATATCCTGACCCAGTTCCAATTTCAAGAACTTTATGACGTTTTTCCACATCCAACAGTTCCGTTTGAAAAGCAACTGTATATGGTTGAGATATAGTTTGCCCCTCTCCTATTGGAAAAGCCTGATCTTTATAGGCAAAATTAATGAACCCTGTATCCATAAAGAGATGCCTGGGAACTTTTCCAATAGCTTCTAAAACAAGCTCATTAGTAATGCCTTTACCAATTATTTCCTGGACAAGTCTTTGTCTTAATCCTCTATGTATGAAAGAATCATTTACCATAAAAAATTACTAATTCCCGGGTTTTCAACAATCTAAGGTTAATAAATCGGACCAAAAAAAAGATTTGGTTCACTGGAATTGACTTACTTTTGCCTAAACACTGCAAAAATATGATAAAATTTGGTGTTTTAATTGATGAAAAACCTCTAAATGAGTATTTGAATCAATTATCCGGAAAAAAACCATTTGAGATCTCAGGTTTCTTTCAGCCGAAAGCAAGCCCTAATGGACCTCCAACTCAACTTTTTGGCAGGAAAAAGGTTAATTCATTTGATGAGTTGATAGAAAAATCCGACGCCATACTTTTTTTAGGTGGATGTGTATCTGATTCTGAAAGAGTTATTAGAGCTACTAAAAGATTTAAACATATTTTTCTTTCTGAGGCACTAAACATTGAGGATGAGAGTCATTTTGAAATGCTAAAACTGGCCCAGGAAGCTAACATAATGGTTTTTACAGGAAATCCCCTTTTATTTAACCCTGCCTATATTTCCTTAAGCAAAGAAATAGACCGCCCCTTTCATATCGAAATAAGAAGAAAAAACAGACCTGAATTTAAATCAGATAATAATATAATAAGAGAGCTTGTTAAGGATATCGAATTTCTTCTATCGGTAATAAAAGCCAACCCTAAAAGAATTGTACCGGGTACTCTGGGGGAAGTTAAAAATATTCCCACGATGATAAACACTCGGATTGAATTTGACAATGGGGCTTCAGCAAATTTAATATACAATTTCCTTCATGATGAGCAAAAACACTATATTCACATTTATCAACATGCTAAGCATTTTTATATAGATTTTATTAACCTTAAAACAAAAATTTACCAACTGGGGGACAGTACTAGGTCCAGAGGTAATATTATAGTGCAACCTGAACCATACGTACAAACAAACATTTCGAAACAAGAAACCAAGAATCAAAACAATTCTGAAATAATGGCATTTTATAACAGCCTAACTGGGAATTTAGAGCCAAAACTTTCCTTTGAGGAGTCAATAATGGCTTTGAAACTGGCCAATAAAGTTATGAATCGAATAATGGTTGCTAAAGATCAGTTTGCATAAGGGATAAAGGTAAAAATTAAAACATTCTTAATACTAAATTCGTATAGTAAATAGCTAATTTAACAGATGTATTTTTTGGTTTAGCACTGGAATTAATGCGCACAAACCCTAAAATAACCGACAAGATAGTTTTATGAATAGAAAAACTCAGAGACTTAAGTATATACTTTCTGACTTTTTTGCAGCTGCACTTAGTTGGACAATTTTCTATTTATTCAGGAAGCTTTATATAGAATCAAATATTTCTGGTTATAGACTACCCCTTGACCTGGGAGTAAAGTTTTATATCAGCTTATTGGTAATTCCCTGTTTTTGGCTTTTGCTGCATTATATGTCGGGCTACTACAATTATCCTTTTCGCAAATCCAGGCTTCAAGAATTAGGTACAACCTTTTTGGTAACTGTAATTGGAGTCATTATATTGTTTTTTACCTTATTACTAGACGACACTATATACAATTTCACCAACTACTATCTTTCGTTGCTTGTTCTGTTTAGTCTTCAGTTTTTTCTAACCTACATACCACGTGTCTTAATCACCTCACATACCAATTATAGAATACATAGTGGTATAATTGGTTTTCCCACATTGCTAATTGGTGGAAATGGAAGAGCACTAGCTGTCTACAAAGAATTGACGGCAGGAAAGAAATTTTCAGGCACAAAGTTCGTTGGATATATTTGCCTGAATCATCAAAAAACATTTCCTCTCGATCAGTATATCCCTAACCTTGGAAGTCTTGACCAGGTAAATGAAATAATCAAAAATCACTCTATTGAAGAGGTAATTATCGCTATGGAACCAGGCGATTATGAGTTGACAGGTCAAATAATAAATAAATTAAAAGGCTCAAAAGTTATTATTAAAGCGATCCCTGGTTTGTATGAAATTTTTACAGGCCGTGTAAGAATGTCATCTGTTTATGGAACTCCACTCATTGTTATCTCTCATGAACTAATTCCTGTGTGGCAGCAAACTATTAAGGTAGTTTTAGATATTATTGTTTCACTTTTCGCCATAATTCTCACCCTTCCTCTTACCATAACACTGGCCATAATTATCCGTTTTAGTTCTCCAGGTAAAGTTCTGTTTGTGCAGGAGAGAATTGGAAGGTTTGGTAAGCCCTTTAGGATGTATAAGTTCAGGACAATGTATGAAGATGCCGAAGAATATGGACCTGCATTAAGTTCTGAAAATGATCCCAGGATAACACCGATAGGTAATCTAATGAGGAAAATAAGGCTGGATGAAATCCCGAATTTTTTAAATGTGCTTAAAGGAGATATGTCACTCGTAGGCCCACGTCCAGAACGTAAATATTTTATAAATAAAATTATAAAAAAGGCACCCCAGTATATTCACCTTCAGAAAGTGAAACCCGGAATTACGTCATGGGGTCAAGTAAAATATGGCTACGCAGGTGATGTTGATCAAATGATAGAAAGATTAGATTATGACCTGATATATATTGAAAACATGTCTATGTATGTTGATTTTAAGATTTTAATCTATACTCTTCTAACTATTATTAGGGGCCGGGGAAAGTAACCATATAAAGTAGAGTGATACATATTTATAACAGCTGGAATCGTCCAAGGACCCTGTAAGCTGAACCAGTTGGGGTCAATGTGCTTTCATAATAAATAATTGACCTTATTGTAGATTTCATTATCTTCCTTCTACAATTTCCAGAAATAAGTTGAAACAATTGCTCTTTATCAACCATATATTTAATCCGTCCTATCGTAATATGAGGAGTGAATTTTCCCCTATCCCTGCTTAACCCAGAAGATCTTAATTCACGCCACAGATCCTCATATACTTTGGTAATTATATTAGTATTCATTAACCCAATCCAAATTACTCTAGGTTCATCATTTGAAGGGAACACTCCCAAACCTTGAAAATCAAGTGTAAATGATTCAGTTTGAGCACATATTTTCTTAAGGACTATTTTAATCTGCTCTTCCTGCTCATTGGAGGTAGACTCAAAAAACCCTAGTGTAAGATGTAGCTTTTTGGATTCATACCAATTAATTCCTCCCTGAATCTCTGTTCTAATGGAATTAATAAAATACTCAAACTCTCTGGATGGGTTAACTTTGATTGCTATAAAAGTCCTCTTCATTTATTACATTTTAAAACAAAGATGTGGAAAGAAAATAAAAAATGAATAACTTGTGATGGAAATTATAAAACTAAATATCATGGATTCAAAAAAGAAATTTGCAGTGGTTTTATCTGGCTCAGGAGTTTTTGACGGGGCTGAGATTCATGAAGCTACACTTACCCTTTATGCTATTGTAAAAAATGGAGGGAGTTATGAAATATTCGCTCCAGACATACCTCAATTTCATGTTATAAACCACTTAACAGGCGAAGAAATGGATGAATCAAGAAATGTTCTTGTTGAGTCAGCCAGAATTGCCAGAGGAAACATTCATGAATTAAGCGAATTCAAACCTTCAGACTTTGATGGTATCATATTTCCAGGAGGATTTGGGGCCGCGAAAAATCTTTCCAGTTTTGCCTTTGATGGGCCTGAATGTACTATAAATACAGATGTTGAAGTTGCTATTAAAAAAATGATAGAAGCACGAAAACCAGTTGGTGCACTCTGTATATCGCCAGTAATTATGGCAAAAATACTTGACAATGCTGATCTCACCATTGGTCAGGATGAAGATACAGCTACTGCTATTAGGACAATGGGTGCAAACCATAAAACGACATCACATGGGGAGGTAATTGTTGATCAAAATTATAAGTTGGTAACTACACCTTGTTATATGCTCGATGCAAACATTGTACAAATAGCTGATGGGGCCAATGCAGTTATAAAAACCATGATTGGCTTAATGCAATAAAAGTAAGCAATAAATCTTCCAGACTTTTAATAAATCTCACCCTAAAATTGAAATGCAAGGCTCCTATGTGTGCATTACCTGCTTTTGCCTAATTATTTCAACCTTCTGGTAAATAAAAGTTTGAATAATCCCAATCACAACAAGAGCCATAAGTGATAGAAACACTTTTGAAGAAAACAGTAATTGTGTGATTTGTGAGCTGACTTGAAGCAGGCCCTGTGTATCAATATGGAAGCTAAAAGTGTTTTTAAATAGCTGACTAATTTCAAACCCCTTTTCGGGTGAATCAGAACCAGAGGTAAAAACAACATAAAATGTTGCCAGTACAAAAACAGAAATTAATGCCCAACCCCATTTAGAGATTAATGGCTTATATTTTGTGGTAACAGCCTGGTTTTCTTGCTCAATGCGTGACATTAAATTCTCTGTAAAATTTTCTGGAGCCTTATTTTTCCCTGTTTCAAGAAAAATCTTCTCTAAATTGACATCCATTTCTTTATCCGATAGCATATTATCTAAAGCCATATCTGTATATTTTTTAATAATCAATCAATTCTTTTTTTTTAGCACCAACCAGGATAGTATATAACTTCTTCCTGGTACGGAATAATTTAGTCTTCACATTTGAAGGTGATAGATCCAATATTTTCGAGATATCTTCCACCTGGCAGTTTTCATAATAATATAACAATACAATAGTTTTATCCTGTTCTGGCAGGTCCTGCAGAGCCTCCTTCAGGGTTTTCTCCCTCACTTCTTTTTGAACCCATTCAGGATTATTCTCCTCAAAATCGTCTGGCAATTCTTGATAGCTTACGTCCTCAATTGAAACCAGCTTAGCTTTCTTTCGTCTTAACCTTGATATGCACTCATTATACACAATTCTATACATCCAGGTTGAAAACTTTGCCTTCTGCTTAAACTTTGGGAGTGCTTTAAACACTTTCAAAAAAGCATCCTGCGCAACCTCCTCTGCTTCTTCTCTATTTTGTAAAAGTCCAACTGACAAGGTAAAGACCATATCTTTATACCTATCAACAAGCAAGCTAAAGGAATCCCTATTACCTGCCAGTATCATCTCCACTAAGTGGATATCTGATTCTTTTACCATCACCAATATGACGCTGGAAAACTATTTTGGTTACAAAATATAGAAAAAAACTTAAGAATGTAAAATATTGATAATAAAATAACTAACATTTTTGGGAAAAAGATGTAACCGTTTATATTTTGTGTCGTCAAAAGTGCAATAAAAAGAAATGTTTCACTAAAAACTTAAAATTATGGATGATTTTCTTATCGTATTAGTAATATTTGGAGCAATATTCGGAGTATTCTATCTATTATTCATTACCAGAAATAAAGAAAGACTTGCATTAATTGAAAAAGGGGCTGATGCAAAGTTATTTAATACAGGGGAAAAGTACACTTTGAGAAACTTCTCTCTATCATTCGGAATGCTCCTTATCGGTGCTGCAATTGGAGTTCTCGCTGCAGGTATACTAGATGCAACTACAACAATCCACGAGGGTGTAGCCTATCCCTCAATGATTTTCCTTTTTTCCGGATTAAGTCTTGTCACATATTTTTTCCTGGCCAGGAAACTGCGTATTTGAAATGAGTAGAAGTTATTAATAATTGGATATGGCATAATTTTAGTAAATTCTAACTGTAATACCGGTGCGACAAATAATTCAATTGTTGCATCGGTTTTTATTTTATAAAATAGAGAACTAAAACCCATCTTCCATAAATTTCACCCCACCTACCCCCTGTGGAGATGATAGGCTAGGTGATCCAGGTGGATGTGCAGCGGGGGCATGAAATTAATTTGACTTTTATTTTATAAAGTTGT
>JASJGS010000022.1:0-39014 GCA_033791445.1 Bacteroidales bacterium | reverse complement strand
ATTTGCATCAACTGGCGTATTGTTAACGGAAAGATTTGTGGCAACAGTTATCCAATTAGTGGCAACCGCCATGAGAGTTGTTGGCAGAAACTGGCTGAAGGTAGTGCCATCGATCATAGACGGTTCGACAGCTCGTTTCTTAGCCATGGATAATGTTTCTTCCAGCGTTCCGATCAAATCATCCCAAAGCCATTTACCTGTAAAAGCTGGCGGTGTAAGCAGTAACATGGTTTGAGGTGGTTCACTTCCTGGTTGGTCATAATGAAACGCAATACCAGTGGTTTCCTCTTTGGCAGGAACAACTTCTGTCCATTCGTCGATGATGATACCACAGATAGGTTTAGTTTTATCGAAATTGGTTGCAAAATGGGCAGTATATAGTAAGGAGTCACCCTGCAGTTCCTTAAATACATTTTCTTCATCTTCAACGTAAACGGGATCGGTTTCTTCTTTAATATATTTCAGAGCCAGCCACCTGTCGTTTTCCCTGACAGGGAATTGAAGCGGTTTCAAGTTGGGTGCTTTGCCGGGGTTGAAGCCTTGTGTCAGGGACATTACGTTTTCGAATTCCCAGGCATTATTTCGTACCCTGGCAATACCCGAGAACCAATCATCGACCGGAAATTCCCTGCCTTGTATATTCCTTGAAAAATCCTGGATGCCTTCGCTTTTATTATATGCTAACCTAACAGCCTCACCCAGTTCGGCAGCAAAAGTTAGCTTAGGTAACAAAGTGATTTCATCTTTCAGAATTTTCTTACAAGCTGCCAATAGTTTGTCAATTTTATCGGTATCGGCGGCAAGTAATTCGTAACCGCTACTTTCTTCAGTATAGTCACTGAACTTTTTGTCGATATTCGATTGAAGGTCGCTTACAGCAGTATAAATATCTTCCCTCAGGGAGATAAGGATTTGAAGTATTTCGTAAAGATCGTTCCTTACGTTTTCTGTGTCAAACGAAGTATTATCATGGGCTCCCATTTTATTCAGAATCGCATTTGTCTGAGTGTAGAACACATTCACATCAATGAAATTATTACTAAGTATTGATTGCAGTTCGCCCAGGACTCCGTCGAATGCTAGCTTTTTAGCTTCAACACTTGTTTTGTAAGTAGCAGGGACAGTGGGAACCGGAGAGGTGTTTGAAGAAGCAACTTTCCTTTCAGCTGCCTGCAGAATCTGGATAAGTTGTTCGTTGGTTTGTGTAATCGGATCGTACTCGGCCATTATACTGTTATATTCTGTTTCATTCCGTCGCCATCTATCAATCACCACTTCCAGCTTTTTAACCGTGTTATCAAAAACATTACCTAAAGCCTGGTGTATAAAGCCGGTTCCCGTTTGATTGTTATCGAACAATGCCACAGCCATAAACTTGTCACAAGTATTTTTTACCAATGCAGCAAGATTGGAGAAATCGTTAACATAAGCAGTTAGATAACCATCATAGTCTGTTTTGAGAGAGGCTATTATTGCTGAACTGATTCCCATATCAACGAGTGCCTTTTTGTAGGTATTCATCAAATCGGTTTTAAGAGTTGCTGAGGTATTACTCAAGTAGTTTTTCAGGTCATCGGATAAGGTTTCGTTTAAAGAGGCTATTTTTGATTCGTCGAGGCCTGCTGTGGTGAGTTTTGTTTCGTGCTGTTCACTGAAGTATTGAATACTTTTTATCTGATTCAGTATATTTTTTATTTCAGTATTTTTTAGATCAAGATCGTTTTTAAGTTTATTAATCCGGTCAGTAAAATCGGTCACATCGTAGGTCACATCGATTGTTTCGTTGTCTTCGGTAGGCAGTTGTAGGGCCGAATGGTTCAGAAATGGTTTACTGACTAACAGTTTCTTCAGACTTTGGAGCATGGAACCGAGTTCAAAGAAGCTAACTTTAGTCCGATCTGCTGAATCGATTTCTTCTGTATAAAGAATAGAAATTTCTGTGAAAGGATTCAGAAATGCGTTTGTATCCGGATCCTTATACTTGTAGATTAAATAGTTGACAATCCGGTCATCTAGCTCGCTCATAGCCTGGTCGTTATCAGATGCTGCAGAGAAAAGGAGGTCGATCGATTGCAGCCCAAGATCCTTCTGGCTGATAATAATGCTTTGTTCGGCCTTTCCGGGTTCCTTCACCTTTACCTTTACCTGAATCCTATCGGGTGGAGGCAAAATTCCTGAGAGCCATGCATTGATCGATGGTTCAGCACCAGCGCGTGGGGTCATTCCAGTTACTGTATTGGGTGAAACCATAGGACTTGCTTCGGCATCAAAGTGAATAGCCATTTTATGGGTTAATGCCAGACCGGTTCGTGGCGTATTGATCACTTCCATTTCGGGTGGATAACTTCCTTTTGAGAAAGCATTGGCGACACCTGCAGCCCTATCGAAGTTACCTTTCACTGCCTGGAATACCTGTTCGGTCATTACTAGGTCGGCAATGGCGTCGTTGATATCGATCAATCGGTTCACTTCTTCTGTAATGGCTGCTGCTTCAGTTGTATTGGCTGATGGTAGGTTGTGACTGGCAGTTAAACCAAACGGATAAGTCTTGTCGGAGCTATGCTGAACATGCTGGATAAGTTTTAACCCGTCAATAACATTACGGGCTTCTATAGCTTCGATGCTCGTATCTGTAGTATTGTTGCTAGTATTGGCTTCGTTAATGTCGTCGGTGGTAGTTTGTGTGCTTGCCAAGTGGTTCGAAACCAGAGGGAAAACAATACGTAGCGGGTAAATAAACTTATCAGCTTCTATACCTGATGATACGTAGAGGTCGTGAAGCCCCCTTTCAAACTGATAACCCAACAGGGCTGAAAGTGGTTGGCCATTACGGATACCTTCAAGAAAATCGTTGGCTATACGAATACGTTCCGAAGTCAGATTGATAGCGAATGGATTGCTGGTTCCACTCTCTTTATTTGAATCGTAAGCATTTCGTAGGATAGCTGCTGTTCCTGCTTGGTCGACGGAGGGAGCGTGTATATATCCGAGATTATCTGGATCGGCATAAATCTTCTGTCCGTTAGGCGTAAAGAATTCCTTATCCTGTGTGTCGAGGTTAACTTCGTTAAGGTTGGTTTGTTTCGGTCGTAGATCTAGCAACCATCCATAAGCTCCCAGGTAAATACCTTTTTCCTTCTGATTCTGTTCTGCGTATTTTTTCTGCTCACCCAACTGGTAATATGTCAAACCGGTTTTCCACGAATCGAGGCGATAACTGCAACAATCAAAGTGTTCGGTCAATAAACGATCTAACCTCGCAGTGGGTGTTTTCTCGAGCGAGGATAAGGCATCCAGTACATTTCTCAGCGCTTGTGTTTCCGGACTGGTTGACAAGACATCTGGTTTATAGATGTGCTGCATTAGATTAACTGATTGGTTACCGGTTATTGAGTCGTATGTATTGTATAGATGTTCGAATTTACTTTTACCTGTTTCTTCAGACTGAATATACAGGAAGTTGGTATCGAAAAATTCCATTTTACTGCTTAGCAAGTCATGACCAAGAAGAAAATTTGTGGCTGAATTTGATTGTGTTAATTGAACCGAATGTCGAAGTAATAAATACAGCAAAGCGGTTGGAGCATTTTCACCTCCAAAGTCCTGACGCCTTATTTTTTCACCATCTACCTGTCGCAACCATTCAATATAGTTTTTCCCATCGGCACTGTAGTTTCTGATTGGTTTCGTTTCTGATTCAGGTACATCATCGATCAGGGGACCATTAAGTTTATTGGGAGTAGAAAGAAAATATTTTTCGAGAATAGGCAGTTTTAATTTTTCCGTATAGATTCCTAGTTCCTGGAGGATTAGTTTTCCTCTTGTTTGGACAGCCGCAGCGATCAGTCCTGCAATCACAGGGCTTCCTAAAGCAAGGTTCATCTGATTATACACCTGTTGTATGGATTGTGCATAACGTTGATGAAATTCTATCGAGTTGGCGTGTAAACTCAATATATCCAGAAGCACCTGGTGGGGATCTCCATTTCGACCAATATATTTCACCTGCGATACCAATGTGTCCCAGGTTTCATCAATTTTTTTAATCAAACTGTAAAGCCTGGATGGATAGGTTTTTTTGCCTAACAGGGGGGAGTCATTGTTGACTTCTGGAAAGTTGAGTGTCGAAAATCGTGTAACTGGCAGAATACCATAGGGCTGTCTTCCGATTTTTATGGCTGGTACAGGCCCGCGTCCAGAAATAAAATTGCCAAAAAAGCTCCAGGTATCACTAATATCTTGATCGCTGAATAATGGATCCATCATCTCTTCCATAAAATAGCCCATGGTAGCAGGGAAGAGTGCTAAGTTCATTGCTTTTGCCTCAGACTGATCGTGACCATTGGCATTCTGAAGCCCTTGCAAAATAGCTGGATCGATTTGTAAGCTATCAGCAAACAATTGGGCATCGGACTGTTCTGCAACATTACTGGTAACAGTAAAATTTTCGGAATCTTTAAAAATCCGGTCATAACTTTCGTCTGCATCTTCCTGCCATGAATAACCAGATGGATTGTCTTCGGTATTATTCGTTGGTGTGCCTTGTTTTATGAACTCGAAACCTTGTTTACTCTCCTTATGTGTTGTGATTAGTCCCTCCAGTTCCTGTTTAGATGTTTGTGCATTGGAAGTGATCCGGAGACCCACAACGAATAACTGGTCGAAACCATTTAGTGCCTCATCGGAAGAAAGATCAATCCTTGTAGCCATTCCTGCTTTTACAGCCTCATTGAAATCGACCATCCATTTTAATTCTTCATTAACCTGAATATCCTTGTTAACCTCATTTTTGGTAATGCTTCCATCATCCGATGTTGGATCGAATCCAACGGGAAGGTATTCATTTACAGCGTTTTCGAAGGGGAATGACTTTTTGGTTTCACCTGAATGGGTTATTGCCACAAATTTATCCGGCAAAGAGACTGCTTGTGGCGCTTCGTTCCAAGATGTTTTTGTTGTAACGAAATTTCCTGGTTTGGGTAAACAAAGTTTTGATATCAGTATTTTAGCCGGATCAAATGCTGCATCCATAGGATCCGATATATTATAGGGAGTAATGTCAGCCAATTGTTTTTCTATTTCTGTATTCGTTAAGCCTGACGTATTCAGCTTGTTTTCAGCAGCTGTAATTTTTTCTTCATCCCCCTGGGCAAACCACATTTCTTTCCAGTATGTCTGGATTGCGGGTAAAAGTGCGTCAGTATTCTCATTTTCCGTAACCAGTGCAAGAACGTTGAAGGTGTCATCGGGACGTTCAGCAATCTCGATTAATGGTTTGTATTTATTGATCATCCATGTTGCGCGGCTGGTGCCATGGCTGTTAACGAGCACTGTCCATGCTCCACGTTCGTCGGTTTCGATTCCGGCAGCTTTAGTCATTTCCGACCAGAATATTATAACATCAGTCAGTTCGTCCTCACTGAATAATGGCTCTTTCTTTAATACATTACAATCGTCAGGATATACTCTTATCCAAAGCTGATCCTGATTGTCGGTCTTTTTAAATCTGGTTTCAAGCCGTAGTGGAAATAACAAGAGTGGATAACTATCTTCCAGCTGTTCGATATCTTCCACAGGATTGTACTGTTCCCTGATCAGGTCGTTAATGTCTTTAATTTCGGTATTATTTGCTGCCAACTCCGATTGAAACATCGTCTTTTTTCCTTTAAGTACATCCCTGGCTTCCTTTAATTTATTAAGCTGTTCGTCGGAATCAGTACCTGTAGGTTTGAATGAACTTATTTGGGCTTCGGTATTTTCTAATTTGGCATTTGTGATCCTAAGTTCATCTTTCCGCGACTTATTAGTTTCCCTGAGTCCTGCGATGCTATCCTGAATTTCTTTTATATTTCCCATAGTTTCTTTTTGATTAAGGTAACATACGTGATGCGTGAACGGCAACCATAACAGGAACCTGGTAAAGGATGTAGGCCAACTCGGCTGCATTGGTCGAAGGACTCCAGTGTGCCTGAACATCGTCGGCCCTTGATTTATTCTCCTGGTCGATCAGTGGGTCGTATGTATCAAATGTGATCGTTTTGTTCAGTACGATGCACTTGCCATCCGCTGTTCCAACATCTTCCCACGAAAGGTTGTTCCAGTTAATAATCTTATCGGCTTTGCTCAGATCGAGGCCAAACCTTGGTTCACCGGGACGTTCCTTCAACACAAAGAACCAACCTGGATCGTCGCTGGTGCTTGTGGGATTTTTGGTACCACGGGCTTCTTCATCATCGAGGTCAAAACCGAAAAAATATATATCGGGATCAATTTTCGCTTCAAACAAAGGGGATTTTAGTTTACTTTCCGGTGGGTTTGATTTTTCGGCGACTGTAAGCTCTATGAGTGTTCTTTCTTCATTCACGTCGGGTACATTGCTTTTCTTTCCCCATTCGGCTTTTTGGGCATAAACCACGGCAGTGGGGTATTTTTTAAGTAATTCGCCACGAATGACCAATACCAATTGGGTTTTACCGCTATTGGATGCCCTCTGGTTATTGGCTCCCAGTTCGTTCTTTCTAACCGAATTGGAATCGGACGGATTTATATGTGTCGTATTGATTTTTGACCACTTGTGAATAGGCGGGATATCCCTTAGTTGTTCTTTCAGATCGTCTGGTGGCGGCTGTGAACTTAAAAAACTGTGAACATCCCAGAACTGACGGAAATAGGTGCCGCGCAGGTCGGTGAAGTATTCCCGCCATAGCAATTCACGTGACATTTCATGGTTTAGGCCTACCATGTAAGACTCGATGAATTTCTGGTTATTTTCGAGTAAGGTGATACTATTCTGTTCTATTTTATTCAAATTAGGCAGGAATAATTCGGTGGAAATGTTTGCCAGGGGTTTGTACATTGGAATATCGATTTCAGGATACACCATCACCGGAGTAAACTTTTCGACCATATTTTTCTTTATGTGAGGTGGTAATTTCACCAAATAACCGATACGTTTAGGAATGGTATCCGATGGATCGATTGCCTGTATAATAGTTTTGTTCAACTCGGCTAAATCCAATTGCGTTTTATCTGCTTCCTTATATTTAGTGCTGACTAGATTGAAAGTATCTTTAAGGGCACCCTTGAAACGTTTTGCTTCGGTGCTGTCGGTTTCGCCTTTAGATGGCTTAAAATCGCTACCGGGATTTGTAATGGTAAAATCGGGACTCTTAGGATACGAATCAACCGACTCAGGAGTTTGATTTTCCTGCGATGCCGTATTGTTATCTTTCAATTTCTTATCCCAACGATTCAAAATATAAAACAAAGCCACACCAATGGCAACAATGGTTCCGACATTGGCCGAATTGCGAAGCGACGGGAAGAACAGATAAATGAATAACAGGATCAGAAGAACAATAATGAGAGGCAGATATTTTAACCAACGATATTTTTCCAATAAACGGGCAAGAAAATCAGGAAGGGTTTTAGGCTTAACATCCTTGATAATATCTGTTAAATTTATGGCGCCTGCTGGATCGACTTTTGGAGGAACCGCCAACACTTTTCCTTCATTTACCCTTTGAATAAGATTCAAGGCATTTTTCTCATCGGTTAACAGAAGCTTTTTCATGAATGTTCCACGAGGCCTTGTTACACTTCTGAAAACGCCTGAAGTCATTGCTGGTGGAACCAAACTCTTGCTGACCTGAGCTTGTACGGTGAATTGGTTGTGGGTAATCCTGCGATGAACTGGTGCAGTAAACGAAAAAGCTTTTTCAGGTAACTGTGTCAGTATATTCTTTTCATATAGATTATATGATACTTCAGTTGCCATTTGAGCCCAACGTATTTTACTATTGGCTTCCACGATTTTGCCCACTTGCTCCCATGCTGCCTGCATGTACTCTTCCTGGTTTTTTTGGATAACACCGGTACCTAAACCTGCTGCTACTCGGTAACGAGGATCGAGATTTAACTCATGAACCCAGTTTTTATTATATGGTAAATTATTGTTGTTTCGATCTTTCAAGAGTCGTTGTTGCAAAGCATACCATCGGCCATAGAGTGGGGAAGTAATTACCGGATCGGGGTCTCCTTCATCGTTTTCCAGAACAATCCCGGCTTCCTTATTAATCTGTTCGGTGGTTCTTGTGTCCTGGGTGTAGTCGTCGGCTATGTTGATTCGGGTCGACATTGCCTGGGTAAATTTATGCGGGTATGGATGCTCGTCCCACTCTTCGTATTTCAGGACTTCAGCTTTATCACTTTCTTTTAATGAGTCGAAAGGAACACGCAGAGCGCCACCCAGTTTTAGTACTCCATTTATTTCTGGATTGTCGATAAGTGGCAGGTTAGCACCTGGGTGTAAAACATCCATATCGCGTACACCAACTGTTTTATCAGCTAATTTAGGCTCCAGTAGGTCGACCAGGTATTCGAAATCGCCAATATTTCCGGTCTTGAAATACCAACGGTGATAGTAAGGAAATTCTTTATTCACGGGGTTATCCCAGGCACAGGTAGTAGCTACTATATTTGAATCAATAGTCCTTCCCAAACCAGCCAGCCGCCCGCTTTCAAAGGTAGGTATCAGGAAAGCATAATAGCTTTTGTTTGGTTCGACCTTCCTTGGACTGATGATACGGGAATAGGCCAGGTCGGGTGTTTGCTTGATCATACTTGTGATCTTTTGAGTAACCTGTACCGCATTGGCTGTGTTCGGTAATGCTCCATCAGCCAGATCGGTGTTCACATGTACATGAGCCCAGGCCCATAATTCATCCGATTTCGGAAAAACGTTTGTTGTTGTAACACTGTCTTTCAATTTGAATCCCGAAAGCGGCATGTCTTTAACATTGGAAATGTTATCGAACTCGTCTTCTTTAAGTACCACCAGTGTCAACCATGGTCGTAAACGTTCGCCAGAAGAGGCTGCAGGCGTGTATCGCCAAGGGAAATCCTCTTCATAAAAATCGATATAGGGCAGATAATTTGGTTCGAAATTGGTGATCCAGTTACGGGGTTCTGATTTGATAATTGCTTTCGAATTGATACCTATGATATCGCCCGGGCCGTATAGTTCAATATTTTGGTTGATATTCTGGGCAAGAATTGCTGTGTCGTCGGGTTTGGTGCCCGAAACTGTTACCTTTATTGGTATGGTTGCCCTAAACTTAACTGATGTATCACCATCGGCTTTCGCAATATTGTTGGCGATGCCTTGTCGAAGCCATGGCAAAAAGGTGTAAGTTGCTAGTGGTTCACTCATGATTCCTGAAGTTCGTATTGTGGAATAATATGTACCTGATTTGCTAATGCAGGATTGTCTTGGATTTTCTGCTGCATATAAGTCTCTGCTTCCATTTCGCTCGGGAAACTATATTTATTATTGTAGATCTTGTTGTCTAATTGGTATGCAACAGTAAATGATTCTTCCTGAATGTCGAGCTTATCAGCGAAAGGTTGCAATTTCTCTTTATAACTCTGTGACATTACTGATTTCGATACGCTGTTGCCTTTAAGCAAATGAACAAACAACAAACCAATTTCAGCGAAGAACTTCCCGAACGGTAATGGTTTGATCGGCTCCTTATCGACTACTTTTAATTCGTATTCAATATTTCTGCGTACCATTGTTCCATTTTTAAAGGTAGCATTTCCCATGGATATTTCTACACCTCCCTGCATTTTCTCGAATGAGGGTTTGGACAGTTTTTTAGCATCGCTTAACTTTTGATATTGTGCCCTTGCAAAGTTCTCCTTCACTTCCTTTAATGTTAGTGAAGTTCCATTGGAAGAAGCTGAGTCGATATGTAATTGTTTGACATCGGCAGTTTTTTGATTCCCAATTCTGTCGATATCAACTTTAAGAGGAAGAAGTTTTTGTACTACTGTCAGACTGCCTGCCGGGTGCAACACCAGTAAGCTTTCGTTTGCCTCGTCGATTTTTCGAAGTGTAACTGACAGGTTTTTACTAGTAGTTAAGGCAGTGCTCCAATTTTCTTTCAACTGCAATTGTTCCAGGAACTTTGGCAAAATATTGATTGAAGGCAGGCTGGTGTTTTTGGTTTTGCCCCAAGTTTTGTCGAAATTGGCTGATATATCGAAAAACAACAGTGAGACTTTTCCCGTTCCTTTTGCATGCCATGGTGTAGGGCCTTCGAGCGACATCTTTACTCTTACCGTCATCAAACTTATACCTACTGCACTGAGTTTAAATCCTGCAGAGAGCATAATTATGAAATAGAATGGATCGAACTGGAAAAGCGCATCAAAAGCAATATGCCCTTTAACGTCGCATGCCTTTAAATCAAATTTTATTTCGGCCTTTGCACCAAACTGTACCGTGTTGGAAGTAACCGCCTGGTAACATTCCACGCGGATTTTGGCAACACTGGTATTCAGAATATTAATGGCAAGCCGTTTCAGGGTAGGAAGTGCTAATGGAGGCGGTGTAAATGAAGGATGGAAGCCGCCAACAGTCATAAGGAAGTTAGGTTGGTCGCCCCAGGCAAGTCGTAACGCCATATCGCCTTCAAGTGTCAGGGTTTGAAGAATAGACGATTCGTAAAGGCTTGCATCGAAAGTGATCAGCTTTTTATCGAAATCAATTGTACCCACAAAGGCAACCTGGATTTTTACAATAGGAGCTTTTTCATGAGGAAGTATCAATTTAAGCACACCCAGGATAGCAAAATTGCCCGGAATCTCGATAATGAGTCCGAGTGATAGGCTGATGAGTGTTGGTGTTCCATAGCCCGCTTTTCCCATAGGGCCGATCAGGAATTTGCCAACATACGGTGGGAATATAGTTTTTAGATCGCTAATGATACGGGGTGCATTGGCCACCACATTTGTAGGAAACATGATGTTGTTCACGGCACCTGTACGTACGCCGTCGCGCAGCGGATTGAGCAATACAGTACGATTTAAACCCAGCAAGCCTCCAACACCAATCAGTGTAAAACCATAACCCAACTGGAATGGAGGATTAAATTCTGCAGTGATAATTATAAGCATCGAAAAGCCTTTGCTGCCATCCGGCATTTTGGTTGTGATCAATCCAATGGCTTTCACAGAAATAAATTCTGCAATGGTCAGTTCCAGTACCCCTGCATATTCCTCCTTGTCGATATCAAAAAACAAGTATCCACCACCGATCACAGCACCAGCATTAATGGTTAGACCGAGTCCGTTTGGCGGTTTGAATCCGGGTTTGAAATTAAACGGGCCCAAATTTCCGGAAGACTCTTCAAACGCTATGTCGGCTTTAGCTCCAATATTTTCAACAACAATGCTTAATGGTCCAAGTTCGAGTTTAATGGTTGTTCCTAATTCGATTGCAAATCCTTCGTTCTTTGTTTTAAGTGCTGCCGTTACATTGCTTAATTCAATCGGCCCAAGTTCGATATGAACCGGAAGCTGAATTTCAAGCGATGCACTTCCTTTAAAATAAATACCATTTTTCGACCAGCCCACGGTGAGATCGAATGAAGCAGTAAAGTCTTCTGAACCTACTCCTTCTTTCAGGAACGAATCAGCGGACGACAAACTAATCATGAGTTTCATGTCCTTAACTGCCACTTCGCCCAGTGGCCCAAATGAACCGGACATTTCTTTTTCGACACCCAACTTTAGCGATGTTTTTTGCAGATCGAGCTTCGATCCTCCCGGGAAGGATAAAATGGTGATACGGTCGCTCGAGTCACTGCCGTATATCAGCCCAGCTAATATTTTTGCGGCAAGTGGTAAGGAAGCGGCACCTGAATACATACCAGTTTCAATGACTGGTGTCTGATCGGGACGAAGGATGAGGTTCACTGCCCCAGAAAAATCTATTTCACCTTCGAGAAAGAGTTTTAAATTATCTGCTATGTCGAATTCGAGGTCAGTAGTACCTTTGACAATGGGGAAGAACCCGATACCTCCATCAGTTGCCCCTGCTGATGTAGGACGTGCCTGGTATGCCACCAGTTTAATCTCTGCTCCCAATTCGAATCCTACTTGCCGTAAAATTGTAATTACAGCTCTTGTAGCAGGATTGGTATCAGCTTCGGGAACGGTCCTATGAAAAATGGCTTCTTCCACCTTTCGTGACATTTGGTTGAAATGGGTTTCAGTACCCAGGTTCGCCACTAAAAAGGCAAAATATTTCAGAAAATTAAAAGTGTCGAAATTCGCGGTACCCCAGCCGTATCCTTTATTCATTAGATTGCCGGGATCGGAAAATAACGTACCGATACGGTCGTAATGGACAACATAGCGGACATGTTCGATCTGGTAAATCGACGAGTCGGCCGGGTAACTCTTTTGTTCGAATATTGACAGGAATTGTATAATCGAATATGTATCCGGTGACCTTCCCGATATATACGACATAATCATTAGATCGAGCATTCTTTTAAAAAAATCCTCTTTGATTTTCGTTTTTGTAACATAATCGCCCAATGAGGCAAGCGTACTGTCCAAATTATCTACTACCTGGATAACCTGGTTGATAAACTTAATGAGTGCCGCCGTGAGTTCGACCGTCCGGCTTATCATCAACATATCGTCCTCGCGTTCCTCTGGGGTTGATTCAATAATGGCTTTCAGTTTTTCGGTTACTTCACTGACATTCGCCCCTGCGAGTGCTGCATCGTTGAATCCCGGAGGGACATCCCAACCAAGAGTATTTATCAGCTTTTTTAGATTAAAAGGTGATTGTAATGACTGTCCCACAGTGGAAAAAGCCTTGCCTAATTCCGTGGTAATTATTTGTAATGTATCCATATCAACCAGATTATTGCCATTTACCTGTTGAAAAATCGAAACCTCTTACATTGGTCCAAACTTTCATACGAGAATCTTTGTAACCGACATTGTCGCTTAAGAACCTATATGTGCTATCATGATTAGACTTAACAATCTTCCATTTCAAAATACGTGGTTTTTTAACCTCGATAGTTTGTTTCCGTAATCCATTGCGCTTTTCATTAGCTTTCCCATTCCATAAATCTATCCAACCGTTTGCTGGTTTTGTGGAAAGACCTGTGTGTGCTGGTGAATTAAAACCAAGATGTTCCTGCCATAATCGTTTTCTAAGATCACTAATAACTGTGGTCGCGGGCTGGCCTTCCACACCATTATAAATTGCTAAATTCAGTTCGGTAGCCCTAAGGGGTTGTATTGCCATATTTGGATTCGCATGTTGTGTTGGGCGCCAGAGTGGAAGTCTTGTTGTACTTCCATATATCTGTGTTTGATTTAAAGAAGCACCATCAGTATTTGCACTTCCTACCGTTGCCCATTTATCATCGATAATGGCAGTTTTACTATGAATATAATTTCTGGCTATTCTGGAAACACCTAGGTGAGGTTCATGGCTCCATAAGGTAAAAATTCCCAAACGATTTTGGGCTTGAATTTTGGCTGCTTCACTTAACAACCGATTTATGACGCGTATCTGCAATGCATGATAACCAGGAATATCAATTTTAATATTTAAAAGTAAAATTACCTGTACCGATGTCTTTTTCATACGTTTTATAAGGGCCTCGACCAATTCGTAACTTGTAAAATATTGATCTTCTATGTAGATAAAATCATTAGCATTTGCAATCGCCCTTTGGTATGATTCCAGGATACCTGTTTCTCCTGAAGGATCAGTGACATATATATTACCAGGTGTAGTTCGAGTAACTTGAACAGAGGCTATATTTGAACCTGTAAGGGCATTTTGAACCGGAGCTGGGTTTAAATCGGGAGTTGAAGGGAAGGGCCTTAACCGGTTCCAATATAAGCAAAAACTACTATCAATGGCATTTACTACAGGTCCTTTAACTTTTGTGTTTACTTCGTGAATCGGAGCTTTTATTGCATTTGCTATACTAAAAGGACCACGTCTGGGTTCGTCAATCAAATGACTTTTTGAATCGAAATACTCATTCATGATCGGGGAACCAATCAGATATGCAGTGTGGCCATCAACAATCATTAGTTTTCCATGAAAAGGAGACTGAGGAAATGTTTCATACAATCGTAAATTAACAGATGTCCCTTGATAATATTTAGTGACTTCATTTGCAGTATCTAAATTTCCAAATACGTCAGGTGTAAAGTCATTCATTATAATCTTTACCGGAATTCCAGCAGCTGCTTTGTCCTTAAACTTTACCTGCAATTGTTCTCCTGTAACAGGTTTACCGACAACAGGCATTGTATTGAACTTTGTGATTACACCCGGCACTTCCCAATAAAGTAATTGAAAATTAATGGAAGAAGTAGCACCCGCCGCTACATCGGTTATTTCGCGCCAAGCATCTTCATTATCGATCAAAAAAGTAATTTCGTTACCTGCACTCAAATCGACAGGTGTTCCAGAAGGATTAATTGTAGCATTGGTGACCAACCAACCGGAAACATTTTTTGGATGCAGGCTTATATTGGGAATTACCAGGGTTGTATCTGATACATCCTTTACTTCAACGGTTTCATGAAGCACTCGCAAATATGGATCGTAAACCCTTACCACGATATCTGGTTCCCACTCCACGCTCCCATACGAATTTTTGGGATAGGTAACTGAAAAATTTCCGTTGGAGTCGGTTGTAGTCCATCCCAAGGTTTGTTCATCAGGTATTCCATCGAAATCCACAATCTGAATTTTCAAATCAGATATGCCATTGCTTGTGCCTGTAAATATTACTTTTCCGTTCACTCCTGTATTTGCCATGAGGTATATATATGATTTGTAATTAATTGTGTCAATGAAATGAGCAAAAGAAAGTATCTGGAATACAAGATATTATAATATTCTTTCTTTTCAAAATACTGATATAAATATTTCCCATATATTGTGTTTATAAAACATTGTTTCGCTTTAAAACACCAAAAAAGAATCTCACTGTTTTAGCTATCCTTAAACCAGCTTTTAATCAATTTTCCAGTGCATAGAGTTTGTTGAAAATTGATTGTAACTTATTTATATATTCAAATAAATAATCATTTCAACAAAATACTAAAGCTTTACTTTTGAATCTATCCCCTCTTTCTCACACAAATATTCGATAACGTCCTTCCAGATTTCAAAATCGCCTTGTCCAAAATGAATATGCTCTCCCTCAAATCTATCGACTCCACGGGCAGTTCTATCGTCAATTATGTAATCTCCAATGTTCAGGTTTTTGTGATGCGTTATAATTAATCTTTTATAACCTTTTTCTGGCAAATATTTGACAACCCAATTTCGCTTATCAGCAAGTGCAGTTGGATTTTCCCAAGGAGATGTAGTCAAAATATAGGTGTCGAAATGATCTGAGAGAAAGTTAAAAGCCTTAATGGCATCAGGCATGGGGTCCATTTTAGAAAATATCCCAGGAATGTCATCTTCATGGCCTTTGAACTCTTCTTTTGTTTGGTTTTCAATTTTATCAAGGCCGGATTGAAAATCAACCAGAGCATTATCCATGTCTATATATAAAATTTTCATTTCGGTTTTAGTTTAAAATCATAATTAATATCCAGGTGGACTTTTTCACTTTTCATATAAAGCCTAAAATACAGAAATTTGGCATAAGTGCATTGAGTTATATACAAATATGGGGGAACTAAGAGATCTTACTATTGAGTTTTTTTATATTTTTAGCAATAATAAATCATACAATCAGATAGATTAGCAGGATGCAAATAGGAAATCATATATTTGACAGTTATTACTATTTAGGCATTCCATTATCATTGTATAGACTTGCTTCAATAACAGGGAACAACTAATACCTTGAGATTATATATAAAATTGCTGAAATACTTGACGTTAATCTTGGCAGTTTACTCTTACCTTAAAATGATGTAATCATGGATATTTTCAAAGTACATGATAGTATTATTAATGACTATCAAACCTATATTGAAAGTTTTGTCAACATCAAAAATGATTATATTAAAAAAAAGGTTGCAGATGAAATAAGTTCTGGAAAGCTCTGGCCACGACCATTGATTCAGTTTAATCCATCATATAAACCTGGCCGCTCAGTTAGTGAAATGATAGACGATGGATTACTACATAATGAGATTGGTAACATTTTCAAAGGGTATAATTTATATGAACACCAGGTTGAAGCGATTACACTTGGTAGCAAAGGCAAGAATTTTGTTGTCACCTCAGGAACCGGATCAGGAAAATCTCTAACCTTCCTTGGTACAATATTTAATTATCTGTTAAATAATAAACCTTCCAAGGGAATCAAAGCAATTATCATCTACCCAATGAATGCTTTGATTAATTCTCAGAATGAGGAAATCACCAAGTTTAAAAAACTCTTTGAAGAGGAAACTGGCAAGGATTTTCCGATAAGTTATGCACAATATACAGGTCAAGAAAAAGAAGATGATAGAAAAAAAGTATGGGATAATCTGCCAGATATAATCCTGACCAATTATATGATGCTGGAACTAATCCTGACTCGCCTAGGGGAGGAAGGAATGAGAAAGTCTATCTACAAATCGCTCAAATATGTTGTATTTGATGAACTACACACATACAGGGGTAGGCAGGGTTCGGATGTTGGCTTACTAATCCGAAGGCTTAAAGCTAAATGCAATAATAGTATTTCATGTATTGGAACTTCTGCAACAATGATTTCCGGAGGTACTATCCAAGACCAAAAGAAAAAAGTGGCAGAAGTTGCTTCTACTTTTTTTGGGGCTAAGTTTGAACCTGATCAGATAATCATCGAGTCATTGGTCCCCTCGCTAAGTCTTTCAAGACAAAACGACTTAAAACCCTCGGTTATTGATGTGATAATAAAGGGGATTGATAAGGATGCAGGGTATATTGAGTTATTAAAAAATTCTTTAGCACAATGGCTTGAAAAACAAATAGCCCTCAAGGAATTGGATGATGGTATGATTGTGAGAAACAAACCCATGACTATTGAACAAATCATTCAAGCCCTGATTGACTTTACTGGATTACCAAATGAGAATTGTTCCAAAGCCATTGAAGACCTGTTACAATGGATTGCAGGCGTGAATGTAATGTCCGATAAAAATGCCAACAAGACTATACTACCTTTCAAACTGCATCAGTTTATTAGCCAGACTGGCTCGGTTTATTTGACACTGGATAAAGAGAATAAGGACAAAATACTTACACTTCAAGCCGGAGTATACATAAGCAAAGATGACGGTGATAAAAAACCAATCTATCCAGTTGTATTTAGTAGGGAATCAGGACATGAATATATTTGTGTCACTAAAAATCCTGAAACCAAAAAGCTAGATCCCAGGGAGTTTTCTGATTGGAATGTAAATGAAGAGGAGGAGGGTGAAGGCAACCTGTCTGGTTATCTATTATTTGGTGAAAACATCTGGGAAGATGAGGAAATCAGAAACTTGCCCGATGCGTGGCTGAACCCCAAGGGTGATAAAGTCATCAAAAAGTATCGTGACAGAATGCCTAAGAAAATATGGTTTAATGAACTTGGGCAGTATTCCGAAATGCAACCACTTAACATTGGTGGCTGGCAGCTTGGCTGGTTTATGTCACATAAACTACTTTTTGATCCAACCTCTGGTACTTTTTATGATGCCAGAACCAGTGAGGGGACAAAATTGACAAAACTTGGCTCTGAGGGCAGAAGCACTTCTACGACTATACTTTCATTTAATATATTACGCCAATTGGCTGAGGCAGGTTATCACGAACAAAAACAAAAAGTACTATCCTTCACTGATAACAGACAAGATGCTGCTTTGCAATCCGGTCATTTCAATGATTTTATCCAAACACTTCACCTAAGAACTGGGATAAATTCAGCTGTGCATGCTGGTGAGAAAGGGTATCTCGAATTTGCTGAGATTGGTGATTGTATTTTCACTGCTTTAGACTTAAAACAAGATGATTATGCTATTTCAATGGCTGAGTTTGCGGGTCCAAGAAAGGAGAATGAGAATGCATTAAAGGATTTTCTAATATACAAGGTATTGTATGATTTAAGAAGAAGTTGGCGGGTAGTTTTACCAAATCTGGAACAATGTGGTCTTCTCAAAATCACATACAAATACATGGAAGAAACATTAGAAGACCCTGAGTTTATTAATCAGATTAAGACAGGTTTTGTGGGGTTAGTAGAGTAATTGAGAATTAAGTAAAAAATCGTCCTGCTACCCCGACCAACTACAAAACCTTGCACCTTGTGCAGGGTTTTTCTTTTTTATAGGATACAAAATTGTTTGTTAATCTAAGATAAAATGAAAAAACGAAGCAATTAATGGTTTTGAGTCTAATTCCCCTTCTCACTGGTTGTACCTTCTTATTCATTCTGGCAAATTGTTGATATGTCAGGCTGTTGTATTGATGGATTATAAAGTGGGTACAGAGTAGTTTGCAAGTGATTGGAATAAAGGTTTATTCAGAATTATTTTGTACTTTGGATGTTTAATTAGGAATAGCTATAAATCAAAATTCATTAAGTTTTCAACAGAAAAATTCCTGGGTGAATAAACTGATTTTATTCATTATTTTTTGATCAAAGCCCTCAGGGGATTCTATTAAACCAATGTTTGTATTGTTCGAAAATCATTAACTTTTGTAAAGATGAAACCTATTAGCATTTTTAGTTTGCTTTTTGCAATAGCTTTAACCGCTTCCTGCCAAACGAAAAGCATGGCTCCAGATCAACAATGGTCTGGATATCGAGGGCATTATGCAGCCGGCTTCCTTGACAATGCCAATTTACCTGATACATGGAGTACAGAGGATAATTCCAATATTTTATGGAAAATAGAAATTCCAGGTTTGGCCTTATCAAGCCCCGTAATATGGGGAAATAAGCTTTTTATAACAACTGCAGTGAGTAATGAGGATACAACTGGTTTACGAACCTTCCTCAGTGGAGATGTAAATCCTGTGGAGGATAATTCACATCATAAATGGATAGTTTATTGCCTTGATAAAAAGACGGGTGACTTAATATGGAAAGATACATCGGTGGAAGGCATTCCACAGGTAAAAAGACACCCAATGTCAACTCATGCGAATACAACCATGGCTACTGATGGAAAATATGCAGTGGCATTTTTTGGGTCAGAAGGATTGTATTGCTATGACATGGATGGTGAATTAATATGGAAAAAGAGTTTTGGCCTTCTTAAATCGGTCTTTTTTGTGGCCGAAACGGCCGAGTGGGAATTTGCCAGCTCCCCAATTATCCATAATGGTGTAGTAATAGTCCAGGTGGATGTTTTTGAGAACTCATTTGTTGCCGCTTTTAATGCAGAAAACGGTGAGGAGCTTTGGAAGGTCTCCAGGGATGAATATCCTGGGTGGTCCACGCCAAACATTTATTCAAACCAGGGAAATGATGTAGTAGTTCTAAACGGATTTAAACACAGGGGGGGCTATGACTTTAAAACAGGTGAAGAGGTCTGGAGAATGTCGGGAGGTGGAGATATTCCTGTGCCTACACCCGTAATTGGCGAAGACCTGGTTTACTTTAATAGTGCACATGGAAGATCATCACCCGTACTTGCCATTAAGAAGGACGCTAGTGGCGATATTAGTCTGAAAGAGGGTGAGACAAGCAATGATGGCGTGGTATGGAGTTACCCAAGGGGAGGGTCCTATATGCATACATTGTTATTATACAAAGGATATTTGTATAATGTTCGATTTAATGGACAAATTCAGTGCATCGATGCAAAAACAGGGGAAGAAATATATAAAGAAAAGATTGGTAAATCTGATTTCTTCCTTAGCTCTCCGGTAGCAGCGGATGGGAAAGTGTATATAACCAGTGTCCCGGGAATAGTTCATATCCTTGAAGCTGGACCCAAATTTAATATTCTTGAAACCGCCCAACTCGGGGATGTGTGTATGACTACTCCTGCTATTACAGATAATATAATTTTCTTCAGAACTGAAAAATCCCTAATTGCCATTTCTAAAAAATAGAATTCATGATTAGATTATTGGTTTTTACGCTCTTTGCTTCTTTTAGCATATCCCTATTAGCTCAGAAAAATTCTGTTGATCCTGAAAGACAATGGTCTGTTTATAGGGGCTCACATTCTGCCGGTTTTCTTGACAATGCAAATCTGCCCGAAAAGTGGGATGTAGAAAAAGCACAGAATATTAAATGGAAAATTGATATTCCCGGGCTTGCACTTTCCGGTCCGGTTATCTGGGGCAATGACCTTTTTCTAACTACAGCTATAAGTGATTCAGATACAAGTGGGTTGAGGACTGGTATTTATGGAGATGGTGAGCCAATTAAAGATAACTCTGTGCATGATTTCAAGGTTTACAAATTCAACAAAAAGACCGGTGAACTAATATGGCAAAGAACTTCTTACAGAGGAGTGCCCGAAGTTGGCAGGCACCCAAAAGCCACACATGCCAATTGTACTCCGGTTACCGATGGTAATTATGTTGTAGCTTTTTTTGGCTCTGAAGGTCTTTATTGTTATGATTTTGAAGGTAATCTGATATGGGATATCGACTTCGGAAGGCTGGATGCTGGTGCTTTCGATGCAGAATGGGCTGAATGGGAATTTGCCAGCTCACCCATAATTTATAAGGATATGGTTATTGTTCAATGCGATGTTAGAGGGGAATCCTTTGTTTCTGCAATAAATGTCAAAACGGGCGAAGAAATCTGGAGGAAAGTAAGGGATGAGCATCCAACCTGGTGTACTCCAAATATATATCAATACAATGGAAAGGATTATGTTGTATTAAATGGCTACAAGCACCGAGGAGCCTACGATCTTGCTACTGGTGAAGAGAGATGGAAAATGTCTGGTGGGGGAGATGTGCCTGTTCCAACCCCTATTGTTGGAGAAAATTTAATCTACTTTAATAGTGCCCATGGGCGTCTTTCTCCCATTTATGCGGTTAAAAAGAGTGCCAAAGGTGATATTACATTAAAAGACGGTACCTCAAGTAATGAAGGCGTTCAATGGAGTACAGAACGTGGTGCATCCTACATGCATTCTCTATTACTTTATGACGGATACCTTTACAATATGAGATGGAATGGCCAGCTATCCTGTTTTGATCCACTTACTGGCGAACAGATATACAGAGAAAAACTTGGCAAAGCGGAAAGTTTTATTGCTTCACCGGTTGCCTCCGATGGGAAAATTTATATACCCAGCGATGAAGGTAAAGTATACACTGTTCAGGCGGGAAAAGAATTCAAAATTCTCAACGAAACATCTCTGGGCGAAGTTTGTATGGTTGTTCCGGCCATAACCGACGGGATGATCATTTTCAGGACAATGACACAATTGATTGCTGTTGGAAAATAGTGATTAGGATATCTTAGTTTTTCCTGAGACTTGTTATCAGGGTGCTATTAATTAGCCTATTAACAAGTACTCTGATGGTGAAGAATCCCACTATAAGTACAATGGCTATAATTGCAAGCATCAATCCAATAGGAACTTGAGCATCAGACATTAAGGAGGGAAAAGTAGCCACAGGAGCAGGGATGCATCCTACAAGCACCCCTGCCAAAAATATTATCAGATTCTCCCAGAATACGGAGTTTCGTATTGATCTTGGTGAAAACCCAGAAACCAATTGCATGGCATATTCTTTTCTTCTATAATCAAAGTTTCTTAGTACAACAAAACCCATTCCGAGAACCCCCATTATCATTCCCAAACCTCCGAGTGTCATAAATACTGTTAAATAGGTATTTGTGACCTCATTAAACGCTGCTAACCTATTATAAGTAAAGCTAATTTCAGATCCAAAGCGCGAAAGTTTGTCTTCCAGAAGTTCTTTATATACATCAATACTATCAATATTGCCATCTAAAAGAAAAATATTACTTCCGGAAACGGATGGATAGAAATAATTAAAGTTGTCTTGGCCAATCAGTATATTTCCCTGGAAAACAGATGATTTTAATCCTGCCGAAACAATAACATTAAGCGTTTCGCCATTCTCAGTGGCAAATACAAGGGTGTCTCCGACCTTTTTATAAAGACTCCATTGAAGCACAGTCTGATCAACAATACCGTATATAGTTTGCTCACCGGGGCGTAAATTAAGAGCATCCCAGGGATTATCAAGTTCAAGGTCTTTGAGCTCTGAGGCAAATGAAAAAGCTCCATTACCTGAAAAGTAGGAAGGGTCCAATCCCAATAAAGGTGGGCTAGCTATCGAATTAAGATTTAAGCAACTAGCATCATTACCATCGTTCCTTTTTATCTGGACAAATGATAAATCTGATTTATTCGCAGAAATATCATATTCATCTCTTCCTTTTTGGCTGTTTAAATCATACAAAAGTGGGGTTGATGTTTCCCCCCATAGAAGGTATCCTCCTGTTCCACTTTCTCTAGTGGAAGTATCAGCATTAAAACTTTTCCTGTTGGCTCCGGTGATGATAACAATAAATAGTCCGGCTGCAAGGAAAAGTATGGGTGTAACTGCCCGTAACGGATAATATTTGTAATACGACCAGGAAAGGTTTAGATTTTTTTTGAATTTTGAACTCAGAATAAAGAGAATAAATAGTAAGAGTGTAATGAAGAGTAACACTCCAGATATAAACCATGAAATGGTGGCAGAACCGGGTCTGAATAGAAATGATGTTAGGGTAATTAGTGCGAAAATATATAGAACGGGTTTGGTCAATTTTCCTGAAAAAGTTATTCTTCCAGTCTTCTGTTTACTAACGCTAAGTTTTAACCTCTTTCTAAGATTTAAATAGATTACAAGCATTACCATCAGGAAGCTTATAAGGAAACCCAGAATCATACTGTTACTATCTATGAAGGGACTGAGTGTATTCGTCTGAACGGCTCCAATCCATACAGAATTTAAAGACCTGATAACAATATTATTGAAAATTGTCCCTGCAAAGATCCCTGCCAAACTTCCAAAGAAGGCTACTACTCCAGATTCAAGTAAAAACAACTTTATTACGTCAGAGTTTTTGAAGCCCAGAGCAGTTAAGGTAGATATCTGTGTTCTTCTTGCTTCAATATGAGTGGAGATAAGAAGGACAAGTAAAACCAAACTGGATAAAATAATGAAGAAGCTTAAACTAATAAAGAGTGTGCTGAAATCCACACTCTTTTGAGCTGCCAATATGGAGTTTTTATAAATATTTACAACTCGAAATCCAGAGATAAACGGGTCAATCTGACCTGTTAATTTCCGGTTTATTTCTTTATCAGTAACATTCTCTGGAAACCTGATTGCTGTTGCCGGACCGAAGTTATTTCCCCAGAGATTCAATCCTGCTTTATAACTTATGAAAGCCTTTGGAGTCCCTTTAAAATCATCCCAGTATTTTTCATCCTTTTCACGAATCTTGTCCATATCTACCGGTACTCCTGCATCCCATGAGCTGCATGATTCACTCCCGGAAATACCTGGAAATTCAGGCATAAGTGTTTGATCAGACCATATCGAGTCAGGGTCTACAACATCTCTAATTACAAAAGACTTATAATTTTCTATTAGATTTTTATATCCGGTTGATGTGTAATAAGACAATGTAAGTGTATCCCCGGTAACTGCTTCAAGATCCTCAGAAAGCCAGATGTTAATTAATATCTCATTTTCGCCTGGAATTTTTCCAAAATATTTCTCGGGCAGGGCTGTAATAAATGAATAAGGAGTCGATTTATCCTTTAGTGTGAAGCTATTTGCCAGCCAGGTAATTACTGGCTTGGATTCAGGAAAAGTTATTGTTACCTCATTTAGTTCATTTTCTCCAATAAATATTCTTTTGGAAATGATTTCAAATTGGCCTGATGCATCAGAAAATCTAATTCCAAGCCCTGCATCGGAAAGTGTCAGAACCTGCCTCAGTGACTCTTTGATAATATCCGCATTGGCTGAAGTACTTTGCTGTATGATTATTCGGTTAATATTCCCAGCCTCTTCAAATAGTTCATTTAATTCTTCAATCGGGATAAAAATATTATTGGGTCTTACCTGATTTATCTCCAGGGAGAAATCTGACAAGCCATCATTTTCAATAATATGTTTTACTGTTAATACAAGTGATTCAAAATCATCTTTTTCGGGGGCAAAAGGGGAACCAGAAGGAATATCCGAGATCGCTTCTGTCCTAATTATAATATCATCATCAATTTTCAACCCAATGCTCTTCGCTAGTTTACTATTAATAGCTACTTCCCCTTTTTCAAGGGATATTGTCGAAGATTGATTATTATAACTGAAGATTGAGTTAGATACTCCCCATAATTGCACATTCAGTGCGGACTCACTAGTATTGAAATTTCTGGCCCAGCCTTTTAACTCAAGAATCCCTTCACATCTTTCATTACTCATTCTCTCAAGGCGTGTTGCCAGTGAACCGGGAAAAAACCTGGGACCTGAACTAACAACAATGCCTGTTCCGTTCAAACGGTTCTGGTTCTCCAGTTTTAAACTGGACTTGACTGAACTGCCTGTTAGAAGCGAGCCTGTAATGATGGCAGCAAGAAAAAGAATGATCAGGAACTGATACAAGGTGTTCAATCGGTAATAGGCAATTGAACGAGATATTATATGAAAAGAATTCAGCTTCACGTAAAGTTTCTTCTAGATCAATTATTTTAATTTCCCACTTTCTAAGCGAAGGCTTTTCCCAAGCTTTGCAGCAAGATCTAATGAATGGGTTACAGCAATTATGGTTGTTTCCATTTCCCTGTTGATTTCAAGAAGAAGATTACCAAGTTCGTCAGCATTCTTGCTGTCCAGGGAGCCGGTAGGTTCGTCGGCAAGGAGCATGGATGGCCTGTTTACCAGGGCTCTGATAAGAGCAGCTCTTTGCGCTTCACCACCGGATATCTGCGCAGGAAATTTGTTAATAATATCATTTATCCCAGTGCGTTCTAAAAGATCATTTATGTAATCATTGTGTGCTGGCAGATTACTTTTATGTTTTGGATTGGCTAGTAAGGGTAGATAGATATTTTCTAGTATACTAAGGTGTGGTAACAACAAGTGATCCTGAAAAACAAAACCAATATTTTCTCTTCTGAATTCTGCAGCTTGATTGGCATTCAGGCCTTGTAAATCATCATTGTTGTATATTATTGAACCCGAATCGGGAAGGTCCAGCATTCCTATTAAATTTAGCAAAGTGGTCTTTCCTGAGCCTGAAGGTCCGGTAACAGCCAATTTATCACCTTTTGATACCTCCAAATTAAGATTATCCAATACAACTCCCCGCTGCGGATAGGCTTTTGAAATATTGTTCAGCTTTAACATTCAATTTAATTATTTAAGGATTTTTAAACCAATGTTTCCTGGTAAACTTTCAGTATCCCCTCTGCCATTTTCCTGGTACTTAATAGTTCGGGGACTCTTTCTCGCCCAGCTTTGCCTAAGCTTACAAGTTTTTCTTTGTCTTTCAATAAATCAGTTAAAGATTTAGCCAACAGCTCAACTGTATCGGGTGAATAAGTTATGCCACCACCGCTCATTTCAATTATCTCAGGGAAGGCTCCGGTGTCAGGCTGAACTACAGGTATACCAGCTGAGTTAGCTGTTAAGATATACAATCCGTAGGCATCTGGTTTTCTGACAGGAACACTCATTATATCTATGGAACTAAAAAATTCTTCTTTTTGTTTTCCATGGAATGCAGAATATAATTTCACGAGATGATCCAGGCCAATTGATTTTATTTTGTGGAGCTGCTCCTTTAGATATGGTTTGTTGTCAGCTGTATAGCCCCCGCAAATATGTAATTGCAAACCTGGTACTTCTTCTTTTTTTACAATTGAGATATAAGCATCAACCAGTTTGTCAAGCCCGTTCGGGTAACTCAATCTGGAGTAAAATCCAATTGCAGGTGTATCTCCTTTCTTTTTCAAATTCTGAAAAGCATCTTCTTCAAGTCCAGAAGGGATAACTTCAATTTGATCAGGACTAATTCCTGTTTTTTCTACTACCAAGTTCTTAAAATACTCACTCGGACTGATAAACTTATCAATGTTCACAGATTCTTCACCTATAAGCTTCCAGGCTTGGCTTCTATAAGGTTCAATCATTTCATCAATCCAGTCATCCTCGTTCTGAAGGGAACAAATGATCTTTGAGCCGAGTACATCTTTCAATTGTTTGGCAAGCCCCATGATAAGCGCGTTTGAAAGATGTATTATGTCAGGTTTGCCATTTTCCGACAGGTGTTTTGAGAGCCGGGAAATCTCTTTTATCCTACTTTGATCGTTTCCCCTAATCATGTTTAAGGTTGTTTCCTCAAAACCTTCTGTTCTGGTAGTACCAGCCTTTTTAGCTGCAAATCTTAACAGGGGAGGGGCGTCAAAAATCTTATCCATAAAGGAGGGAAGATGTTCGAACATTTTTACTCTTTCTCGCAGGAACATAGAGACAGCACCAAAGAATACCGGGTTTTCAAATTCATCACCAAAGTCCTCACCAATCGGCGGAAGATAGAGGGGCACTGCTGTAATTTCTGTATCTTTTAGTTCTCTGATGGAGGATACATAAAGCCTGTCTCGGTGGCAGTTGCCACAATAAAATGAATCTCCTGATCCAGGAACAAGGTATGCTATTTTCATAATTGCTGAATTAATTGCCGAAGGCCAACAACCTTCCGTCCTCGGTCAATATACAAAACATATCATTTATAACAGCAGGAGAACAGCTTATTGGCTTACCGGTATCAAAACTCCATTTCTTTTTTCCAGTTTCGAGATTAAGAATATATATAAACCCATCTCTACTGCCAAAAAGTACCTCAAAATCTGTAATCACTGCTGAACCAATAACGCGACCATCCGTCCGGAACTCCCATAGTTTCTTCCCGTCTTTTATATTATAGCAGTATACATACTTGTCTTCACTACCAACAACAACTCTCCCAAGATTAATAGCAGGTGTGGCCATTATTATACTGTATTCGTCTCTGGGAGGAACTTCCCAATCAACGGTCATTGATTGGAGGTCAATTGAATAGAATATTCCCTCGTGGGATCCAACATAGGCATGGTTTCCAACGATGGCAGGAGAAGAGGCTATATACACCTGCAAATCAGCAAATCTTTCCTCAATACCTGTTGTTGGATCAACAATTCGAATCAAGCCATCGCATCCACCAAACACAATTTTTGATCTGGAAATAGCCGGCGTACCATGCACGAAATTATCTGTTTCAAACTTCCAAACCTGTTTGCCGGTTCTGGGATTAACACAATGCAGGCAGAAATCATAACTTCCGAATACAATTAGTTTTTGATCGCCCGAATTCCAGATGTTTACGGAACCGAAAATCTGATTTTCCGTCTGGTAAGTCCATACAAGCTTCCCGGTTGAAGCATCCAGAGCTCTCAGGTCACCATCGAGAGCACCGTAAATCACTTTTCCATCGAGAACTACCGGAGAGGCTTCCACTGCAGTACCGGTTTCATATTTCCATTTAAGCTTACCATCTGAAGTAATGGCAAAAATAGTTCCGTCATTATTTCCAAAGAAAATTGTTCCATCACTTATTACTGGTGAGGAAACTGTCCGGGCATTTGTTTTATAACTCCATTTAATAACCGGTTGGGAGGGTAGTGGAGTCCTTACACGACCACTCAGATCACTGTCACCTCTGTATATATTCCATTCAGGTTGCCCCTCCTGGCTATACCCAACAGATCCTACTATAATCGCTAAAAGGAATGTATGTATAATTCTTTTCATTTATTTCCTGATCTTAATCCTTTCTTGCAAGAGCACCTGTTGGACAGATGTCAATGGCCTTATCAATTCCACCCTTTAAAATTGAATTAAAAGTATTCGTTATGGGTTCAGAAATGAGGCTCATAAAGCCTCTTCCTGTGAAACAGAGTGAGGGGTCAGCTATGTTGTCAACACTCACTCTCACACATAAACCACACTTAATACACTTTGCATTTTCAAAAATCAGGCCATTGTTGACATTAATTTTCTTCTCAATGGGAGGACCGCTTCTTAAACGTTTTGGGTTCTTGGTGCCAAATTCCTCAGCAAATTGCCGTAAATTACAATTTTCCATTGCCCTGCAGTCACAATGCATGCAGTTTTCTGCTTCAAATATACATTCTTCGATTGATGTGGGTTCACTAAATCTTTGAGTATTATCCGGGCATTCCTTTATCCATTCTCTTTTCTCACTTTCATTCATCCTCCCGATTGTAGAATTAAATCGCTTCTTATCCCTGGAAGTTGTTTTTTCTTGATCCTTGGGTTCATGATTAATGAAAGCCACTTTTTCAAATTGTTTTAGGGAACCCGTGAGATATTTAATAATATTGGATATGGCAATGGGTTTATCAATCATCTTCCTGCGGCATGCTTTTTCACAATATTTGGGACAGGTTTCACAGGAGGTTTCAGGATTATCCATTTCCTTATATACCAGTTTCCTGGCTGATTCCATGTCCCCTTTCATAACATACCTGTGCATGAGTGGAATGTTCAAGCCTGCAGGACAAACAAGTTTGCATGGAGCCTCGCATTCAGCTCTATGTTCCATCAGCAAAAGTGATATAGCCTTTGATCTTAAATCAATAACATCTTTGCCTGAGGCTTCAATTATCATTCCTTGCTCAGCAACTGCCGAGCAGGAGGGTATAAACTGGCCGGTTTTAGCATTTTTTACCATGCAAAGCATGCAGGAGGTATAGTGTGGCAGATCTTTTTTATAGCATAGAGAGGGGATATCTATCCCATTTTCACGGGCAGCCTCAATAAGACTGGTTCCCTGGCTTACCTCAATTTCTCTATTGTCAATATGTAATTTTATCATACACTACTTATCTATAGCATCTAAAGGACAAACTTGCACGCAGCTGTCACATTTTATGCATTTGTCGATATCTATTTCATGCTTTTCATATGGTCTGTATTCAATGGCATCTACCGGACATTCCCTGGCGCATAGCGCACAACCAATACATTTGTCATTTACTCTGTATGTAATAAGATCGGGACATTTCCTGGCAGGGCAAACACCTCTTGAATGGGCCTCATATTCCTCCCTGAAGTATCTGATGCTTGTTAAAACCGGATTTGGTGCTGTTTTACCCAATCCGCATAAGCTTCCTTGAATCACTGAATTACATAGTTCTTCCAACTCATCCAGTTCCTGCATTTTGGCTTCACCTCTGGAAAACCGGGTAAGAATCTCAAGCATTTTTCCAGTTCCAATACGGCAGAAAGTGCATTTCCCACAGGATTGGTCGTGGGTAAAGGTTAGGAAATACTTTGCCATATCCACCATGCAATCAGTATTATCCAACACAACCAGACCACCGGAACCCATCATGGCACCCAACCTGGTAAGTTCATCAAAATCAATTGGAGTATCTGAAAGACTTTCAGGGATACAACCTCCAGAGGGACCACCTATTTGTACGGCCTTGAATATTCTGCCTTCAATCACACCTTCTCCTATCTCTTCAACAATGCGTCTGATTGTTATCCCCATGGGGACTTCAATGAGTCCTCCCCTTGATATTTTTCCGGCAAGTGCAAATACTTTGGTGCCTTTTGATCCTTTAGTACCAATTGAATTAAATTCTTCAGTTCCCTTGTTGATGATCCAGGGGATCATGCAGAGCGTTTCAGTATTGTTTACCAGTGTGGGTTTTCCTCTATAACCTTTTACAGCAGGGTAAGGAGGGCGGTATTTCGGATTTCCCCTTTCACCTTCCATGGAGGAAATTAGAGCTGTTTCTTCTCCACAAACGAATGCTCCGGCCCCCTCAAAAATCCTTGCTGAAAAAGAGAAGTCAGTGCCATATAATTTTTTATTCAAAAGCCCATTTTCGATCCCCTGGGCCAATGCGTTTTTCATTCTCTCGACTGCAAGCGGATATTCAGCCCTAATGTAGAATATTCCTTCAGTCGCCCCAGTTGCATAGGCTCCAATCATCATACCCTCAAGGACCCTGTAAGGAAAGGACTCAATCAACATTCGATCCATAAATGCACCCGGATCTCCTTCATCTGCATTGCAAATAATATACTTCTTATCTGATTTGGTCCTCTTGGTAATTCCCCATTTTTGCCCTGTAAGAAATCCTCCACCACCCCTTCCTCTGAGGCCACTGTTAATGATCAGTTTAATTAAGGATTCAGGGCTATGATGTCGAATCACATTTTCCAATGCTTTGAAACCACCATAGGCAATATATTCACTGTAAAGAAAAGGAGATAATACACCGTAAAATTCAGTAGCAATATGTTTCTGATTCAATAAAAAATTATCGAGATATTTTTCTCTGATATTATCAGCCAGGTTAATGGGACTGTTGACTTTTTCATCAGAATGAAAAGTATCAATCCAGTCGTTCAAAAAGGATTTAATTTTTAGCCTTTTCCTGGAGGGAGATAGATGCTTCAGAACAATATTTTCAACCTGATCTTTTTTTACATTGGTATATCTTACAATTTCCCCATTTTCCCCGTCAAATTCAAGCAAAGGAGTTTGGTTACATACGCCAACACAACCAACAGGTTTAATCCTGGTTTTTATCTCATACTGGTTTATGGTATTATTCACTTCTGAAAGTATCTCTTTACTTCCCCCGGCAATGCAACAGGATCCAAGGCCTACTCTAATCTCACTGGAAACTTCGGAATGTTCACTGCTTTTTTGAGTAGATTCAGCATCCGTTTTGTTATACAAGAAGTCATCTAATATATTTCTTATCTCAGAATTTTTTATATGCCCATAGGTTTTGTTGTCAATCTGTACAACCGGGGCAAGGGTGCAGCAGCCAAGACAAGCTACACCTTCAACAGAGAACTTTCCATCAGCAGTAGTGCTTGTATCCTTCCCGATTTCCAGTTCCCTTTTAAATGCATCCATAACAAGGGGTGCACCCTTTACATGACAGGCAGTTCCGGTACAAACCTTAATGATGTGTTCTCCGGCAGGGATATGCCTGAATTGTGAATAGAATGTTGAAACACTTGAGAGTTGCCCAGGGCCAATTTCTGTTATTTCACAAATATATTGTAGAGCCTCAGATGGAAGATAATTTAATTCGTTTTGTAATGCCTGTAGAATTGGAATCACCTTGTCTTTAGAGGTACCTATCCTGGCTACTATTGAATTAACTACCTCAATAATATCAATTTTTTCTGCAGTATTGCAGTTACAATCCCCGGTCTCTATGTATACTTTTTCACTCATTCCGAAATACAATAAAGAAATTCTTCCGATCTAATGTAGATACTTCCATCAGAAAATGCAGGAGTACAATTTGTTCTTTCTCCAAGTGGAGATTCATTCACAATATTAAATTCTTTGCTGGCATTTACAATATGCATAACACCCGCCTGGTCAAGCATATAGACCAGGTTATTCGCAATAATTGGTGAGGCATAAAACCCATAATCAAAATCATGATCCCAAACCAGTTCACCTGTCTCAGTATCATAGCAGGCAACAGCACCCCAGCTGGTTAAAACAAAAACAAGTTCTTCTGTTGCAACCGGACTGGCTACCTCTGGTGTATATTCATTGTCTTCCCAAACAATTGAAGCATTTTCGCCTGGATCAATAGCTACAAGTTTTGCAAAATCATTTACGGCAAAAACATATTTGGAATTTACACCCACTGATGGACCCACTTCCCCACTCATACATTTTACATTCCATAATTCCCTGCCCGATTCAATATCGTAAGAGATAACCGAAGGTTCCGAAGTAAGGATGACCTGTGTAATGCCATCAAAAGTTGCAATTACCGGAGATGCCCAGGAAATGGCAACTGTCCTGTTGGTTTCCCACAGTTGATCACCAGTGTTTATATCAAAAGCTATTATTGACTTTCTCTTATATTGATCATATTGGACCAATAACTTGTTATCGTGTATAATCAAGGACGAGGAATGACCATAATGATTCTCTGGTACTCCAAGGTTTTTGGCCCAGATTCTATTGCCCTCGAAATCGAGGCAAACAAGGTTTCCTGTTGCAAAAATGGCACAGACAAGTTCTCCATTGGTAGCAGCAGTGGGTGCTGCCAGGCCAGTATCTTCTGAAGTTTCAGGAGGTGTTTTTGGTTCTCCCTCAACACCTGTGGTTAAGGAAGTCCAAAGCAGTTCACCAGAATTCTTTTCGAAACACATTACTTCCGTTGCAATACCATTTACCCCGGTTAAAAAGATTCGGTTATCCCATATAACCGGAGAACTAAAGCCATGTGTTGGAACCTTTACTTTCCATTTGATATTCTTTCCTTCTTTGCCATTCCAATCAGAAGGATAGGCAACTGAACTTGCAATTCCGCGGCTGCCATTTCCCCTGAAGAATGGGAAATTATCTGAAACAGAAGCTTTAGCTTGAATGACCGGACTATTGGATTCAATGACTTCTTGTTTATCAATTTCTATAGGTACAGGAGTGTCAACAGATTCCGGAATTACCGGAATCTCTTTTATTTCAGGAGTTTTAATAGTTTTACTGATTCCCTCTGAAACAGTTTCATTCACTACAGGAAGGGGGGCAGGAAGTTCCTTTCTGAGCATAAAGGAAACGATAAAGGCCAACACAATTACACTTGCAGAGGATACCATTACAAATAACCTTCTATTTTTATTAAAACCGACTAAATCAAACTCATCATCAGGTTTAGCGGGCATGCTCTTTTTATTACGGATAAGTATCTGCTTACTGAGTACAAATATTAAAGCTCCGATAATTAATAGATAAGTACCGGTTTTGATTTGCCATTGGCTTGCAAAAAAAGCTCTTCTGGACATAAGGTCAAGGGCCCTGACCTGTTCCTTAAGATCCTCGTTAATGGGATCTGCATCATACATCTCTTTCAGATTTAAAAGAGAAGGATTTTCCAGTGGTTTTATGGTTTTAAGCTGAATATAGCCCAGGATCATAATCACAGCAACAAAAAGAGTGAAGAGACCAGAAATATATCCGATTGTCTCAAGGGCTTTTATATTTTTCTTATCAAAAATCATGCACTGGTGTTTTTTTCAATATGAATCGGGCAATACTCAAAACATCTCCCACAACTGTAACATTTACCCTGGTGAGGTAAGTATTCTTCCCTCTCTCTTCGTATGGATAGCGAAAGTAAACCCAGAGCAAGGGATAAACCCAGGAACGCACCAAGCCACGGAGTCCCATTACTGAATCTGGCCAGTATTAGCTGTTCTTTGTCATAAAGTTCACTTAAAGTCAATCCTGATTCCTTAAAGCTAATTGCCTGTTGTGATATAGTTCTTATCCTTGATTCATTTTCCAGGCGGATCTCCCGGGATAGTCTAACATCCCGGTGAACAGTAGCTAAATCATCAGAGAATCTTTCAGACAACTTAATACCACCATAGATAAAAAGGGGAATTAGTAGCAGATAAATCAGGAATCGCCTTCTGGAGTTTTTTGTTTGCTCTTTCGGTGCATCAATAGTGGAAGGGAGAATTGCATTGTAAGGGCAGGAATGTTCACATAGTTTACAATTGATACAGTTATCAGGAGTTATGCTTAGATGTTTTCTTGAAAACCTTGAGAACCAGTTTAAAATCACGCCATATGGGCATAAGAACCGGCAATAGGGCCTATTGACAAAGATACCAGAGATAAGCAGTAGCAAACCAAACACGACCATGTTTACTGGGGCATTGAGTCTGTAAATACCAACATATGGATCGTATTTGCAAATTATAAATTGGCTGTCTGTAGCTGCGAAGAGTATGGACAGTCCTAGATATAGATAGGGGATTGAACTCAGGAATGTTTCCACCCTTACAGGGATTTTTACAGGATACAAGCCGGTAAGTTCCTGGATGGCCCCGAGGGGGCATGCACCTGCGCAGAACTGTCTTCCATAGAGCAAAGCAAAGATAAGTGGTAGTAGAAAGAATAGCAGGGCAGATAGAGGAAGGACGTAACCTTCGTTAAACAGGGCTAGTGCAACATTCTGCACCGAACCAACAGAACATATACAGCCTTCGCGATAAAAACCAAAATAGGCTACAGTGAATACCGAAGTCCATAGAATAGCATTTCTCGATCTTTTCTTAAGTGTAAAATGAGTAGTAAAGATCAGAACTCCAAGTAAAACGACAACATCCAAATACTCCAATATCTGATTTCGGGGACTGCTTAGCTGGTATTCAGGATATACATAGCCAGATTCAAATTCAGGTTGAGGAAACCGCTGTTGGGCATACAGGATAGTTTGCCAGGCAATTAGCATAAAAACAATGATATAGGGTAACTTTCTACGCATTATCTTTTTGGTTGATATCCTGATTTTGGTTTATACGCTTGAGTTATTGGCACCCTTTCAATAGCATTTGAAGGACAGGCAATAGCAATGCTGCATTGATTGCAGTTTCTACATAATGCGTGATTAATTTGCATATGTAATGAACCATTTCCGAAATCGGTGCACCCTTTTACACATTTTGCACAACCTGTACAAAGATCTTCGTCAATCGTATATTCGAAATAGGGCTCTTCAATAAATTTCCTGGTAATGGCGTTGGTAGGACAGAGCTGAACTTCAGCTCCTGTATCCAGATCTTTTATCCCTTGTCGCAGAAATCCACTACAAAGATCACAGTAGCCACACATTTCAAAAGAGTGCATACATTTGGCCGCAGAGGGAGTGAGGACACAATGGGTCTCGCATTGTCCACATTGCGTGCATTTTAAAGGATCTATTTGCCACACCAGTTCCTTAACCGCAGTTTTAGACACCAGATTTACAGTCAAATAGGTGAGGGGTAAAGCAACCACCACCGTACCTGCTTTTTTTACAAAATCCCTTCTTGACTGATATTTATTCTTGCTACTCATTTCTATTCTTTTGATACAATTACCTCACAACTACTTACCCCAGGGCAGGAAGCATAATCAGGGCAGGAGGAGCATTCTTTTTTTAAAACAATCTTTTTCCCTAGTAAAAGGGTCAGGCAAGCCAGCATTAAGGCAAGGCCCCACCTGGATAACTTTAAAATAAAATCTCTCCTTTCCATTATCGGTCCTTTCTTTTGAAAATATAAATCTTTGAATCCTTTGGATTTGCAGCATATATTAAACCTTCACTACTTACAGCTATGTCAAGAGGGTAAGAGGCTGCAAAATTGGCAGGTTGGGCAATCGGCTCAATCAACTTGCCATCTGGCTTAATAAGTTTAATCCTGTTTAGACCTTTTTCAGTCGTTACGATATTTCCATCTGGTGTATACGAGAAATGAGCAGGATTACAGCAACCACAAAATTCCCCAAAATCATCTCCTTCTTCACCAAAAGCGCGTAAAAGCTCTCCTTCGATATTCCTGAATTCAATATTCCTTTTACCTGTATTCGCTATAACAAGAGTGTCATCCATGGTAAGATGAACATCAAAATAGGGACTGGGTATTATGAATTGATTTCCCGGATAACCAACAATTGATTTTAATGCCCCATTTTTATTTAGCACATATACAAGTAGGTTCCCAGCATCTGCAAATGCTACATATTCCCTGTTTGCTGTTATACTGGTAATTATTGCTTCATCGTCATATGGACCCCATTCATCCAGGAGCTCTCCTGAGAGGTTGAATAAGCAAATTTTCTCCCTAGTAGTAGCAAATAGAGTATCGCCAAATACTGCCAATGCCCATACAGTTTCCTCTAGAGGGTATTCCCATTCCAGGTTAAGGCTGGTGCTGTAACCGGCAATGAAAGATTCGCCCGCACAAATCATTTTATCCTTTTTGCTAAGAGCGACTGAGGTAAGTTTTCCGTTCTCCACTTTAAGTTCCTTAAAAACTGACCATTGAGTCTCTAGTTCTGCTTGTTCAGTTTCTTCCTCAATGACAATTTTTTTATCGGACATACCGGTGGCGATATCAAAGACTATGTATCCAATGCAAATTAGAATAAGAACGACTGATATTATTCCCACAATTTTTTTATTCATTTAATTATCAGTATTTATCACTTACGTCAAGGCATATCATATTGTGTGAATCTCTCATAATAAGATATCCATCAGCATATGCCAATGGTCCCCAGGCATCGATACCCTCACCTATGGGATTAAAGCTATTCAGAAGGTTTACACTATTTGTATTAAACTTGAACATAAAAAGTTCTGCATCATCGTTGACAAGAAACATTTTATCTCCAACTACCATGTAAGGGCCCAGGCCGAACCTATTTTCCTTTCCACTTGTCCAAACCGGGTTCTGGAGATTTGAGATATGATAACAGGCAAGCTGATTTCGCATAGCTCCCGCGTCTTTTGGATTGATTGTCCAGAGAAATTCACCGGCTAAAATTGGAGTTTGCTGCTCACTGGCAAGTCCTTCCCTTGGGGAATGCAATTCAATTACATTAGCCACCATTTCACTGCCCGATCCACTAACTTTTAGTTTTCCACCTCCTGCTCCATAACCGGTGGTAAATACTATCTCATTGTTGCCTATATATATTGGACTTGTTGCCACAACAGTTGGACTCCATTCGCTAGTCTTCCAAAGTATCTTTCCACGATCCTCCCCATCAGCAGCCACTCCACAGATACCTCCCACAGCCATATAGATATATGTTTTTCTCCCCATTATAGTTGCTGGGATAACGGAAGAATGTGACATCTTCCATTTGAGGGGGTTTGGTGTTTCCCATTCTATTTCACCAGTTTGGCAATTTACACCTACAAGAAGGGACTCTCCACCTACGCTAATAACCGCTATATCCCCATCAATTAATGGACATTGGGCCGTATACCATTGAGGAATTTCAGCACTAAAGTCTCTAACAAGATCAAGGGACCAAAGCAGATTTCCTGTTTCAGTTTCAAGGCACATTACATGGCATCTCGGTCCAATTGAGATAATAAAATCATCCGTTACAGTTGGAATGGTGCGAGACATTCCATGATTTCTTTTTATGTTCACATTGTACCATCTTTTCCATATTTCCTCACCAGTTTCAAATGAAAAACACCTTAATACATCGGCTCTTATTTTTTCATCATAATCAAGAACATAAACTTTGCCTTTATGAATGGCAGGACCTGCATGTCCCTCACCCAATTTTATTTGCCAGACAATTTCCGGGCCTGTTTCAGGCCATATATCGGCAGTAGGAGTAGGATCTTTACTAATATTGTCGAAATCAATCCCTCTAAAACGTGGCCAGCTTCCTTTAGAATCTGTTTCAATAGGAGTATAGGATTCAAAGAATTCACCAATTATAACTAATTCATTATCACCTAAAAGCTTTGGCCTTGCATCCATTCCTGGAACTCTCGCCTCCAGGTTATCCACTGGTTTATTGCTCACAAACCAGACAAATGCCGTTGTCAAAATAGCAAAAACTACTATTGGAACCACTCTGCTTAAAGTCGGGAACGATTTCATCTACGTTGACTTATTCTATGCTTTTAATTCTTCTATTGTGAGTCAGAAAGAAAGACACTTACTTTTTTAGAGAATACACCATAAGTACTTCCCCATGACGGATATAAAGCTTACCATCACGAATAACAGGATGTGCCCAGTAGGGGCCTTCTCCTTTTGAAATCTTAAATTCACTTACGATATCAAGCTTTTCAGGATTTATATTTGCCAGCGCCACATGGCCTGATTTTTCCTCAAATAAATATAGCATGTTATCAGCTGAAATAATAGATCCTTTATTACGCCATCGGGTTTTCCATTGGGTTTCACCCGTATTCCAATCTACGCATATCCAATCACCCATAGAGTTACTCATGTATGATGTACTATAAATGTAATCGCCAATTAATACGGCTCCTCCATGGTGTGGACCCAATTCGTTGTTTTTCCATATTACACTGGCTTCATTACCATCCTTTGAAAGTTCTATTTGTACGGCAATAAATTTATATCCGTTGGCAACCAGTATTTTACCATCCCTGTACAAGGGGGTCATAGCATGGTTTTTTCTTAAGCGGTCCTCAGTAGGTTCATTTTGCTTGTCATAGTTAATTTTCCAGAGGATTTTGCCATTACGTGCATCGATTCCAAAAATATGCGTGTCCAAATTGCTAACTATTATTTTCTTTCCGCCGTGCTTGACAAGCTTAGGATTTACATAGTGGGCATTTTCATTTAATGCTTCAGCTTCCCAGACCAGGTCCCCGTTTGAGGCATCAAAGGCTACAAGCGAAGCTTTCCCTCCTCCGGGAGATACGATTATTTTATTATCTACGTAAAGAGGGGACTCTGATATTCCAAATCTGGCTGCCCTCGCATTGTACAACTTATAGTGATTCTTTGACCAGACTATATTTCCGTTTTTATCTACACACACAATATCACCGGCTCCGCTAACCAGATAGATCTTACCATTTACATAAGTAGGGGTACATCTTGTTCCGGTATGATTTCTGATCCATGCATCACCATAAACTACTTCCCATTTCTTTGTTCCATTGAATGATAAAGCAGTTATAACATCAAGAGAGTCTTTCCGACCAGATATGTAAATTGCATCATCAGAGATGGTTACGGAAGAATAGCCAAAACCAATGTCCTCAACTTCCCATAGTAATTCAGGCCCTGCTGCAGGCCATTTTTTCAATAAGCCGGTCTCGTTATAAATGCCTGTTCGATCCGGACCTCGCCAATCATACATCTGGCCGTTTGCCATATGGATAAAAACTGAAAATATAAAAAGGCTTAATCCGAATCTAATTGATTGATATTTCATATTTTATTTGAATTTACAGATATTTGCTATTATACATGAACCATCCAAAATAGGTATTAAGTATATTATTTCAAATACAATTCATTCCTACAAACAACAGAGTATTATTAACTGATTAAAAATCAGTATTTAATATTAAGGCTGAAAGGCTAATTTAAAATGATTATATTGACATAGTTATATATTAACAGTTCAATAATATACCATTGAAATTAGAATACAGGATAAAAGGCTGATAATGGAGGAGTCAGATACATAGTTTAGAGGAGGAATGCTATGAACTTCCTGAGAAAAATGGGTGAGTATAAAGGATTAGTTTCCCAATTGTTTATAAAAATTAAGCTAAAGAGAAACTATGTTAAAATTTTCAAGAAAGTGAAACAGAATGCTCCGTAATGTCATCTATGGTTTTTGATT
>JASJGS010000021.1:0-10094 GCA_033791445.1 Bacteroidales bacterium | reverse complement strand
ACGCAATCACCCTACCACTATTACCCACGGCATTATAAAATTGGTACAAAAAAAATAAAAGTCGTTTGATTTTAGTGGATCATTTTGTTTTGTCAAATTGTGGAATTTCAATTGAAACTCCCCCCTGCAATGCGGATTCATGTGCAATTACTCCAGGAACTGTATAAGCGAGGGCTGCATGAATATCAACAGTTGGTCTTCTATCAATTAAACATGCTTCAACAAATTCATGAGTGATAAATGTATGTGATCCATGATGTCCGCTATTGTGTCTTAAAGGCTCAGGAAGGAGTTCAGTTTCCCACCATTTTGGTTGATCGTATTTCTGTTTTTTTGCTTCAGTGCGTACGAAACCAGCATCGTCTTTTCCCAGTTTTTTAGTTGAATTGATAATTATTGAATCGCTTCCAACCGGATTTGGTGTATAAAAACTCATTTTGTTTCCAATCCACTGTGCCCGTTCACACCCCATATGGGCACCCTTCCACCAAACATTTACACGAAAACTATTTCCACGGTTGGTCCTGAAAAGAGCCGATTCATTCCAGAAGGGATTATTGTAAATATTATCTTTTAGAATTGGATCATCGTCACCCCATCCATTACAGCTAACCTGAGTTAATCGCTCTCCGGTAACACTTATTAAGTGAGCAGTGCAATGTGTTGGATAATGCATTGGTGCAACACCATATCGCCATGTACGTTTTCCGTTTTCAAAATATAGTTCTTCCAAACCGTCATGTTGGTATTCTGATTCACAATAGAAAATATTGCCAAACATACCTTCTTCATAGAAATTCCTTGCAGAAATTGTAAACTGCTGGTAATAGCTGGTTTCTGCCATCATATAAATTAATCCAGATTTTTTTACAGCTTCAAATAATATTTCAGCTTCGGTAATTGATCCCCAAATAGCAGGAACTGCGCAAAGTACATGTTTACCATGTTTCAGGCATTCCAGTACATGTTTAACATGATTTGGCCCCTCTGTAAATACCGCAACTGCATCTATATGGTTATCCTTTACCAACTCTTCCAGAGAGTTATAAGATTTCGAACATTTATATGTCTCCATTAGTTTATTACGACGTTCGGGTCTTAAATCACTCACTGCTTCAACAATACAGTTGGGATGTTCGTGAAACTGGAATGAACAACCAAAGCGTCCTCCAACAATACCAACTCTCAACTTTTTAGCTGAAGTTGACAATGCAAAAGATTGATTCAACGGAAGTGTCATTCCAAGTGCTGCCATACTCCCCATTTTTAGGAAATCCCGGCGTGATTTGTTTTGTTGAGTTTGTTCTTTTTCGAGTTTCATAATACTAATGTTGATTTGTAACGTTCAGTGGCATGGAAAGTTGCCATTTGTGAAGTAGCTTCCTGTTAAATAGCAAAAATGTTATAACGAACTACAAAACCTATTGAATTTCCTATTTTCTTGGAAATTTTTTAAACCACGAGTTGTGCGTTCGTGCATTATTATTTTTCAGCGATAACCAGCATTTCAAAGTCTTCAGTTGTTAATTTGTCGTTTCTCGAAAATGCTCCAAGTTTTGCTCCAAAAATGTCAATCTTTTTGTATCCAAGCGATTTTAATAACCAGGTAATTTCACTAGGCATATAATACCTTTCGTTGCATTCAAGTGTCTTTTTATTTCCGAAATCGTCTTCAAATTCTGTTGTATTATGGTCTCGAAATGTCAATAAGTCAAAGGTATTGCTTCGATATGTCGCACTACCATCTTTCGATGTCGAATCGCAGAATTCTTCAACAGAATGATATAGCGGAAATAGTCCGTTTAAGGTGGTGAATATGAATTTCCCGCAAACTCGCAGCGAATTCGAAACACTCTTCAATATTTCATAATTCATTTCATCGGTTTCCATCAATGGGAATCCGCCCTCACAAAGCATTATGGCAACATCAAAGTCATCTTTGAAAGACAAATTTCTCGCATCTTGTTGTTGGAAATCAATTATGAGATGATTCTTCTCAGCCTTTTCTCTTGCCCTCGTTAGTTGCGACTCTGATAAATCAATCCCTGTGATTAAGTATCCTCTTTTTGATAATTCGATAGCATGCCTTCCTGTACCACATCCAACATCCAATATCTTTAGTGATTTGTCGGAGTTAAGTTCCGTTTCAATGAAATCACATTCACCTAATGTCCCCTTTGTAAAAATCTCATTATCGTATTTTTCTCCATAGTTCTCAAAAAGTGCTTCATACCATTGCTTTTTATTCATACTGCTTCATTATTGTTGTATTTGAATGTTTTCATTTCGGCAATACCCACATCGTTCTGGCTAAACTGTGTTTCAATGTGGGTTAGCTATTGTTAGCGAGTATTTAATAATTTATATCTTCATAAACTACCTCTTGCACTTTTATCAACCAGTCCATCTCTAACTCTTCAATACTCTTACCGATTATGTCTTTGATGTACTTGCTTTTGCTTTTCCATATTTCTATAACCTTTTCGCGGCCGTATGTTTCGTCCAAGTATTTCGCAAAGCTTCCTATCAATGGGTAAGAAACTAAATCATCTACTTTCCGGAAATTTCTAATCAATTTGTTCAAAGAAACATATCTATTATTATCATATAAATATTTTGTTAGCTCATAGAGATCATAACCATGCCATTGTCCGCCTGAGTAAACAGCCATACCTTCATTTATCCAAGTTTCTGGAACGCCCCATACATTCATTGAGATTAGGTGGAATAATTCATGATTCGAGTAAATAGATCTTATTTTATCCGAGCCTATACCTGTTATAGCATTGTACTTATAAAAAGCACTCCCATTCGTTTCCCAACCAATCAAAACTTTCATTCTACTTCTTGATTCAACGATAAACAAGTATATTCTTGAACTGTAAGTTTCTATTCCAACAAATGATTTAGTAGCTTCAATTTGGCTTAACAATCTTTGCCTTACCCTATCAAGCCTAGACGATGTCCAGCTCTCAGCTTCATAGTAAATTGTTATTTGAGTTGATGTGCTATCGACAAGCCAATTGAATTTTGTATTATTCTGCAATTGATTAAGAATTCTTTGTCCATCTACTACTTGACAAAATAGAATTATTGATATTGTTATCACTAGTTTCATCAGTTCTATATATACTCGCTAAAGGACTGCAATATGAAATGTAGCGCACTCTAAAGCAATTATTTATCAAATTGCAATCCGATTATTAATTGTTATTTCACTCAAATATACCGCATTCTGCACTATGTTGATTGCTTGTTAGGGCCTGTTAATTCGATTTTATGAATTCAATATATGAATCAATTCCATTAAAACAGTCAAATGAGTTATTCTCTACATAGTAATCAGGTTCAAGAGTGCTTATGTCGTTATCTGGGTATTCAATAAAGTACTTTGTTGAATATCTCATCATTAGCTCCGTATTTGGTAGAATCAATTCCTGTATATCTCCAAAATGATTCGGTTTGCCTCCTGTTGGTTCTCCAAGCAAAATTGCGCCTAACTCTTTTTTTATTTGTATTGCATTAATTAAACCTGAAGAAAAAGTTTTACAACCTATACAACCATATATTTTGCCTCCAAGTTCACCATGCTTTTTTAGTTCCTCAATTAATGGAGCCATTAACAAGGATGAACCACCAGCATTCAGTCGGAGGTCAATAACAAACTTATCTATTACAAAGTTCTTTAATTCTTCAAACATTTGTCGGATAAATTCTTCAAATGAAATTCCATACATCTCGGCACATTTGTTGTATTGGAGGTAAACAATATTGTGGTCAATAATTTTATACCAATAATTGATATCATTATCCTGCCGGTATAAAGGGGTTTTATCAGGCAAATAGCAGCTTGATAAAATAGTAGAAGTGGATGTACTACCTCTTACTTGAATCTTTTCTCCGCTACCTAGTGTTAATTGGTAAGAGTTTTTACTATCAATTAATTCTAAAGCCTCAAGAATTTCATACAAGCGTAAAAAGTTGGGAATTGAACTCCTTACAAAATGATCGTTCTCATGAGGCAAAATATCAGATATTTTCGCGTTAACTTCATCAATGGACTGTTCATTGATAGCGACAACTTTTTGCTTTAAATAATTTTTTGCGGATTCTATTATTTCGACTATATATACTCCGTCATCAAAAACTTCATACTTTACTGGTGCAATGTTGAATTTGCTTAGGTTATATACATTATGAATGCCTGTGTGTGAGTCTCCAATTTTTGCAAAAATCTTCATTAAACCACAAATGATTTCATTCTCTTCAAGTTGCGGAATACTTTTTATTAAGCTCTCAATTTCGGAATCAAAATCTTCTTGAGAGATATTCGAGAAAAGATTTATGTGTCTAACAGGCAATTCTTGTTTAATAAATTTAATATCCTCAATCCATTGCTTGTTGATTATTGGGATTGGTTCTTCTTTACTGCATCCCATAATTATTATAAAAATAAAGAGTATGATTGCTTTTTTCATTTTCTCGTTATTTTAATTGGCCCTATTCGGGCAGGCTTCGCTAAGTTCTCCCTGCAGACGAAGATATTAAAAAAGGAAGAATGATACAATTCACCAGCGGAGCATTTTCCTTTAAAATCTATTTTTCAAATTTAAATTTTATAAAAAAAGCACTAATAATTACAAAGAAAATAATACACAACCAAGCAAAATAATCACCAAGTATAGAATATATTGTTTTGTGTCCTTTTGTTGGAACGTCTGAATAAAGAATAAGGTCATCAGTTTTATAATAATTCATCGAAGATAAAAGCTGTCCTTTATAATTGAAAGATGCCGAGAACCCTCGTGATACAGCCCTAACCATATTAAAACCTTGTTCAATAGCTCTTGCCGATGCAACAAAGGTGTGATAGGGGGTTATTTCAGACCAATCGTTTCCTGGTACCAACATAATATCAATATTCATTTTATTAACCTGACTTATGTATGCAGGGTGACTCATGTCCCAGCAAATGGAAGAACTTATTCGTCCATAAGGAGAATCAAAATATTTAATAATCCCATTGCCATAATCCCCTTCTCCAGGTGTTATTTTTGATTTATGATAAGTATATAAAACCTGCCCTTTGGGAGAAATCCAAATAATTTTGTTTTCCGGTCGTACTTTAGGGAAATCTTTTAGTATTACTTCCATTGGAAGTCCCAAATAAATACTGTCTTTTTGGGCTATTACCTTAGCTTTTTCAATAAACTCATTCTCATTATCCTTTTGTAAACTTATAACAGTTTCAGTGCCAAATACAATTTTGGCACCAGAAGTTGCAGCAATTTCACAATGTGTCAAAAAATTCTTATTGGCTTTTTCAACAAGGGAATCAACATTTACGTTAAAACGGTTATGCAGGACGTCTTTCCCAATATTTATTGAGGCAATTCTAACAGTCTCACATTTTGTGCTTATAGCCAACCTTATCTGGCCAAATAGTATTATTGATATAAAAGTAATGCCATAAGTTAGCAAGGATAATTTTATTTTACCTTTTTCGAAAGAATTATCCCAAAGCCAGTTTATCATTGAGGAAGTCCAAAGAATAATAAAAACCATACCCCAAATGCCCGTAACCGAAAAAATTTGCAACAATGGTAAAAATGTTTGTGTATGAGCCAAGGAACCATAGGAACCAGATGGGTTGATTGAAGTTGAAACAAAAAAGAAATCCATTAATATGACTGCAGACGGAAAAACAAGAGTTGAAATGATCCCTTTAAATTTTTTAGCGTAAGCCTTGTCAATTAAATACGTCAGTGCGGCAGTCATACTAAATATAAACATCAGGAAATAGTAGAAGAAGCCCGATATTGGCATCATGCCTTTCCATATAAATATGTTTGATATCCAACCCACTAGAACTAGAAGTATAAATCCTTTTAGGGGCTTTTGAAGCCTAAAAAAACGAATCAAAAATACTGGTGCAATAAATGCCGCTATGGGTAATATCCATTTCCCATTAAAAAAGAAAAGAAAAATAAAACCTATCAATAAGTAGATATAAGAATAATTATTTTTTGTTTTAGTCATAGAATTTTTCATATTAAAAATGTCACCTGGGTCTTTCAGCATTGTTGCCAACGGATGGCAATATGGCATGAAACGGATTGCGAGCGATTTCTTATCAGCCGACCTGCAAGGCAGGTTCACACCCAACTTTTCTACGAGCCATATACCTCGAAAAACCACTCCAATTTAGCACTTCACCGCTTTTTGCTATATTGCATGTTATTATTCAGAATCTTTAAATAACTCAGCAAGTTCTGCATGTAAATCATCTCCGCGCAAGTCTATAGCTATGATTTTTCCACCTTCATCAAGAAGGAAATTTTGAGATACCTGCCTTAAGGCATATGTTGCTACAACTTCATTATCTCTCCATTTCTTTAATGAACAGACATTTTTCCATATTAGCCCATCCTTTTCAATTGCTTGGAGCCAAAGTTCTTTCCTGGTGTCTGTTGATACTCCGAGAATTTCTAATCCCTTATCCTGGTATAAAGCATATGCGGCTCGAATATTTGCATTCTCTATGCGACAAGGACCACAAGTTGATGCCCAGAAGTCTAAAAGAAGGAATTCTGAATGGGGATACAATTCAGATAGTCTTACAAGTGTGCCATTTTCATCTGTCATTTCAAAATCCGGCGCAACTTCCCCAATTTCAACTTTGCTCATTCGTTTCACAAGATCTTTCAGGTAAACAGTACCTTCGTAGTTATCAAGAGAAGTATCAAGGAGACTTACATATTCATCATATTCAGATGCTGAGGTGAAACTCCAGTCAATTTCTGATAGAATATTGATGCATAAAAAAGAGGATGGGTTTTGTTTGACAAATTGTTTTTGGATCTCTACTTGTCTCAACTCAATTTGTTCATATTGGGCCTCCAATTGGGCCTCTCTTTCTACATCTGCTGTTAGATATTCTTTTTCAAGCTTAGCGTATTCTTTTTTAAATGATGACATAAGATATTGATAGGCAATTCTTTCTTCCTCAAATAGTGAGCCTATTATTTCAGCATCTTCCAAGGAATCAATATTTCCTGCAAATTTTATCACTGAATTTTCAATATAGAATTCCCGAGAGTCTTCATATCCTTCAAATTCTATTTTACACAAGGATGGATTTTGAACTTGTCCTGAGAAAGTAAATTCACCATTCTCAACTAATGATGTATCCTTGAATTCTTTGTAGTGCAAATAGACTTTGCCAGCACTCAGTCCTTCAATTTCCCCATTAATTCTATAAAATGGCTCCTCATTCTTATGATTACATGATAGTGAAGCTGCAATTAAAACTAGACAAAGAATTCTTCGCATATTTTTTGATTTTGGGGATTTATTTGTCCATAAGGTTCAGATGTATGAAATGTAGCGAAATTCAAAGCTCCTACTTATCAGCTCGCTATATGTTTTATTAAATGTTCCTACCTTTAAAAATAGCATCTCTGCGCTATGTTTTTAACATTTTGTTACCAGTAGTTTATTTCTTTTCATTCGATTGATAAATAAACTTCAACCCGTCGTATAAACTATGAAAAGGGACATGTCCCTCATTTTCATAGGTCAAATATTTATACGTTACCCTGTTTCCTATTTTTTCCTTAACCAAATTAGAAAAATCTGTCATTTGCTGAAGTGAATTGACTTGATCAATCAGATGGTCTTTAAGTCCGTTTGTAATAAAGATTTTCCGACCATTGTATTGGTCAAACTGTTGAAAGGATTTAAGGCTTATTTCTTTAAAATAGTTTTCACAATAAGGAAATGCGCCACTACTAGCAATATATGAGTTAAACAATTTTGGTTTAGTTATAAATGTGTAAAGTGTAAATACAGCTGTCATTGATTGTCCATACAAAATCCTATCATCCGTAGTTCGATATTTATTTCCGATGTAGGGAATAAGTTCTTTCTCAATAAAGGATTGAAAATCATTCACTCCTATAGCTGTGGTGGTATCTGTTGGCCACACATCCTTTCCACCAACAGTTTCTATTGCCACAATAATCATCTCAGGTATAATCTCTTCTCCGAGGGCCAAGCGATTAACAGTTGAAACAATTTCTAGCATTGAAGCTGTATCGCCCTTAACTTGATACATCACAGGATATGATTTATTAGATTTGGAATATCTATCCGGCAGGTGTATCATTATCTTTCTGGTCTCATGAAGTATTTCGGATTTAATACTATCTCTTAATCCAATTTTTATATTAATATCTTGTCCACATACTTGGCTTGATAGCATCAAGCCAAGCAGAATAATCATTAAGTAGTAAACTCTAATTGCTTTGGTCATATTTCTTTGTTTAAATTACTGGTACCGTTGATAATATGCGGAGGCTGGGATTTACTAGCTTCCAACTTATCAAGCCGTTATTATTTTTGATTAAATGTATAAAAGTTTAATTAACCTACAAGCCCACAGCATACGTATATTTATTGTTGTACCGTCGTGCATTTCATAATTAATCTACATCCGAATATCAACCCGCTTTCTGTAATTTAATCATTTGTCTAAAAACTAAAATTGTCAGTCCTAAAAATCCAAGAAATCCTAAAGAGGATGCAAGAATCTTCCACAAGATACCAGTGTCAACTGATCTAAATAAAATAATCATTGATATTATGCAAATGGGTAAATTTATCCAGAATGCAATTCGAGTTCTTCTGAGTTGTTCTTCTTTGTTCATTAGATTTATTGGTTAGGATAAGTAATATCTTAATTCTCATTTTTTTTATATGCAAAGCACTTAAACTCCTTATCATCCTTTTGGTCAAATCGATTCATATTACACAGGGATTCTTCATTTGGATCATCATCATGTATACAAGTCAAACACAAAGTCGGCTTTTTAATTAAATCGCTATTAATCTCATAGCCATCATCATAAAAGAATCCATGTATCTTTTTGGGATTAATCTCACCGATGTGTCTTTGCCCTATTATATTTTCCCTTTTCGTAATTGCTGATTCTATTTCATAGTCATCTACGGGCATGCTTTCTCCAGTAATACATGTATAACAGCTATTTCCGACAGATGCAGACCCAATCACCCAAATGTCATTTCCACAGGAGCATTTGACTCCTTCTCGATAATCTTTTAAAGCATTCTTAAGTCGTCTCTCTAGGTCCACTTTATTTTCAGTAGGATTATTCTTTAGGTGAAGCTTTATATATTTATCAATAGATATTCTCTTAAATCCCATAATCTACTTTGCTTGTACAAACTGAGAACGAGCACTTCCATCATTCTTTATCCCTCTCAGTTTGCAATATTCTGTTAACTCATCCAAATCTACAACAATATCGATTACTTCAAATCCTTGATTAATCAAATCTCGTTTAGTTTTATCAAAAGCTTTATTCCAATCATGCCATGTATCGTGCATACTTTCTCTATCATCAATAATCTTGATAAATCTTTTCCAATACCATTTTTTTTGGATTGGGAATCCTTACAGCGGATGAAGATACAAAAGACCACCCTGTCTGCCTAAAGGCAGATGTAGTGGAACCGAAGAACAACTAGTTGTTCGAGCTCAGCGAAGCTAATGGTATTGAACTGTCATGTATATGAATCGTTTGGCATTTCAGAGCTATTTTCTATCTAACCGTCACAAAGCTTATTAAATGTACCGACCTTAAAATTAGTACTTCCCGCCAAATGTTTTATATACGGTGTTATATGCCGTATCTTTAATTGATTTCACTTCTTTGAAATATTAGATATAATTTTAATTCCACTTTTTTCCATAAGTTCACTTGCATTAAAATCATTACATATACCTGGATGAAGTTCATAGCTGAAAATCATTGAATTATCTTTAATCTCACTATTAAAACTATAATTTGTAACTAACATTTTATTCCCCGATAGTTTTGCAAGTTCAATATCGTGTGTTGCAATAATTCCTGACATTTTGAGCTTACTTAATTGATTAATCAATGAAAAACCTCCTTTATGTCTATCTTCTGAGTTTGTACCTTTAAACATCTCGTCCAAAAGAAAATAAATGTTCTGACTACTTTCTATCAGTTTCAGCATTTTTTCTATTCTATTTAATTCTGCGTAAA
>JASJGS010000020.1:0-10349 GCA_033791445.1 Bacteroidales bacterium | reverse complement strand
TTGAGCGTTCGGTTGTTTTACAAGCCAGGAAAACTTTTGACCGATATGATTCTAATGCCGGGCCAAGTTTAATTTCTGCGTCGCCATAGGATGGAGCTACATCAAAGTAATTCACTCCATAATCAATCGCCTCTGCTACACGGTTTGCTGCCTCTGTTGGTGTGGCATCCATCACCACAATCCCTCCAAACCCAATAATAGACAACTTCTCACCTGTTTTTCCAAGTGATCTTTTTTCAAGTCTATCTGGAGTTTTTTCCCTATAAATATTCCCTAATGATGCAGGAAAATAACTTAATAATGGAGCCATAGTCGCTGTAGTTTTAATAAAGTTTCTTCTTTCCATTTTCAGCCTTTCATTGATTTGATTTCAATAAGAAAATACTATTTTCTAGAATGAGAGTATTTAATGATTTTGATTTTTTCCATTGTAATTAATCCCTCACCAACCACCTCATCAAGGAAAGGGAGCAGCTCGTTAATTTTCTCTTCAGTATCCACAATTACAATAACATGTGGCAAATCTTCTGATAGTCGAAGAACATTTGCAGTATGTATGCGGCTGTTGGCTCCATAACCCATTGCCCCCTTTAGCACGGTGGCACCTGCCAGATTCAATTCCCTGGCTTTCAATACAATTGCCGAGCAAAGGGAGTTTCCTTTGTAACTATCATCTTCACCAATAAAAACCCGAAGTAAAAGACCTTCCTCTGGTAGTTTCATTTGCATTAAATTTTATCGGAACACATTTAATAATCCTCTTGCCGAGACAAATCCAATAAATACCAACAAAAGGCCCAAAATATTATTAGCAAGTATATTGATCACAGCTAATTTGATATCACCATCCTTAAATAAATTCAAGGATTCTAAAGTATATGTTGAAAAAGTAGTAAACCCACCGAAAATCCCAATAAAAATAAATGCTCTGGTATGGGTCGATAAGCTCCCTGTATCAAGCAATCCCCACAATAAACCAATTAATAATGAACCCGCCAGGTTTACCACTAGAGTACCCAATGGAAAAACGCCATCATATATTTTGTGAGCCAAACCCGATAAGGAATACCTGGCAAGGGTTCCAATAGCCCCTCCAGCAAGTAATAATAGAACTTTCATATAGACAGAGATATATAAGTAAAAAGTAAATTTAACAAAAAGAGAGATCGAACACAAAAGAACTTACATTTCATTAAATGCTTTATGATATTTAACAATACCTAAATGCGTCTAAAAAATTCTTTTGTAGTTCGAGGATCATAAAGATCTATTCCGGAATATTCTATTCACAGGATATATTGTATTTTACTGAGGGGATAAATCCGAATTCAGGAACTTATAATTTCAACTTGAAATTACATCATTCCAGGCTTTAGGTTTCTAGAGGCCCTTTCAACAACCTTCAAAATCCTTCGTTGACGTGTTTCCTCCTTTTTAGCAGCGTTTACCCAGTTAACATACATCTTTTTATAGGAATTGGCGAAATTGACGAAATTCTTATTTGCGTTCCTATCTGCTTCAAGAGCGTTAGATAGATCCTGTGGAATTTCTACATCTTCCTTCCTTGAATAAGCTTCCTCCCACTTCCCGTTTTTCTTTGCTTCTTCCACTTTTACCAATCCAGCTGGTGTCATTGAACCAGCTTTAATCATTTTCTCCACCCTGTCCTTATTCAACACTGACCATACACTTCTGGGTTTCCTGGGAGAAAATTTCTGAACATAAATTTCATCATCTACTCGCTTTACTATACTGTCAATCCAGCCATAACAGAGTGCTTCCTCTACTGCATCACCGTAGGGGATACGAGCTTTGCCAGTATGCTTTTTGTAATAAATCAACCATATTTCCTGCTCTGAACTATAGTTTACCTGCAACCAGGTACGCCATTCTTCACGGGTTTTTACATAAAGTGTTTCAGTTATTTCCATGATATTAATTCCTTTTTTGGGTCCATCCCAGGATCCCAGCAGGCAAAATATGAGCAAAGTACAGTAAACCAGCTGCAATCACAACACCAATCGGCCCGTTCTCAATAATTGCGTACACATATATTATTACTAGAACAAGAATTGTAAATATGCTATATGAGTAGCGTAAGGCTCTGTTAATAAGCTGAACTTCTCTTTCATCCAGAGAACTATATTTGGTGTGCGTAAACTTAAAAAGTCCCGTATTTGCAAAAGTATAAATAAAGCTTGCTATGGCTATAGCCAGCAATGCAATTTCCAGCAAGACCAGCCAGTTATTCTGACCAGTATTCTTGAGTATTTCAAAAACTATTATTAGTAATGCAACGCTTGTGAAGTTTATAATTAAAGACAATCTCCAAGGATACTTAGTTTTTCTTTCTTGCATGATGACCTCCTGTTTTTGAATTTTGATTTAGTAATTCCTGGCTTAATGGCTCTAAGGGTTTGGTTGAGAAAATCAAGGTCACAGGCAAATCAAACACCTCACTCAATCTGAAAGCCAGGTCCAGACTGGGATTGTATTCCTCTCTTTCAAGATAGCCAATAGTTTGATAATTTACACCTACCCTATCGGCCAATTCCTTTCTGGAAAGCCTTCTCTCATGGCGAAGAATTGCAATCCGGTTGTATATTTTCCTGGAATCCATATTGTAAATATAAGCATAATATTGCATATATACAATATTATATACTATTTTTACAATTATATTTATACAAACTTTAAAGTTTCCAACCTCCCTGATTATAGTTCTTGCATTTCTGTTCTATTTTTTCTATCTTAACTGCAGTCATTCAACAACTGACTAAACCACTTATACTAAACTAAATTTCCAATTATTAAACTTTGTGTTATGAAAAAAACATTCGCCCTATTTTCAATTGTAATTCCTCTTATATTTACTACCGGATGTCTTCAAGACAATGGCGATGATTTTAATGAAACAGTTGAGGTCTACACAAATCCAACTGACCCAACCATAATGGTTGTAACAGAACCAGATGGAACTGTTTTAACCTACTCTGGCATTAAGGATGCTGAAGGATACCCTGTTTCTACAACTTCTCTAACTGCCCTTTACCCTGGTGACACAGAACCTTATATTTTAACCTATAAAGATGACCTACCAGAAAACATATTTGCACCCAATGGTGTCAGCTTCAATTTTGATTGGACCGGGGAAACTACTTTTCGAATCAATACAGTTTCTGCCAATGGAGAAGTTCAGATCAGCATACCTATCGATGCTGACTCACTTGATAACTCAAACTTCATATTTGGGTCTCAAAAACATAAGCTTTCCAATTCACGTGAAGGCTTGGCTACAGGGTTTTCAGTATCTCCAATCCAATCAATTAATCATAAAAACTCCGGTTCAGAAATCACATCTACCGGGCATGCAATATCAATCTTGAAATGCGGTGAACCAGTAAAAAATGCAACTGTAAGGGTAACTTCTGAGCCTCCTATCGGACAAAATAATTATACAGGCCAAATTGAATCTAACAACTGGTACTATTTTAATGTACCTGAAGTTGCAGAGGAACCAATACAATATGAAGAAAAATGTAACAAGCTAGGTGAATATGCAGACTATGCCTGTAGTTTTGCCGGAAGGATTTATCTGGCAACCCTCAGTCCGGAAAAACTATATAACCAGTATAAAGCAAAGATTCATGAATTTTTTCCAGGTGTAAAAGACCCACAAACCATCCTGGATGTTGGTAAAAAAGCATTTGACCTAATTCCTAAACTCTGTAAATTACACAATAAAAATAATCTTACCAATATTTGTAAAATGGCCTTTTTATTATACGTTGAGCCACCTCCTACGAAACATCTTTTAACGTTTACAGTTTCAACACCTGGAAATCCTCCAATGAAGTTAGATCCAGTAGAATTTTATCCCAACCAACCATCCAGCTGGACTATAGAATTACCGGGTGAACTTGCTATTGAAGCATTCCAGGCATTTCCTTCAAACCCAGCCCCTAATCAAAGTTATGTGGCCAGTGCAATTATTAAGTGCCCTGACCCGAATGGCTCAGCTGTAACTATTTCAGTAGCCGGGAACGATGGATATTCGAATTCATTTACTAAAACAATAACACAAAATTCTGAAATATCATTAACAGTTCCTGGTGCAGAGGAGGGAGTGAAGGATGTTATTACTATTCAAACAGAATCGAAACAATGGCAATTGGTAATTATATTTTAGGATTCATTAGGGCTTGTTGATTCTTCATTATCCTCAAGCTCCTCTTCTTCCTCCCAATTGTATTTTGGTCGTTGTGGGCCAAATTTACGATAGTGAAATGCCAATACAACACCTGCAATGGCACCCAACATATGGGATTCATAGGATATTTGGGGTTTTATTGGGAATATCCCCCAGATAAGACTGCCATATAAAAACACCACAAGCATAGAGATTGCCAATAAGGGGATATAGTTTCTAATAACACCACTGACGAATAAGAAGGCAGCAAAACCATATATTAGACCACTGGCGCCTATATGATATGCTTCTCGTCCTCCAAACCATACCCAGATGCCACCCATAAGCCAGGTAAGGAAAAAAATTCGAAAAGCTAAGCTACTATAAAAATAGAATATGGCTGCAGTCAACACCAGAAGGGGAATTGAATTGTTAAAAAGATGTTTTATATCGGCATGTATTAAGGGAGAAAAGACAATGCCTTTTAAGCCTGATAGCTTCCGAGGGAATATCCCATATCTAGAAAAATCAAGGTCAAGAGTTATTTCTACAAACCATACCAACCAAATAGCAAGCAGGAAAGCCACAGGAAAAATTAGGCTAATCCCTAATTTCTTTTTTTCAATATTATCACTGTTTTCTTTTTCCAATTTCTCTGTGTAAATGCCTTCAAACAAAATCAATTCACTGACAGGCTCAATGAATATCCACCATATTTACGCATATTAATTACGTATCCATCCTCAAAAATTAGGTATTGCCCCTTTATTCCAGTCAATCTCCCTGAAAACTGTGCAGTTTTATCAAGATTAATACTTTTTACTTTTTCAGGGTAAAACAGAACCGGGTATTGGAATTCAAGAACTTCATCGTCAAGGCTTACATAATCCTGCATAGCCTCTGGGAGTATTTCTGCTGTACTCTCCTTAAGCATCCTCAGATCCAAACTCCTATCAATCTTATCCATTAACATATTTCTCCAATTCGTTTTGTCCATCATATGCTTTTTCAACTCAACTTCAATTGTGCCTGCAATATATCGGTTTGGTGTCCTAGCCAATTTAATGGCTTGCCAGGCTCCCTGGTCAATCCATCGGGTGGGAATCTGCGAGTGGCGCGTAACCCCTACTTTCAAACCACTTGAATTGGCCAAATACACGAAATGATCCTGAAGACAATTTTGTTCAGCCCATTCCATATTACGTGAGACTCCATGATGTGCTTCGCATAACTCAGGACGGAGGATACAGGTGTCTGTTTGAGGTAAAGAAATAAAACATGGGTAGCAATAACCTTGCGAAAAGGAAGTCTTGGTTTTTCTACCACAATGAATGCAATGAATCTCACCTTCGTAATTCAGAGTTACTTCACTCCCAATAAGATCATTCATATAAACTTTTTGCTGACTAAGGGGTAATTGATATTGTACTCTATTTACTATGGCTATTTCGTCAAATTGTATGGATGTTTCCATTTTATAAATTGTTCCTGTAGTCTTCATCTTTGTCATTTTTAAAGGAATTTATAAAATAACAAAAAATAAATGAATTTTTTTGCAATTTTATTTACCTGATTTACTGCATTTTAAGAATTTTTTCTAAAAATAGTTATAAATTTTTAGTACTAGGTATTGCATAGTATTAATTTTATTTCATATCTTTGCAATGGATATTAGAAAGCAATGGATAGTACTAGTTATTAAATTTATTACACATGAAACAAACTTACAGCATTAACTTAGGTGGAATAGTTTTTAATATAGATGACGATGCATATCATCAATTAAAATCCTATCTACACCAAATCGAAGCACATTTTGCCAACGAAGAAGAAGCTCGTGAAATCATGGCCGACATTGAAAGCCGGATTGCCGAATTGTTCCAAGAACGCATAAAGGGCGGCAAACAAGTAATTGACATGAAGGATGTCATTGATATTAAAATTATACTTGGCAGTCCTGATGAATTTGGCGACCAGGAGAATGGCAGCTCTGGTTATGGCAAAAAGAAAGAGAAGTTCGGACCATCAGGATATCGCAGGATCTATCGTGACCCTGATAACCGGATTATCGCCGGAGTGTGTTCAGGAATGGGCGCATACTGGCAGATTGAACCATGGATATTCAGGGTAATATTCCTGATTTTCATATTTGGATTTGTGGGACCAATCATTTACTTAATCCTATGGATTGTAATCCCTGAAGCCAGAACCGCTACTCAAAAACTTGAGATGAAAGGGGAGCCAGTAAACATCTCTAACATTGGGAAAACTGTGAAAGAAGAATTTCAAAATGTTAAAGATCGTATGAACCTGTAAAGGAATACAGAATTAATAGTATAACCTAAAAAGAGATAAAAATGAACGTCGAAAATACACAAGCCCAAATGAGGAAGGGAATACTGGAATACTGCATATTGTCCATCCTTGAAAAAGAATCAGTTTATGCCTCAGATATTATCAGGCAACTGAAAGAGGCCAAAGTGATTGTGGTTGAGGGTACCCTGTACCCAATTCTTACTCGTCAGAAAAACGCTGGCCTGCTAAGCTACCGCTGGGAGGAGTCCACACAGGGTCCACCCCGGAAATATTATGAACTCACTGACAAGGGCAAAGAATTCTTACTTCAGCTCGATATTTCCTGGGTAGAATTGGTAAAGGCCATTGAACTCATCCGGAAAAATTAACAATTTTTCAATCCTAACTCTAGAAAAATGAAAAAAACAATTAAAATAAAAATTGGAGGTGTCGTTTTCCACATTGATGAGGACGCCTACGTAATTCTCAGTGCATATCTAGACTCTTTAACTGATCATTTTAAAGGAATGGATGGCGGGAAAGAAGTGATGGAAGATATTGAGGCTCGAATTGGGGAGATATTTGAACAAATAACTTCAGGACATAAAGAGGTAATTGAGGTGGAAGATGTAGAGGAAATGATTAACATTCTCGGTCAGGCAAAAGATATTATTGAGGAGGATGAAGAGGTAACTTATACAAGGCAGACTACCTACTCAAACAAAGCAAAAAGGTTGTATCGCGACCCGGACAATGCAGTTCTGGGAGGTGTTTGTGGTGGACTGGGAGCCTATTTTAATGTAGATCCAATCTGGTTCAGAATTCTATTCCTGATCTTGCTGTTAGCTTACGGTACAGGTCTGATCTATATTGTGCTCTGGATCGTACTTCCAAAAGCAGAAACACCACGCCAGAAACTTGAAATGAGAGGCGAGAATGTTACCGTTAAAAACATTGAAAAGTCAATTAAAGTAGAGTATGAAAACGTAAAAGGGAACCTGAGTAAACTTAAAGATTCTGATACCTACACCCGGTCAACCAGTGCTGTAAATGAGGTTTTCAGAGGAATTGGTAATGTGATCTTAATATTTTTAAAGATCATACTTATAATTATTGGAGTAGTATTAATTATAACCGGATTTTCAGCCTTACTCAGCTTTTTAGGAGTATTGGCTTTCAGTAATACACTTTTCTTCCCTGATGTACTTGACATTCCGAGCTTTCATCTGCCAGACATATTACCTATATTCACAGATCCCCGCAGTGTTCCGTTTGTACTTATCGCCCTGATTCTGGCAGTTGTAATACCATTGTTCGCACTGATTTACGGAGGTATTAAACTTATCTTCCGATTTAAGGCAAAAGACGGAATTGTTGGACTAACAGCATTTATAGTATGGTTCATAGCTGTGATAGGATTAGCTTCTATGGTTGCATTTGAAGGGGTTAACTACTCAGATAGTGCTAAAATAACTAACACAGTTACTCTTGACAGTTTGCATTCAAATACACTTTATCTGAAAACTTCAAATATGTCTATAAATGAAGAGGATGGCGATTTTATATATTTTGAGGTAGACAATGATGGGGTTTACAGAGACAGAAATTCAGGTTCAATTTATGGAAAACCAAGGTTTACCATTGAAAGTAGTGAATCGGGGGAGGTGGAACTCGAGGTCCAGAAAAGATCCCACGGGCGAACATCAAAAATAGCATGGAATCACGCCCGGGAGCTCGAGTACTATTGGAATCAAAGGGATTCTTTGCTTCACCTCGACCCTTACTTTAAACTTGCAGAAGGACAACGCTGGAGAGATCCGTATGTAAGACTAAAATTAAAAGTCCCTGAAGGAACATCGATATATTTAGATGAGAATATGACTGAAATAATCTATAATATTCCCAATATAACCGGTACCTGGGACTTTGATATGGTTAATAAAACCTGGACAATGACAGAAGAAGGTCTGGCAGAACAAGACTACTTTGTAAAGTCTGATAAATACAGCATTGATTCTTTAGAACAAAAGACCGACACATTGAATGTTGGAAACTAAATCCAGCTTATTGTGAAATAAATTATCTCCCCCATTTTAGGGGGAGATTCTAAATTCAAAACCAGTAAAATCAATCAATGAAGTACAATAAATCATTTACCAGCCTAATATTTTTGAAATTTAGTGTAGTGCAGGTATATTTGTTGTAGATAATTACCGTTAACATATATAATACCACTTTCTCTGTACGAAGAAATTAGACATTGGCCTGTCTGTTTTCCTAACCGGAGAAAGTGGTTTTTTATATAATTGATCTTAATAATATCTTCTATTGATTTCCTAATTTTTATACATTTGCCCGATTTTAAAATTAATCTGGTGTATTCTAGACTTTACATATTCGTCATCATAAACCTTTTTGGATTTGCAGGAAGTTCATATTCTCAAGTAAATAATACTGATAGTACAGATATTAAGATGAGCTATGACTTAGGTGAAGTAACCATCAAGCCCATTAAAAAAGAAAGTTCTGCAGATTACATTTCCACTCAAACAATCAATAATTACAATCAGCAGGATATAGCTGGAGCCCTGCAAACTTTATCTGGTTTAAATTATATGGCTATAGGATCAAAAAATGAAGCCATGGTCACTATCAGAGGGTTTGATTTACGTCAGGTGCCGGTTTATCTTGATGGAGTGCCAGTTTATACCATCTATGACGGCTATGTTGATCTTTCAAGATTCACAAGTTTTGATATTGCAGGGATTACTGTCAAAAACGGAAACTCTTCTGTTCTTTACGGACCAAATACAATGGGTGGTGTAATTAACCTGGTGACAAGGGCCCCGGATAAACCATTTTCATTTGATGGAGCTACCGGAATCAGGCTTAGTAGAGATGGATTCAATGCATGGAATACAAATTTAAATTTGGGTGGCCGTATAGGGAAATTTTACATTATGGGAACAGTTTCTACTCTTAACAAAGATTATTTTTCTTTATCCCAAAAATTTGTACCTACCCTGCAGGAAAACGGAGGCAAAAGAGATAATTCCTTTAGCAAGGATAGCAAGTTAAGTTTCAAAGCTGGTTTTAAACCGAATAAGACAGATGATTATGCAATTAGCGTAATGAGTCAGAAGGCATCAAAAGGTGTTCCTGTCTATACAGGGATGGATCCAAATCAAAAATCAAGGTACTGGCAATTCCCTGACTATAATAAAAAGGGCATATATTTTAGTTCCCGAACAAAGTTAGGTTCTCAAAGTTACCTTAAAACCCGACTATACTATGATAATTATTATAGTGACCTCCGAAGCTATGATGATTCCACCTATACCACCCAGGATCTGCGGAGCTCATTTACCAGTATCTATGATGATAATACATTTGGAGCCAGTTTAGAGTATCAAATAAGCTTGAATGAAAAACACATTTTGCAAGCAGCAGGGTATTATAAATACGATCAACACAAAGAGTACAATGTTCATCCCACAATTGAAACACCCAGGAACATGATCGACTTTATTACCTCAATCGGATTGGAAGACAAATATAAAATCAATGAAAAGTTTGACCTGGAAGCGGGACTTAGCTATCAGTATTTAGGTAATATTCGTGCTGACGACTACAATGCACCCAATGATTCCCTATACAGTTTCCCTGATAATAACAAAGGTGGTATAAATGCACGCTTGCAGCTTGAATATAGCATAAATCCAACTCAGACTCTTCAACTAGGTGCAGCCAGAAAAGTGCGTTTCGCAACCATGAAAAACCGCTATTCATACCGCTATGGAAGATCTATTCCCAATCCATTTCTCCTGCCAGAATCGGCTCTGAACTTTGATCTTAATTATAGCGG
>JASJGS010000019.1:0-4993 GCA_033791445.1 Bacteroidales bacterium | reverse complement strand
CTGGTGCTGGTATTACCCCTATTATTGTGGATGGGGATGGGGTTACCCATCTGTTTCATCCTATACTACAGGTACAATGTTGATGACTCTTGTTGCTGATGGAGATGATTATATTGAGCCTCTTAGAGTGTGGACTTCAGCATTAAATGGCTTGCTAAGTGGTGCTTACAATACCTCACGTGTCAACCAGGGTATTGATCAGGCATTTGAACAGTCACCATATCTTAATGTAAAATAAGTAGTAACCTTAAAAATATTATAGAAAATGAAAAAAATAATTACAATAGCTATATTCTTCTCGCTCTTGTTTGCGACGAAAGGGTACAGTCAGGAGAGTTATATGTCTGTTAATTATGGGGTAAGCTTTACTTCTGGAGACATGAACGATTTTATTTCTAAGGTCAGCTGGCGTGGAGGCTTAATTGAGTACAGATATGCGGTAAATGATAATCTCTTTGTAGGGGTTGATGTGGGCTGGTACGTTTTTTATGAAAAGAAAAACTATGACACTTATACTTCAGGTGTTGAAACAGTTTCCGGAGTTCAATATCGATATCAAAATGAAGTACCCATTCTTGTGTCTGCTGAATACTTCATTTCGGCCTTCAATTCAGTGAAACCCTATGTGGGATTTGGTATTGGAACCATGTATTCTGAAAGATCCATTGACATGGGTATGTACAGGTTAAAGGAAAATCCATGGCATTTCGCTATTAAACCTGAAATAGGGGTATTGTGGGAAATGTCATATAGTACAGCACTTAAAGTGGCAGGTAAATACTACAACGGTTTCAAAGCAGGCGATTTGGACAACCAGGGGTATTTTTCAATAAGTGTAGGATTTGCATTTAAACTGTAACAGTCATATTAAGAGTTAATTAAAGTAAATTAATAATTAAATTCAATATTAAAAAATGAAAACAAAAACAATTTTATTAGCTACAGGATTATTTATGATGATCAGTCCCGTATTTGCTCAAACCATGGATGATTACCTGGAAGTTGCCAGGGATGTTTTAGGGACAGAAAAGAAAGTAGCTATAGCTGAAAATATGGAGCTAACTGAGGCAGAGAGTGATCCATTCTGGGAGCTTTATAATGAATACAATGCAGAACTTTTTAAAGTACACACACAGCGGGTAAATATTATCAAAGATTTTGCGGCGAATTATGAAACAATGACTGATGAAAAAGCTGATGCATTATTGAATGGTTCACTTGATCATCAGTCTAATTTATTAAAGCTTAATAAGTCCTATTATAAAAAATTCAAGAAAATTCTACCGGCTGGTAAAGCTGCTCTTTATTTCCAACTGGAAAATAAGGTTGCTGCCATGGTAAATTATAGTCTTGCTATTGAGATTCCTCTGTTAGAGACCAGATAGGTATTACTTTTTTTTGATTCCTCCTGCAATGGGGTGTTCATCGGCAGTCGGAAACTGCTCCAGATGGACCTGCCATTGTTGAAGGATCATTTTTTATAGCAGTTGTTGCTGCAGACCAGGGGGCAGCTAATGGAGCACTGGTTGAATAATAAGTAGGATTTCAAAAACAATATCGACTAAAAGATTGGATAATTACTCTATACACGTTAATAAATATAATCCAGGCAGAGTATTGATTTAAAGGGACTTATTATTAAGTCTTCTTATTCACCTTCACTAAAATTTTGGCCTTCAGGGTCCTGGAAAAAGACCTTGATTTGAGCTGTTTGTTTGAAGGTATCAATTTTCCCTACCTGAATCTTTTTAATATTCCGGATTCCAAAAGAGACACCTAAATCATCTATAAGCTTGGGGCGCATGTCTTCATGAATTAATTCCAGCTTGTTATACAGAATGGTTTTAATTATGGTTCTCTGTTTGAATAGTAGATGTTCCATGATAGCTATCAATCCCACCAATAATAAATCTGAGAGTAGTATTTTATAGACCTCTAACTGATCAATCATTAGACCATTCTTAGCTGCAATACCTGCACACACCAGAAGGTATGTCATTTCTCGGGGATTAATAGGTGCTGTTCTATATCTAATAATTCCAAATATGGCGAAAATCCCAATGGCAAACCCCAATTCCATGGGCACCCGAACCAGCAAAATGCAGAGTTGAAAAACTATTGCTGTAACCACTACATAAGTAAAAAAGAAGATTTTTTCGCCATTGTTCCTATAGTACAGATACCTCGCAATTACGAAAACTACCAGGATTGTATATAAGAAATCCAAAAGGAACCAAAGTGCAGGAATTTCTGAGAAGTCCATATTCAAATAGGTTTAATTGTAATTGTAAGCAATTTACAAATAATGGCAAATTTTACCAAACTTATCATAGTTCATTGGTGCAAAAAACAAATAAAGAAACGTATTGGTTTTAAATATAATAGAATTAAAAAAAACTAATAATAGTGCAAAATGGAGGGTTTTAAAAAGTGCTACTTTCCAATACAGAAGTTCTTAAATATATTTCCAAGCACTTCATCTGTAGTAACCTGACCGGTTATCTCACCCAGGTAGTGAAGAACTTCACGGATATCAATGGCTAGGTTGTCCTACTTGATGTGCAGCGGGGATAAAATCTCGAAAATTATTGAAGATTCAAAAGTTCACTTTAGTGGAACCGAAGGACAGCTTGCTGGCCGAGCTCAACAAGGTTAATGGGATTGAAAGAATGGGCTAATCTGAGTATTAATGCAATATAGTTTTTGTTTTGTGGCTCAATTTATTCAGTTTAAAAATATTATTGATGCAATAAATTCTCTAAAGCCTGCTTAGCCTGTTTATGATACGGATTGATAGCCAGGGTTTTTTTGTATTCAGCTAATGCTAATTCTTTGTTATTTGTTTTTATGTAAACATTTGCAAGTTCAAAATGCACTCTTGCAGAATCCGGGAATTCGCTCATATTCCTCTCCAGGAACATTTCTGCATCTTCTAATTTGCCTTCCCCTGTCAGCCGCACCCCAAGTTGACTAAGAGCATTAATACCAATATTCCTGTTGAAAGCTGTGGGATATTGGAATTTTAACATCCCAAAAAACATCATTGCAGTCTTTTTATTGATCCTGTTATAGCCAAATTCTATCATATTTGCAGGTCCTTCAGAAATAAATTTCTTATAATCTTCATTCTTCTCGGTGAATAGCTTGCTGAGATAATATTCTTTATATCCTTTACTCAGTTCTTCTTTGAGCTTGAAACTTATTTGTTTAGAGAAATCATAGTAATTGTAAACATATATTTCACCTTCTTGCAGATCACAAATAAAGCTGTATACTGTAGAAGAATATTTACTCTCCTGGTGTGTAGCATCGAGTGCATCCCTTACAGTATTAAGTGAAAATGCTTCTTTATCCTGAAGCATCTCATTTGCTTTTTTATATCTCCAACAAGGTTTTTCAACACCGATATATTTTGATCCAACAAAATTTGTTGCAATCTGGTAGGGTTTATCTGTTTCCAGAAAGATAACTTTCCCGTTATGCCATTCTACAATCATTGACTCACCACTTCTATCCATCACCGGAATTCTCGCCTGGTCCAGAGCTGGAATATTGTAGGTGTTAAAAAACTCCTTAACCTCTTCAATATTGGCACAAGTGGCAAGAAGTCTGTCAAGTAATGAGCCAAATAGGGCCTTTTTACTTTCATCTGATTCCCAACCCTGTTTACTTAATGAATTTCCATCAAGGAATAAGCCCTTCTCATTCATACCTCCCTGAGTTGAGTTCATCATCATCTTATATCCCAAACAGATTCGGCCATAGCTCTCATCAGTTGCCGGAACAAACCAGAGAGTGGTTAAGGGAAATGTCGAATCCTCATTACTCCCCGCTAATATAACTTTCAGGTCTGACACCATGATAATTGTGCAGGAGTAGGATTCTGTTTTAAAAATAGCGACCAAAATGATTGATATAAGTATAAACTTTTTCATTTAACTATTTATGTTATTTTATTCTTAGAGAAATGAACACTAATGAGGAGCTAAACGTAGTTTACTCACTTTGTTCGTGAGACCGCTTCGCTAAGTTCTCCCTGCAGACGAAGATATTAAAAAAGGAAGGATGATACAATTCACCAGCAGAGGGTATCTTAAAACTAAATTAAACCAGGTAACCCTTCCACCTCAGAGTCACGATCTCCCTCCAAGATGTATTTCCTCAACCAAATATAGATCGTCGATAAATTGGATATAGGTCACGGTAATTAAGGCATAGTTTGACCCCACCCACCCCTAGAGAAATGAAAGTAAGCGGATACTAGTATAATTCGCCTCTATCGGCAATTATTGTTTGTTGATGTTAGTTTTTTAACTGACAATTGTAACAGTATCTACAGCTTGGAAAAAATGAACTGCCTTTCCATCCTTTACTGTCCATACATGGGTTGCATTTGCTTTAAAAGGATTACCAGTAGCTTTATTTGTACCCTGGTAGTAACCTACCATTACCACTTTATCATCTACTCCAAATATTTGATCTACTGCAATATTGAACCCGTCAAAGTAAACCGGAAGATTCATGAATACATTAGTCACTATTGCCTCGTGCCCTTTGAAAACGCCATCGTCTTTCACAAAAGGCATACCCTTGCATTCGTGCCATTCAATTGCAGGATCAAATATAGTTAATACTGCCTCCACATTACCCGTGGCAAAATAAGAATACCCTTGCTTAACAATTTCTACATTTGTCATAATAATTCAATTTTTATTAGTTAGAAAATAAAGATAAAATACTAGTATGAGAGATTCTTAGACTGATTCAAATTGATGACTTTATGGCAAAATGGTTTCCAAACAACAAAGACTAATAAGGTACAAATATTTTAGATTAAAACCAAATAAATATTTGAATATCTGAGGGATACATAAGAGGTTAAAACAAAGAGGGCATCCTAAAGGACACCCTAATGATATGTATCATATTGATTCCACACCTTCCCCCCAAATAGCCACGTTCTCCTTCCAAGATGTAATTCCTCAACTCAACA
>JASJGS010000018.1:0-26829 GCA_033791445.1 Bacteroidales bacterium | reverse complement strand
GTTCCAATGTTTAGGGACAAAAGAATGAGTAAAGAAGATAACCTAATATTCCTCATTAGCTCAGTTGGTTAGAGCATCTGACTGTTAATCAGAGGGTCCTTGGTTCGAGTCCAAGATGAGGAGCAAAAAGCGGAGTATACTCCGCTTTTTTTCATTCAATCATGTATTACCTATATATTCTATATTCCAAATCTTCAGACAGATATTATATCGGTTATACTAATGATCCAAAACGGAGACTGGAAGAACATAATACCAGTCCATTCAGAACCTATACCAGTAAACATCGGCCATGGATTTTAGAGGCAGCTTTTGCTATATCAAAGAATAGGGGAGAAACTATGCGGGTAGAGCGATACTTGAAGAAGCTTAAAAGTAGGAGAGTTATTGAACAACTAATAAAAGATCAGGATAGTGCTAAAAATATAAGTCAGTCTCTTATGGAAATGTCAAATCAGGCTCTCAAAAATAAATAGAAAATACCATTTTTCTACATTGGTTAGAGTCCCAACCTGTCGGGATTAATCAGAGGGTCCTTGGTTTCCTGCCCTCGATCACATAGTGTATCGGGGGAGTCCAAGATGAGGAGCAAAAAGCGGAGTAATCTCCGCTTTTTTTGTATAATCAAGCGCACCTATCTATCAGGTTTACTCTTCTATTGGCATTACAGTTGATCTAAACACCAATGATATTGGGATAGTCTGATAGCGGTTTAAAACGCTTCGAGCTGTGCCACCAACTCCGGTTGTTTGATAATCGAAATTGAAAGTAATGCCATCCGATTTCATTAATTGATATGGATATTTTGCTTTCGATAGATTTTCTGTAGAATAATTATAACAATTGAAGTTAAATTGATTCGATGCTGAGAATTTTAGGCCAATTCCTTCATCATCAACTAACTTTACCCATCGGTTTTCTGTTCGTAATCCGAAATCCTCTGGCAATAAATATGGTTCAAACATTTCCTCCACATTGGAGCTATAAACACCCAGTTTATATCCTGTTTTTCTATCAGGGTAATTTTCTTGTGGCCCTCGTCCAAACCATTCAACATTCTTTAAGCTCCGATCAAATATCCATTCTGTTCCAATACGTGGCAACCAAACTGGCAATATGCCATTTGGGATTATAATGTGCTGGATTTCCATTTGCCCGTTCTGTGAAATGGTATAAGTATATTCATTTTCAAAACCTGCATTTGAGGTATTACCAAATAATACAATTTGCTTAACATGGATAGTCACTTTCTCCGTCTCATTTTGAAATTTCATCTTTTCAAGTATGTATTCCGGCCTGTCGAGTCCTAGAGCATACCATCCTGTGGAGATCATATTTCCAAATCCCTCAGTTTTCGGGAATACATTTACAGAGTATGTGCCCCAGGCATCCGTTTCATTAGCCAGAGGTGCCCTCCAGAAATTCAATTTGGGACCCTGCTTAATGAGTTCTTTATTATGAAATTTAATGGATTGTAATCTCCCGTTTTTTTTGCTGAAACTATAGGAGAAGTTTGTTCCGGAGATTATTAAGGAGTCTTTGTTTTCCTCGACTACCAATGGATCAGAAGAAACCCTGGTTTTCTCAACTTTGTCAGGAACTTCCCATGACATTTCGAGTTGATCCCATGCTATTTCAAAGCCTTCAGGAGCCCAATTGGTATTTTCTTTGAGATGAAAGCTAATAGTTACCATATAAATTGCACCAGGGCTTATGTTAGGCCTTTTAACAGGAAGTATGATTGTTTTTTTCGCTCGTGGTTCAACATCAATATCGAATTTTCCGGAACCAATTGAGATGCCATTCTCTACAAGATCCCATTGGGCACTTATAGAGTTTGTATTCGTAAAGAATTGATGGTTTGTTACCTCAACTTCCATTTGTTTAGGGTCGCTCCAATTAACGGAAATAGGTTTAGCGGATTTTTTAATTTGCCACATTTCAGGCTGTGGGGTGCGATCGGGCCAAATGCTACCATATGTGCGTGCTCCAATTCCATAACTGTAAAATTCTCCATCCTTTTCTTCATTTTCAAAATCAAGCCAAATTGCAGAATTACTTATTATTTCAGGGGTGGCTGTCGCCAAATCGGAAACAGGCCATGCTTTTTGGAATATGCCAACCTGGTCAATGATCGCATCACAGAGGTATACGGAGGTCTCTTGTCCATGCTCTTCTGAATTCCTTCCTATGTTTACAGGGAATGGGAAATTTTTTAAATTTCCTGAAACTGCTCTTTCAGATGACTTTTGCCCATCGATATAAACAGTCATAGATTTTCCATTATATATACCTGCCACATGGTGCCAATTTTGCTCCCAGGTTTCTGGTAAAGCAGCCCGAATAACTTCTTTTCTTGTAGTATAAATATAAAAGTCAATTGAATCAGTACCTATTTGTTGTAAGCCAAACTGGTAATTCCCCTTGGTTAGCAATGTCCCACCTTTTTTCATCAAGCTTCTCGGGAATATCCATAATGATATCGTTAACTCTTCGCTTTCAATTTCCAAGTTTTTATCCTGATAGATTTCAATCCACTGGTCGTGACCATTCAGATCAATTCCTTTACCTATATGGCCATCCACCAATTTGGCTCGTCCCATAATATGGGCCGGTACATTGTTAATAGAAGAATCTATTAATTTACGAACAGGTTCCAGCAGTCCTGGGCTTACATAATCCCAGATAGCTCCTCCCATAATCCTGGGGTAGTCATTAATTACTGCCCAGTACTCATCAAGGCCACCACCAGCATTCCCGGCTACAGAAAGATATTCATCCATAAATGAAGGCCTTGGATCAACACTTTCTGAAATCATTCCAACCTGTAATTTTAGCTCAAAGGGAGTTGGATATCGTGGACCAATTATATCTTCGCAAGGATGAGAAAAGGCATTGCCTCCATACATCCAATAGCGTGAAGGATCATATTTTCGACCTTCCTCAATTACAGCACATATATTTTCCCCTTCTCCGCTTTCATTCCCAGCGCTCCAAACCAAGATACTTGGATGATTTCTGTCGCGCAGCACCATTTTTCGTGCTCTTTCACGATACATTGCTTCCCATGCCGGATCCTCTGAAATATACTCTGTTGCATGAGCCTCATCACCAGTCTCATCAATTATATAAATTCCGTATTCGTCAGCCAGGTCGAGGTATTTTGAGCTGGGAGGATAATGGGATGTTCGAACACTATTAATATTGAATTGATTTAGAAGTTTGAAGTCTTTATGCATTGTTTCTTCATCCATAGCATGTCCCAATATAGGGTGTTGCATATGACTGTTAATAGCGTTTAGTTTTATTGCTTTTCCATTTAAATAGAAAACCTGATGTCGGATTTCAGTTTCTTTAAATCCAATTCTACCTGCAATAACCTGATTGGTTTTTCCATTTTGATCGATTAATTCCATAGTTAAATGGTAAAGGTTTGGATCCTCAGCAGACCATTTTAATGGGTTTTGTACTATTGTAGACAACTTGATTGTCTGGGTATTTTCAGCATTTATATTTAATTTTTCTGACTCAAAGCTCATAAGCCTGTTTTTTGAACTATCAAATAAAGTTGCACGTACAATTTGATTTGTTTTTAGGTCTGTTGAATGATTATTTAAGGTAATTTGTAGGTCTAAATTTGCATTTTCATAATTTGCATCAAGCTTGGTGGTAGCATACCAATCGAAAAGTTGTAACTTGGGTGTAGCATACAACCATACATCATCGAATATCCCTGCCAGTCTCCAATAGTCCTGACTTTCAAGATAAACCCCATCAGAATATTTTAATACATTTACGGCAATAGTGTTATTGCCTGGCTTTAAGTAGCTTGTGATGTTATATTCTGCAGGCTCATGGGCTCCTTCATTGTACCCAAGCTCTTTACCATTAATCCAGACAAACGAGGCAGAGGCGGTTTTTTCCATTCTTAAAAACACTTCTCTACCCTTCCAGGATTTTGGTACTGTAAACGCTTTACGGTAGCTGCCTGTAGGGTTGTATTCTTTGGGTACAAAAGGTGGGTTGGCTTGAAAAGGTTGAGATATATTTCGAAAAAGTGGATCTCCAAAACCTTGCATTTCCCAATTAGAAGGTACCACTATTGTTGCCCATTTCTTATCATTAAATTTTGGCAGATAGAAATCAGTAGGGGTCTTTTCAAAAATTTCTGCATAATGGAACTTCCATTCACCATTCAGTGATAAATAATTTCCGGAACTTAATTTCTGAAAATTCAGGGCCTCCTCAATTGTTTTGTAAGGAATACAGACTGAATGACCTTCTATTTGGTTCTCTTCAAATATTTCTGTGTTTTCAATATACTGATTTATTTCGCTTATATACTTTGATTCCTGGGCATTAAGATCCAACAAGAATAGCATATTAAATGATAGGAAGCATATTAATAGTATACTGAGAATGTGGAATCTTTTCATAGTAATGCCTAAATTGGGTATAAGTTTAAATAGCGGGTTAACTTACAAAAAGTACAATGTGAAAATCCCTGCAATTCCCACTGAAATAATTAAGATGATGGTATATAAAAACATCAGGATTATTTCTTTAATTATAATTTTCCAGTAAGACTGTTGATAAAACTGTTTCATTCCGACTGCGAAATAAACCGGAATGGTTAAAAGCAGGAGGAGAACATATCCATCTTTTTCACCGATAATCAGGCTTAGGAGAATAATTACAGTGAGTATCAAAAGAACAAATGAATGCATGTTTATAGAAAATATCAGGTGTTCTATATAATATACTCGCCTTCGTATATAAAGCAATTTTAACAATAGAGCAAAAATTGGCATCAAAAGAAATAGTATGTATGAAATTGACTGATAGAAATTCTGAACAAAAACATCTTTATTTGATAGTGCATCCACAGCAGAACCCCTTAAACGCTTGTTTATTTTGGCTCTTCTGATAGTCTTTGCCGTGTTTATGGAATCATTTTTTGGAGCAAATATTGAATCGTTTTTCAGGAGTTCAATGGCCAAGGAGTCATTCGCAGAGATGACTTCATTTGCATCATCAGTAATATTTATCCAGTTTGTATCCTGTTCTTCTGCAACTTTTTTACTAGTTGTTTGTGCCAGGAAGAAGAATACCAGGCTTAACAAAAAGTATAACCGAAAGGGAGAGATGTATTTTCTTCGCCTTCCTAAAAGGTACTCCCTTGCCAGGAAACCAGGCTTGAATAAAAAAGGAACTATTGAATGGAAAATTCTGTGATCAAAATCAAAAACATCTAAAATCTCGGAAATTACTGTTTTAAGGGGTTTATTTATGTCAGCAAAACTCTGGCCGCATTTCGAACAAAAACTTCCTGATCCCTCATGACCACAGTTCTGACATTTTCTTGATTCATTCCCTGTTTTTTCTGGTATGATATCTTGCTGGTCCATGGTTAAATTGGTTCAGTTCAACAAAAATAACATAATTAAGCAAACACTTTATTCTTTAGGAGGCTTGACTTTGTCACCAAGGATTTCTAATATTTAGATTGGTTTAAATGATAGTAGAAATATCCAGGCTTTCAGAATCATGAATATCAAGCAAGGCATTGATCAACTTATAAGATTTGAACTTAAACAGTTCATTCACTTCAATATCTTCCTCGTAAATTGCACTTTCATAAATCAATCTTTCTCTGCACGTTCCTTTTAAAAGAGGCAATTTTGGGGTTTTCCATCTTTCACCATCATAAAAAGCGATATTAGAAAATGAGGCATCTGTTATCAGGTGATTCTTAATAATAAGTATGTCATCACAGTTTTTCTTTTGGGCCAGGAGCCTGGCAAAACAAGTTCTGTCAGAATACTTTAGAGAATAATCAATGGCATCATCCAGTATAAGTTTTAATGATGAAATCTTTCGAGATTCATAAGGTTCAAAATCAAGTTTGTAATCGGTTTGGTTGTAATTAAACCGCAATCTAATAAATCCGGTTTTTTCTTCCTCAGGAATAGAAATAATATCAGCTAACTTGCATTTTATGTTCTTACCATAATATGAATTGTATGATTTTTCAAGGCGCCATTGATGCCACTCAAGGTTATATGCTTTACCGTCAAAAACTTTGATTGTCTCAAACAAAGGGTACATATACCTTATTTATTAGTTCGTTATACTCCTTGTTTTCTTTACTCATTGCTGTAATTCCACCTCCACTTCTAAATTGACATCCGTCTGTTGTTTTTTCCATATACCGGATCATTACTCCACTATCCAGATTATTTCCATCAAAAATTCCAAATACACCGGTATAGTAACCTCTTTTCACTCCCTCTGCCTCCTTAATGATTTCAATAGTTTTTTGTTTCGGAGCTCCACTTATAGAACCTGCAGGAAGAAGTTTTAATAAAATGTTTCCGATATTACTCTTCCAATCTTTTGGGAGCTGCCCTTTTATCTCAGAATTCACCTGCAATAATGTATTCTTATGGGTCCTTATTGTTGTTATATATCTAAACTTCGAAACTTTCACATTTGTGGAGACTATGGAAAGATCGTTTCGAATTAAATCAACTATGGTATTGTGTTCCCAGAGTTCTTTTTCATCCTCCAGGATTATTTTCCTGGCTTCTGGGATGCTTGCATCAATAGTTCCTTTCATGGGGTATGAATAAATTTCTCCACCTATTATTTTGATAAAACATTCTGGGGAGAAAACCACAAAATCTTTATGCAATAATTTATAGGGAGCCTCGGCATTTTTGAATATATCTTCAAATGATAGGCTTAACTGTACTTTTGATGGAAAGGTCAGGTTGAGCAAATAGCTATTTCCATCAATAATATTCTGTTTAACAGTATTAAATGCAGTCGAATATTGCATTAAATTGACAGGATCAATTTGCATTTTGAAGCTTGATGTTCCTTCAGAAAAAGTATCTGATATATTTGAATTTCCATTTACAGAATAGAAAAATCCAAGCTCCTTTGCCTGACTCAACTCACATACAAAAGGTTTTTCCTGTTCGAAATCAACCACAAACAAAAAGGGGATATTCAAATTAGAATAATAGTTTGTTTTCTGTATAAATTCCTGATGACTCATATTAGGACCTTATAAAGTTTTTCAATATTTCTGCCCCATGCTCAGAAATAAATGATTCCGGATGGAATTGAATACCATGCAGGTCATATCTATTATGTGCAACAGACATAATAATTTGTGTATCAGATATCCCTGTAATTTCTAATTCCTGAGGAAACTCCGATGTATCGACAGCCCAGGAGTGGTAGAGGCCCACATTAAAATCTTCCGGAAGATTTCGATATAACTTTGAGTTTGTGTTTACATTTATCTCATGTGATTGTCCATGACAGACTATTGGAAGTTTCACGAGATTAGCTCCAAAATATGAGCAAATTGCCTGATGTCCCAGGCAAATTCCTAATATAGACTTGTTGGACTTAAACTCATCTATGATTTGATACAATAATGGGAAATCGGAAGGTAGTCCAGGGCCAGGGGAAAGAATTATTTTATCGTACTCTGCAACCTGAGTTAATTCAATTTGATTTTGTCTCAGGACATCAACTTTTGCAAGTGTGTTTGCTCTTAGTGCTTCAAGAATATTGTATGTAAAAGAGTCATTATTATCAACTAACAGTATGTGTATCATGTCATGACGCTGATAATGAGCGATCTAAAACAGGCCATGAATTTCCGCATCAATTTTATCAATTACCTCACTCAGATGATCAGGATTGCTTGGAAAATCGTAATGGTCGGCTTCAACAATAAGTAGTTTGCCAAGATTATAGGTTTCCACCCAGGCCTCGTAACGCTCATTCAATCTTTTCAGGTAATCAAGCCGTATGCTATCTTCATATTTTCTTCCACGGCTTTGAATACGATTTACCAAAGTTGGTACAGAAGCACGCAGGTATAAAATTAAATCTGGCGGTTTAATCAATGAATTAATGAGACTAAAAAGCGTAAAATAGTTTTCGAAATCACGAGTTGACATTAAGCCCATTGAATGCAGGTTTGGGGCGAAAATAAAAGCATCTTCATAAATAGTTCGATCCTGAATAACAGTTTTACCCGACTTTTGAATGTCAACCATTTGATTAAAACGGCTATTCAAAAAATATATTTGCAAATTGAAAGACCAACGCTGCATATCTTCGTAAAAATCATTTAGATAGGGGTTGTCATCTACATCTTCAAAATGAGCTTCCCACCTGTAATGCTTCGAAAGCATTCTTGTTAAGGTTGTTTTTCCCGATCCAATATTTCCGGCAATAGCAATGTGCATAATGATATTTTTTATTTACTGATCAACTAAAAATACGATTTTTTTTGGAGATATCGTTTTTTCTTCCTTTGATAATTCCTGGACAGCAAAAATAGGTCAATAATTGAATTAAAATACTTTCAAGTAAGACTATTATTTATTTTTAATAGTTCTTCTACATACTTCCTGTCATTGCTTAATCTGGGCATTTTATTCTGCCCGCCAAGTTTCCCCTTATTATTAAACCAGTTATAAAAAACTCCCTTTTTTACTTTTCGAATATAGGGTCTAATAAGGGTTATATCCTTAAACCTTTTAGCCTCGTAATCGGAGTTTACTGACATCAGGGCATGGTCAAGTACATCAGTAAAATATTCCAGGTCAGATGGTTCTTTGTTGAATTCAAAAAGCCATTCGTGTGTGCCCTGCTGTTTGTCACCCATGTATACCGGTGCAGCTGTATATTCATTTATTTGAGCACCTGTTTTCTTGCAGGCAATTCCTAGTGCTTTTTCTGCATTATCTATTATTATCTCTTCACCAAATGCATTCAGGAAATGTTTTGTCCTACCAGAAATCCTGAATTTGTGAGGATAAAGTTTTGAAAAAATAATAGTATCGCCAATCTTATATCTCCATAAGCCACTGTTCGTGGAAATAAGGATGGCATAATTTACACCTGTTTCTACTTCTCCAATTGATAAAGTTGGAGGAGATTCTTCATGAATTTTATCCATAGGAATAAACTCATAAAACACGCCATAGTCCAACATCAAGAGCATGTCTTTTTCATTTGGATCATCTTGTATACCAAAGAAACCTTCTGAAGCATTATACGTTTCCATATAGTTCATTCGGGAGGTAGGAATTAACTTTTCGAACTGACTTCGGTAGGGTTCAAAGTTCACACCCCCATGTATAAATAACTCCAAATTTGGCCAAATCTCAAGTAAGTTATTTTTTCCTGTTTTTTCCAAAATATATTTAATAAGTACCAGGTTCCAGGAGGGTACCCCTGCAATACTAGTTACATCATCTTGAATTGTGGTTCGGGCAATTTCTGATAGTTTTTTATCCCATTCATCCATCAGTGCAATTTTGGCTTTAGGAGTTCTGATAAACTCAGCCCAAAAAGGAAGGTTTTCTATCATAATGGCTGAGAGGTCACCGTAATAGGATTGGTTAGAGTAGTTGTTTATACTATGGCTACCTCCCAGGGTAAGTCCTTTTCCAGCAAAAACACCTGTCTCAGGATTATTGGAAGTATAGATAGCCAGTGCATCTTTGGGGCCTCTTAAATGGCATCTTTCCAGTGATTCCTGGCTTACTGGTATAAATTTGCTTTTTGCACTTGTTGTACCAGACGATTTAGCAAACCACTTAATGTCCCTGGGCCAGACCAGATCTTTTTCACCTTTACGTAATTTCCCGATTATATCTTGAATATTATCATAGGTTTGAATCGGCAGCCTGGATTTGAATTGCTCATGATTACTAATGGAAGCAAAACCATATTTCTTTCCCCACCAGGTATCTTTTGCTTCATCAATTAATCCTAAAAGTTCTTCTTTTTGAACTTCATTCGGGTACTCTTTAAAAAGGTTTATCTGATGAAGTCTTTTTACATTTAGCCAATTAAGTATGGAGGGAATCAGGGGCATATATCCTTATTATTTTGAATCAAAAATAGTCATTTACAAATACTCCTCACTTTTTTCAGCTATGAAATATTTCTTTGAGTATTTTAAAAGATTTAATTGGTGTTAGGTTTAATTCATGCAACTGATAGTAGTCCAGCATATGTTCCAGGAAAATATTTCTATCAGCATAACTAAGCTTATAGGCAGCTAAAGACCCGAAATCAAGGTTTATTAAGTCAGTGAGTATTTTGCTTTGCCTTGGGTCCATATAAAATGGATGTTCAGGTCGGAAAGTGCTGAAAACACCTTCCCTTAAATCAAAGTAATTAAGTTCTTTCATTTCACTTGTGTTCGGGTGAAAACCAAGGAAATCAGACAACCTTAGTAAGAACAGTAGGTGGAAATTAGAAAATCCAATCTCCGTTTTGTCAAGGGTCATGAGCGAGTCGCCAATGAAATCAAATAATGGATAATTGGGTTCTTCAGTTTGAAGACTCTTGTATAATATCTCAGCCAGGAATAGTACAATACTATTTTTATAGATATTATTGGAAATACTAATATATGGAGTTGAGTTCTTGACTTCTTTGAGGCGATGCATAGTATTGCCGGGTTTATAGTAGGCATCCAGATCAAGCTGGTACAGTGGCTGGAACATATTTATTTTGGTAGTAGCCTTCTTTTTACGAACACCCTGAATCATGAAAGTTTGTCGGCCAAGTTCCCGGGTATACATATAGACAATAATTCCACTATCACCATATTTAATATGATGTAAAACAATGCCTTTTGTCTTGTAAATCATAGCAGAGTATTAACAGGAAACAAATTGCTTCCAAAACCGTAAAAAGATATTATGGTTTAAAGATACGGCCTTTGTTATTAATCCTGAAATTATTTAGGGTGCACATAAAGTGTTTCTACATTTCATTATTATACCGAATGGATCATCAAAAAGAAGATAAACTAATTCGAAGGGTTGCCAAATTGGCAAAACAGAATCAAAATCTCAAAAATAAATTAAAAGAACTTCAGAGCCTGAGTGAAAAAATTAGTCGAGACAATGAAAAACTGAATTCCTTACTTTCTCAAATAAAACCAGGCCAGCTTTCCGGACTAAAGAAAGAGGAGAAGTCGCAAACATTGATATTCAGAATGGCGACAGTTCTCTTTACCGATATTCATGGCTTTTCAGCCGCTTCAAAAGATATCGATTCAGATTCCCTTCTGGATGAGCTTGATGAGATATTCTATGAATTTAATTCCATATCAAAAAAGCTGAACATTGAAAAGATCAAGACAATAGGTGATACATTCATGAGTGCCGGAGGAATTCCGGTAAAAAACATTACAAATCCTATAGAAGTTGTTCTGGCTTCTCTACAGATGAAATCCTTTCTTGATGAATATGAAAGAAAAGTTAAAGGACGAAGTAAAAAGATATGGAAAATTAAATTTGGCATACATACTGGACCGGTCATTGGAGAATTTTCGGGAAAGAAAAAAATCACCTACGATATTAAAGGGGATACAGTGAATACAGCCAGTCGTATTCAATCAAATGGGGAAGAGGGGAAGGTTATAATATCAGTTATGACCTATGAGCTTATCAAGGAATTTTTCAGTTGTGAATATTATGGAAGAATGCCTGTAAAATATAAGGGCGAAATTGATTTATATGAAGTAAAGGGGATAAAACCTAAGTTCTCAAGAAACGGATTGGGGCTTAAAATAAATAAAGCCTTCCAGATTAAGTTTGGCCTGATCCAATTTTCTGATATGCAGGAGATTATTCTAGATAAACTTGAAAAGGAATTGCCATCTTACCTATATTACCATAATGTAAAGCATACAGTTGATGTAGTCACTGAGGTTGAACTTATTGGTTGGGCTGAAGGTGTTACAGATGAGGAAATTTTACTTTTAAAAACAGCTGGTTTATTTCACGACGCTGGACATACTATATCATATGATGAACATGAATTCCATGGTACTGAATTAGCTCGTGAGATTCTTCCAAAATATGGATATTCCATTAAAATGATTGACCAGATCTGTGAAATAATTATGGCAACTAAGTTGCCTCCGCAGCCAAAAACCCTGCTGGAACAAATTATTTGTGATGCCGATCTGGATTATTTAGGAAGAAGTGATTTTATTCCTGTATCAAATACCCTGTTTAAAGAGCTGAATGAGCAAAATATAATTGGTACCTTGAATGATTGGAATAAGTTACAGGTAAAATTTATTTCTGGGCACCAATATTTTACCAAAACAGCACGAAATCTTCGTGAGGTTAATAAACAAAAACAGATTGAACGTATTTCAAGTCTGATTGTTGATGAAGATTAATTAATAAGCAGGATTTTAGTAATAAAAGTTTTTGTTCCGTCTTTATTACTGATAAACACTATGTAAACGCCGGTCTTTGCCCTTTCTCCACCTTGATTGTTCCCATCCCAAATGGCCTGTCCACCCAGTACTTCTGGTATACTTACAAGATTGCCACTGATATCTGTTATTTTAACATCCGCATCGTTAACAAGCCCAGTTATAGTTATGGGACCATAATAATCTTCTCGCACCGGGTTTGGGAACACATAAACCTGATTCATATCATCAGTTGATTCGGTAGCTGCGCCTCTATATGAAAGAGTTCCATAATCTGTTCCGATAAATACTTCACCAGAGTTAGGGTCTATTGCAATAGAAGTTATCCAGTTAGAAGGCAAGGGACTGGATTCCGAATCTAAACTGTTAGTTTCCTTAGTGGCATCTTCAGAGAAAAGGTACGCCCCAGCATTCTTTGTGCCAAACCATTTGCGGTTTGCCCCGTCTACGATAATGGTTGTAATTTCTTCCGTATTCAATAGATAATCAGCCAGACCGCTACCATCATTTCTTGGTATCTTTACTTTCTGGGCAATGGTATTCCCTCCATATAAAATATCACTGGGACTGTAAAAAACCAGTGGACCTTGATTTGTTCCGACCCAAACATTGCCATCAAGGTCCTTCGCAATACAATTAATGATTTGATAAGTTTTCCCATCCTGATCTACCAACGAGATTCTTTTAAATTTATCATCAGACTCATCCTCAATGGTTTGGTTTTCGTTGAAAATAAATAATTTTCCATCTCTAGGAGCAAAGATCCATTTGTCTCCATAATCCGTTTCTATCATATCACCCAATGTGATATTGCTTATTTGTCCATTAAAACGATAGCTTTTCCAGCTTCCAGCTGGAGTTTTTACAGAAACTGGGTTTACAACATTGCTATTGCTAACCCAGAGGTTACTGTATCTGTCAAATACGAGTCCAAAGGTTCTAATATTCGAGCTACCAATACTATTTGCCTGCAAGCTACTGTTCTCTTCGTTATAGGTAGTTGTTATCTCAGATTCAGATATCTCCAGTAGTCCACTTCCCCATGTGGCTGCATAAATTAGGTTGGGATCAGTTGGATGTGAAATGGTATTAACAATATCCTGAACTGTATAATAAAAATTGCTCTTCCATGCTCCGTTCTGGAAGGAATGTATCTCTCCATTTTTAAAAGAATTGCTCCATAATTGAGTTAGCGCACCCCCTGATATCCACAATGTATTATGATTAAAATGCATCGAATAAACATTGTTAAGATAAGGTCCATTTGGGAATATACTCTCGAAAGAATTGTAATCTGAACTCTTTACAAGCCCATGATTATTGTCAGATATCCAAAGTGTCTCAGAGTTGTAAATAAGGGCATACCTGGGATCAATCTCTCCCCAACCATAATCAGTGATATTCTTCTCAGGGATGGAAGATCCTCCATAAATATTTAATAATTTATTTCCTATTAATAACAATTTGCCATTTCCGGTATTTAAGGCATGATTTTCACCATTTGAGTGCGTAAAGAACTCCCAGGACCCACCACTATATTTAAATACAGAATCTATGGAATTATTAGTATTAGTTTGATTGGTATATAGGTCACTTCCCAAGCTAACAATTGCATTAAAAGGCTTATACGGATTAGGTATGGTCATTTCCCTGGTCCAATGGGTATAGTCAACCAACAAAGGGTCATTAATATCACCTGAAAGAATTCCAGTATTAGTGGCAGCGTATAGGCGGTTGTTTAAATAAGCCATCTCATACACGGGTAAAGGCTCCCCATTTTCTCCAATGAAATAAGTGTCTCTGAACTCCATCTTTTCAATATCTAAAACTACTATTCCAAAATCACAACTCAGATAGACAAGATTACCAACAAATAAGGCATTGTAAATATTTTTTTTGCCAGGAAGAGTAGAACGGAATATATCGGATAAATTTGTAACTCCAGAACTTTGTACCAAGTCTATATTTCCATTATTATAAGCAACCAATAAAGTTTGAAAATCAGGGGAATACTTGATTATAGATATGTCAATATCAGATAAACCCTGCACCTGGGAGAATTTTTCAAGTGAGTTATCATTTTTATTGAATGAAAACATAGCCAGGTTTGTAGCGCAATAAATTTTATCACCTAAATCGGTTACACTTATAGTTTGGGAGTATGGGTAGTGGTCGCGCCAATCACCTAACTTTAACTGGCTAAATGAAACAGAAGGAAAATTTAAAAATGTAAAAAAAAGGATAATTGAGATCCGTGAAAAAGTATGGAAATTACAACTACTATCCTTTTGCTTTATTCTCATTTATGGCCAATTTTTAGAATGGCTTTGTATAAATATACATGTAGCCCTTAAAACGGATTATTTTATTGATTGGTATACGAAAACCATCTTGATACATTGATTTCTTAAAAAAGGGAAGTTAGTCAATCAGCCTGTTTAAAAAATCAGTTAGCTTTTTAAGAGCCCTTGCCCTGTGGCTTATCTCGTTTTTTTCTTGTAAAGTCATTTCAGCAAAGGTTTTATCATATCCCAATGGCTGGAAGACAGGATCATATCCAAAACCCATATTACCAGATCTATTCTCGACAATCTCGCCCTCTGCAATGCCTTCAAATAGATATTCCTTATTATTTAAAATCAGAGCAATAACTGTTCTAAATCGTGCTTTTCTGTTCGATTTCCCCTTAAGTTTATCTAGCAGCTTTTCAATGTTTTCCTCTGAATTTTTTGAATCCCCGGCATATCGCGCTGAAAATATTCCAGGTTCTCCATTTAGACTTTCAACTTCCAGTCCAGTATCATCTGAAAGAGTGTTCATACTGTATTTGTTAAAAACAAAGTTGGCTTTTTCAAGAGCATTTCCCTCAAGTGTATCAGAAGTCTCAGGAACTTCTCCTTTGAATCCCATGTCGCTTAAGTCTATCAGTTCAACTTCTGGGTTCAATCCTGGTTTTATTTCTTCTATCTTGTGTTTGTTTTGAGTAGCAAATATTAACTTCATACTTTTAGATTATAGTCAAAAAAAAACAAGGATGTAAAATCCTTGTTTAATATGCAACTTTTTTTTAGTTTTTTTATCCACCCATTGCTGAAAAGCTGCCTGCCTTCCGCAATTCTGGATTTGGGTTTACGCACATTACAGGGATTCTTTCACTGTTTGCTATGATCTGTTGCTCATTTGCACCCAACATATAGTCTGCAATACCAATGTCTGCAGTAGTCATAACTAATACAAGGTCTGCATCAATTTGCTTGGCAAAATCGATTGTTTCAAGGGAGAATTTCTTTTTCCCGGGAGCTGAGTGGATTTCAAAATCAATTTTTTTAGACTTAAAATACCTTTTTGCAAAAAGAGTATTGCTCTGCACTTTTGCTTTAAAGGATCTATCAGATGCATCTTGCTTGAAGAAATAAAACTTAGCTTTATAGTAATTGGCAAGATAACTGACCCATGAGTTTTTCTCTTTATTTTCAAAACGAAAATCAATGGGGAATACAATCTTGTCAAAACTTTTTGATCTGGAACGTCCCTGAACAATTATGAATGGAACTTTAGAACTAACTATTACTTTCAATGCCCAACTTCCGGTTAATTTCTGCATTCCCTTTACACCGTGTGTACCCATAACGACAAGGCTCGCATTTTCTGCATCGGCTACATTACCAATATCATGGAAAATACTACCAACCTTGACTACATACCTGGGCTTTGTGAAGTGCTCTTCAAAAGCCTTCTCACATATCTCTTTACACTTTTTTTCTGCCTCAGCAACTTCAGCCTGGCTCTTAACAATATGTAAAACTACTATCTGGTTTTCCATTGCCTGAGATATGACCATAGCATTTTCGAGTGCATAATCACCCACAACTGTAAAATCGTGTGGAACAACAATGGTGTCTTTACCTTTTGCCATAATGTTTTTGTTACTAGAGTTAATTAACTATTAAATAAATATTATACTTTTGAAAATACGATAAAATAGGGTATTTTGTTTTACAAGGTATGAATTTTCTTAAAAATATAACTAATAATATCATAACTTTATTGCTTACTACCTTGTTCTTCAGTACTCCAGGGCACAGTATTTCAAGCCCTTTTCCTAATGATAAGTATCCTGATATACAAGAGGTTATATTAAATGGAGACTCAGTTGTATATTCTGTAATTCATTCAGATAACATAGGAGATCAACACGATACTTTTTTTTCAAAAGAATTTGTTATTCAGGGTAAATTCAGGTCTCTGGAAATATTTATGACTCCTGTGAATGATTCATCTGGTTATTTCTTCCAATATTATTTGGAGGGATTGGATGAAGACTGGGGGAAGTTACAGAACCTGCCAGTAAAAGAATATATTAATCTCCCTTTTGGAAAATATGTATTTCATGCACGACGGAATAATTTGGTGAATGAGCCTTTGCCGGAAAGTACCTTTAAGTTTAAAATCATTCCTCCTATTTATAGATCGAAAATTGCTTACCTCATATACTTAATAACGATAGTTTTATTTTTTAGGATGATTTCAAAAATAGTAAGCTATCGCTTTGCCCGTGAAAGATTTCGTTTGGAGAGAATTATCAATAATCGCACCAATGAATTGGTTCAGGAAAAAGACAAATCTGAGAATCTATTGGAAAAGGTTTTACCAAAAGGTACAGCTGATGAGTTGAAAGTCAAGGGTAGTGTATCCAAAAAGAAATATGAACTGGCAACGGTTTTATTTTCTGATATTCAGGGCTTTACAAAGTTGGCTGAGCAAATGAATCCGGAAACATTGATCGACCAGCTTGATCATTTCTTTCTTTATTTTGATACAGTTGTAGAGAAATACAATATTGAGAAGATCAAGACCATAGGTGATGCTTATATGTGTGCTGGAGGAATTCCAGAAAAGAACCGAACCAACCCGGTGGAGGTAGTTATGGCTGCACTGGAAATGAAGCAATATATGGTTAAAATGCATGAAAAGGCCAACTTAACCCACACAAAAATCTGGGATATTCGTATTGGGATTCATACAGGGCCAGTAATTGCCGGAGTTGTTGGGCATAAAAAATTGTCATATGATATATGGGGAGACACGGTGAATACAGCCAGCAGGATGGAATCATCTGGCGAAGCCGGAAAAATAAATATTTCCGGTTCAACCTATGAAAAGGTACAGGATTTTTTTGACTGTAAGCATAGGGGAAAAATGCCGGTTAAGTACAAAGGTGAGATTGATATGTATTTTGTTGAGAATCTTAAAATTGAATTTGTTGGAGATGAAGGAATGCCCAATGATAACTTTTTTACCAAATTGCAGTTTCTCAAAATGTTAGATGTTGAGGATAAGGTTATCAAAAAAATTGAAGAGGAAAATTCATCGAGTTTTTATTTTCACAATCCTGAGTTTATTAAGAGAACTAATGATAGGATTGATGTACTGGGAGAAAAGGAGGATATATCTTCAGAGGATTTGCTTCTTTTAAAAACATCAATATCACTGTACAATATTGGGTTTTTATTGAATTACAAAGATGCTGGAAATTCAGCCTGTGAGTTTACAAAAGAGATCTTAATGGATTCTGGTTATTCAAATAAACAAATTACTACCATTTGTAATTTGATATTGTCAGCACATTATCCATATAAACCAAAAACCCTTTCGGAAAAGATTTTTTGTGACGCCACTTTGGAATATCTAGGCCGAAAAGATTATAAGGATAGTTCCATGAAACTATTCAAAGAACTAAAAGAGAATAATAGAATTGATTCGTTGGCAGAATGGAAAGTTTATCAGACAACACTAATCGGAGAATATGTTTTTTTTACCCAAACAGCAAAAAAATTAAGAGAGGTGGATAAAGATGAACAGTTGAAAATGGTATTCCAATTGATGGAAAATAGTTAAATAACACATCAAAATATATTGTTAAAACAGAAGCTTATTTTAACTTTATATTCTGAAAATATACTTCTTAAATCGTACATTAAAAGTTGAAATATGGACTGGAATAGTTTGCCTTTTGGATATCGCAAAACAAATTATAATGTTAGGTGCACCTTTAAAAATAATGATTGGGGAGCGGTTGAGGTATCTGATTCTGAAATGATTAACCTGCATATGGCAGCGACTTGCCTTCATTATGGTCAAGAAGCGTTTGAAGGCTTAAAAGCCTTCCGTGGGAAGGATGAACGAATTAGAATATTTCGTTGGAGAGAAAATGCGAAAAGAATGGCATCATCATCAAGAGGTATTCTGATGGCGGAGGTTCCTGAGGAGCTCTTTAAGGAAATGGTTTGGAAGGTGGTAAGTTTGAATAAAGAATTTGTACCACCCCACGATTCGGGGGCATCATTGTACATAAGGCCCTTACTTATTGGCATTGGTCCTGAAATTGGTGTAAAACCGACTACTGAATATTTATTTATGATCTTTGTAACTCCTGTGGGACCATATTTTAAAGGTGGAATAAAGCCCCTTGACATGATCATATGCAGAGATCATGATAGGGCTGCTCCTTTAGGCACAGGAAATATCAAAGTAGGTGGAAATTATGCGGGTAGTCTCACGGCCATAAAGCATGCACATGATAATAATTATGCAAACATTGTTTTCCTCGATGCAAAAGAGAAAAAATATATTGATGAGTGTGGTCCTGCAAACTTTTTCGGAATTAAAAACAACACCTATATTACCCCAGAGTCCACATCGATATTACCCTCTATAACCAATAAATCCCTTGTACAACTGGCCCAGGATTTAGGGCTCAAGGTAGAACGCAGGAAAGTCCCCGTTGAAGAGTTGGAAAGCTTTGATGAAGCAGGCGCCTGTGGTACAGCAGCTGTCATCAGTCCCATAAAAAATATTTTTGATCCTGCCACCAATAAAACCTATCATTATACAGATGAGGAGCCTGGCCCCATTTCCCTTAAATTGTACAACAAGTTAAGAGGAATTCAGTTGGGTGATGAACCTGATTTATACAATTGGGTAGAATTTATTGATTAAACTTAGAAAAGTTGGTTTTTAATTGATCTGTAAGTGTATGCAATGATTCATGCATTATTGCTATATTTGCATTTTTATTGAAAACGCGATGTCAGGAAGGGGTACTACATTTACAAAAAAGAGGCTTAGAGGTTCTTATTTCACATCGATAATAAGCATTTCACTGGTGTTGTTCCTGATTGGTTTAATGGGTTTACTGGTTCTAAATGCGCAGTTATTATCCGATTATGTGAAAGAAAGCCTAAATCTTTCTATCATCCTTAAGGACAATGTTAAAGAGGTTGAAGTCAGGAAGCTGCAAAAAAATCTTGATGCCTCTGAATATGTAAAATCAACTGAATTTATTTCTAAAGATAGGGCTGCTGAGGAACTTCAGAATGAACTTGGGGAGGATTTTATCGATTTTTTAGGCTACAATCCATTGCTTGCCTCCATTGATATTTATTTATATGCACCCTATGCTAATGCTGATAGTATTGCAGTAATTGAAAGTGAACTAATGGATTTTTCCCTGATAAAAGAAGTGTATTATCATGAGTCACTTATTTATTTGATTAATGAAAATGTCAGGAAAATTAGTTTTGTAATATTGATTTTTTCTGGACTATTATTTCTTATTGCTTTAACCTTAATTAATAATACAATCAGGCTTTCTGTGTATTCAAAGCGCTTTTTAATTAATACAATGCAATTGGTTGGAGCAACACGCTCCTTTATCCGGAAACCTTTTCTTGCAAGAAGTATTTTGCATGGGATCTTAGCAGCACTAATAGCTGTCCTGCTTATTCTTGGGGTACTATATCTGGCTCAACAGGAATTGGTAGAATTATGGAAGATTCAAGATCTTAGGGTGCTGGGAGCTTTATTCCTATCAGTGATACTCCTTGGGATATTATTTAATTTGGTATCTACTTTCTTCTCAGTTAATAAGTACCTCAGAATGGAGGAAGGGGACCTTTTTTATTAAAATATTAATATTGAATTATGGCTACAAAAGGAAAGATAACTAATCAGGATGAAAATTTTGCCCTTGATGGGACAAATTATTTATTCCTGGCGATGGGATTTATCATTATCATCATTGGGTTTTTATTAATGGTAGGAGGAAAATCAGAGGATCCTGCTGTTTTTAGTGAGGAAATATTTAGTTTTCGAAGAATTACTCTCGCCCCCATAGTCGTTTTGGCTGGTTTCGCTTTTGAGATCTGGGCTATTATGAGGAAGCCAAAAAATAAAGATCTGAAAGACTGAAATTCCATTTTGAACCTTTAAAAAAAATTGAATGAATTGGATTGAAGCCTTGATCCTGGGATTGGTACAGGGGCTTACGGAATTTCTGCCTGTAAGCAGCAGTGGACATCTGGAGATAGGAAAATATTTATTGAATATCGATGTCCATGAGAGCCTTGCATTTTCAATTGCCGTGCATGGTGCAACTGTGCTGAGTACAATAATAATTTTCTGGAAGGAAATAGTTATTCTATTTAAGAGTTTTTTCAGTTTTAAAAAATCGAAAGAAACAGATTTTGTACTCAAAATAATGGTCTCCATGATACCTGTTGGGGTGGTGGGTGTTTTCTTTTCAGCACAGGTGGAATCTTTATTTAATGGAAATATTAAAATGGTGGGAGGTATGCTACTAGTAACGGCTTCATTATTAGCAGTAACTAAGTTGGCTCCAGTAAGGAATAAAACCATTTCATATTTCGATGCATTTGTAATTGGAATAGCTCAGGCTTTTGCTGTTATCCCTGGGGTTTCAAGATCTGGGGCTACTATTGCTACAGGTCTTCTACTAGGGAATAATAGAACGGAGGTAGCTCGTTTTTCCTTTTTGATGGTTATTTTACCTATTCTTGCGGCCAATGCTTTGGAGATTGTATCCGGTGATTTTTCACAGAATAGTGAAATTACCTTATTTCCTATACTGGTAGGTTTTGTAGCTGCTTTCATTGCGGGCCTATTCGCCTGCCGGTGGATGATCCATATTGTTCAACGTGGTAATTTGTTCTATTTCGCGCTTTACTGTTTAATTATTGGCTTAATTGCTATAATCTTTGGCTAAAATCTTTATTAATGAGCTTTGAAGAAGAAAGAGATGGTTTTTTAGCTGGGAAGGTATTATTGTTTGATAAGCCAATTAATTGGACGTCTTTTAACCTGGTAAAAAAGGTGAAAAACCTGATTCGGAATAGATTCAATATACAAAAGATTAAAGTTGGCCATGCTGGCACCCTGGATCCCCTTGCAACAGGATTATTATTGGTGTGTACAGGCAAAGCCACAAAAACCATACAACAGTTGCAGGAAATGCAAAAGGAATATATTGCGACTATTCATCTGGGGAAAACTACTCCCTCATATGACCTGGAAACAGAGGTTGATCAAGTTTTCGATACTACATCTATCACCAGAGAAAAGGTAACAGAAGCTGTTAACAGTTTTATTGGCGAATTTGAGCAGGTTCCGCCTATGTTCTCAGCAAAGAATATTAATGGTCAAAGAGCATATAAGCTTGCAAGAAAAGGGCAGGTTAGGGAATTAAAACCCAGTAAAGTAGTTATTTCCGATATTGAGATTTTAGATTTTAACATGCCTGATCTGCGAATAAGAGTTGTTTGTAGCAAAGGAACTTATATAAGGGCACTGGCCAGGGATATAGGAATTTCTCTAGGAAATGGGGCTTATTTATCAAATTTAATTCGTACAAAAATAGGTGATTATCAAGTAGATAATGCCTTGACAATAGAAGAATTCGAAAAAAGTTTAAAATTAATGTAACCTATTGCATTTTCTTACGTATAAGGTCATGCAAAAATAAAGCAAATATTTATGAAATTATCACAGTACAAGTTTGATTTACCTAATGAATTGATTTCCCAATATCCAGCCGACATCAGAGACGAGTCTAGGCTAATGGTGCTACACAGAAATACAGGCACTATTGAGCATAAAATATTTCGTGATGTTATCGATTATTTCGATGATAAGGATGTTATGGTTTTTAATAATACCAAGGTATTTCCTGCCAGGCTATTTGGGAATAAGGAAAAAACTGGTGCTGAAATTGAAGTATTCTTGTTGCGGGAATTAAATAAGGATATGAGGTTGTGGGATGTTATGGTAGATCCAGCCCGGAAAATTAGAATAGGAAATAAATTGTATTTTGGTGAGGATGATATGCTCGTTGCTGAGGTAATTGACAATACTACCTCGAGAGGGAGAACTCTTCGGTTCTTGTTTGATGGTCCTTACGATGAATTTAAAAAGACATTGTATCAACTTGGTGAAACCCCTTTGCCAAAATTCATTAATCGTATAGCAGAGCCAGAGGACAAGGAAAGATACCAGACTGTATATGCCAAACATGAAGGAGCCGTGGCAGCCCCTACAGCAGGATTGCATTTTAGTAGACAACTACTTAAGAGGCTGGAAATAAAAGGAGTAGACTTCTCTTATATTACTTTGCATGTGGGTCTTGGTAACTTCAGAACAGTTGAAGTTGAAGACCTGACAAAGCATAAAATGGATTCCGAGCAGATTTACATAGGAGAAGATGCAACCAGGATTATAAACAAAGCGAAAATAGAAAAGCGAAATGTTTGTGCAGTGGGTACAACAGTACTTCGAACCCTGGAAAGCTCTGTATCTTCTGATGGATTCTTGAAACCCTATGATGGATGGACAAATAAATTTATTTTTCCTCCTTATGAGCCGGTTGTACCGAATAGGATGATAACAAACTTTCATCTACCACTTTCTACATTACTTATGATGGTCTCAGCATTTGCTGGTTATGACTTTCTTTTTGAGGCTTATAGAGAGGCTATTAAAGAAGGATACAAATTTGGGACATATGGCGATGCCATGTTTATCATTTAGGCTTTGAATCAACTTATAGTTTAACTTTACCTAATATCTTGGATGGCCTATTAATGAGGTGATTAAGTTGTAAAATCGACTTAAACTTTTTAATAATATAAATTGAGACTTCTGGACTTCCAAAGTCTCTTTTTTTATGAATTATTGTAAGGTATCCATCAGTTCTTTTTCTCTTGAAAAGAGTGAGAAAGGAGTCTTGGTATGATTTTGGTCAAAATATTTGAATTGTTTTAATTGCCTTTAATAGGTGTGATCAATAATATAAGTCTTGGTTATCATTTCATTTCAAAACCATTTGCAACTTATTGTAATATGCAGATATACAGTGGCCTATAGGTGTTTTTCAGAAATAGGAATTTAATTGATTGAATCTCTCAATCATGTGAGCCCCTAATTTGCCAGATTCTTTGGAAAAATTTCCAAACATTTCCCCTAAATTTTACGTATTAATAAACAATTTGAGTTTTTATAGCTGTTGTCATTTGTTGAATTAGAAAGTATGGTTGAGATCTTTGGGTAGTTGCTGCAACCATTTGAAGGATTGAGCGGTCTGATTAATAAGTAACAACATTTTCTTTTGACACCGAATTAGTTTTCATGAGGTATCGCCTCCTCTTGCTTGTGTTGCTATTATCTGGCTTTTTGTCCGGGGTGGATGGACAATGGCTTAGCGGATATGGATATCGAAAATCAATTACCATCCCTGCAGGACAAGTTATCGGTGGAATCCAAACCGATTTTCCCGTTCTGGTTTCTGTTACAGACAATGATCTCAGAACTGTCGCCAATGTTGGATATGTTGAAAACAACAATGGGTGGGATATTGTATTTTCAGTGGATAATGTAAATCCTCTGGATCACCAGGTAGAAAGTTATAATCCTGTAACCGGCGAACTAATAGCATGGGTAAGGGTTCCCTCACTTCCGTTAGGAGGTTTTACATTTTATGCATATTTTGGGAATTCATCAATTGTTGCTGATCCTTCAACAACCTCCACCTGGAATGCCAATTATATGGGAGTATGGCACTTGCATGATGATTTTCAGGATGGTACATCAAACAATATTAACGGTAGCAATAATGGAACAACTGATATAGCAGGGAAAATTGGCGATGGACAGGATTTTGCCGGAACAGGACAGTATATTGAAATAAGTCAAACAGCAATTCCTGATGCTACGTTTACCGTTTCAATGTGGTTTCAGTACAGCACTTATGCTGGGACTCTCTTTGATGCTTCAAACAATGCAGACCCTCCGAATGGTAAATTCTTTTTTGCAGGATCAGATAACGTAAATACGTATTGGGGTTTTGAAGACGTGAACGATGCCGATGTACAAATTTCGATTGCCAATAGCCCCGGTACAACATGGCATTATCTAACTTTAATAGGAGGCCTGAACAACAATATACATGAATTATATCTCGATGGTAGTTTAATAGGTTCTGACAATACTGTGCGTGCAGGAAAGCCGAATATCAATAATATCAGGCTGGGATACTCATATGGCCATACCTTAAATACCTTCGGGAATTATGATGGAATAATTGATGAAACCCGCATTTCCTCCATTAGAAGATCTTTAGGCTGGATCCGGACCGAGTACAACAATCAAAATGCACCAGGCTCATTTATGAGCTTTGGCAGTAGAGAACAAGGCTTCCCTCAAACCTATAATGTTACCGGTTCAGGATCTTATTGCAACGGATCAGGTGGATTAGCTATTCAATTGTCAGGATCAGAATTAGGGGTTAACTATCAACTTACAAACAATGGGATTAACCAGGGTACTTCTGTAGCAGGAACAGGAGGTGTTCTTACATGGAATGGATTAACTGAGGGAGTATATAAAGTAATTGCAACAAAAGTTCTGAGTGGATTTTCACAAAAAATGTCAGGAAAGGCTGCAATAATTGAAAATCCTCTGCCAATTGTGACTTTCGGCTATGGATACTATAAGACAATTACAATAAATGCCGCACAGGTTTCCGGGGCTGTAAATCTTATTGATTTCCCTGTACTTGTGAGCTTTACAGATTCTGATCTTGCAACAACGGGAAATGGAGGTAAACTTCAGTCAGCAAACGGATACGATGTGGCTTTTACTGATGCTGCAGGAAATCCACTTAATTTTGAGATGAATCAATATAACCCGGCATCAGGTTTATACACTGCATGGGTAAGAGTGCCTGTTTTATCCCCGAGTTCCGACACCGATATTCAGATTCTTTATGGCAAATCAGGAGTGACTTCAAATCCCTCCTCCAGAGAGACATGGAGCTCAGATTATGTCCAGGTAATGCACCTCGATGGAGACTTTCAGGATTTTACAGAATTCGGAAACTATGGGAATAACTCAGGAACATCAGGCTCGGCCGGTAAAATACAGTCAGGAAGGAGTTTCGATGGAGTAAATGATGTAATTATCGTTGATGATGATATTAACCTGGATGGAACCAATGATGAGGCAACTTTCTCCATGTGGATTAATTGGGTTGATGCGTCGGATGGTGCCTACCAGAGAATAATGGTCTCTAGCAACCGTGTTGGACCTCCGAATGATGGCTATGAGTGGGCATCTCAGCCTGGGGGAAATCACTTTTTTTACCCAAGGGTTGATGATCTCTATAACAATTATAATCTAGGGGCCAATCCTTTTACAAATGGAACCTGGCAGCATCTGGCTGTTACTTTAAATTATCCTACAAAGTCAGTAAAGATTTTTGTGGATGGAAGTCCAATGGCTCTCAGTACAATAAATGTTCCAGCTAACTGGACCAGCCTGGCAGATATTGATGATTGGATTTGGGGGGGAGAGCCATCTAATTTTGCTGGTTTAATGGATGAAATAAGGGTTCAAATAGTAGAGCGAACAGAAGATTGGCTTTTGACGGAGTATAGAAATCAGGATAATCCATCGGGATTCTATTCTGTTTCTACTGAAAATTTGTATGAACCTTTGACTGATGTTTGCCTGGATGATGCACCTTTTGTTTTGAATCAGGCCAGACCTGCAGGAGGAACCTATTCAGGTACCGGTGTTAGTGGTGGATCTTTTAATCCCCGTGTTGCCGGACCCGGAAATCATACTATTACATATAGCTATACAGATGGAAATGGCTGTATAGGTACCGGATTTGAAACTCAAACTGTACTTGATCTCCCCAGTCCCACGATAGCTGGTAGCAATAGTGTTTGCCCAAATACTTCTGGAGAAATATACAACACCGCGGATGTAGGGAACCACTCATATAACTGGGTCATTACCGGGGCAGGTGCAACTATTGCTAGCGGGCAGGGAACGCATGAAATATCTGTAAATTGGGGTCCCACCTCTGGTACTTTAAGACTTACCGAAACAAATGATATCACTAGTTGCGATTCTACCATAGCGGTATTTATTGTAAATGTTTCAGATGTAACAAATCCAACAATAAGCTGTGTAGGAAACCAGACCAAAGATGCAGATGCAGGTGAATGCTATTATACAGTTGTAGGCGGGGAGTTTGATCCGACAGGCAGCAATGATAACTGTGGTGTATCCACGGTGTTGAATGATTTTAATGGAGGAGCGACCCTTGCAGGAGAGCAGATCCCGGATGGAACCACTATCATATGGACTGTAACGGACAACAGTAGCAATACAGCGACTTGTAATTATAC
>JASJGS010000017.1:0-15266 GCA_033791445.1 Bacteroidales bacterium | reverse complement strand
ATTACTTCTCCGAAAAAGGAGATGAATACAAGATTGAACAAATTCAGGACCTGGAAGATGGAACTATTTCATTTTACAACCAGGGGAGTTTTACAGATCTCTGCCGTGGGCCTCATTTGCAGAGCTCCGAATCAATAAAAGCAATTAAATTGTTAAGTATCGCAGGTGCATACTGGAGGGGTGATGAGAAAAGGAAGCAATTGACCAGAGTTTACGGCATTAGTTTCCCAAAAAAAACCATGTTAGATGAATATCTGGTTTTATTAGAAGAAGCAAAGAAAAGAGATCACAGGAAAATTGGTAAAGAATTGCAACTTTTCACCTTTAGTCAAAAGGTTGGCCAGGGACTCCCCTTATGGCTACCCAAAGGTGCAAAGTTAAGAGAGAGACTGGAAAATTTCCTGAAAAAGGTGCAAAAAGATTATGGTTATGAACCTGTAATCACTCCTCATATAGGACAGAAAGAATTATATGTCACTTCTGGACATTATGAAAAGTATGGAAAAGATTCTTTTCAACCCATAAAAACACCGTCAGAAAATGAAGAGTTCTTGTTGAAACCTATGAACTGTCCTCATCATTGCGAGATATACAAATCAAGCAGAAAGACATTTAGGGACCTGCCTGTCCGTCTAGCGGAATTTGGTACTGTATACAGATATGAGCAAAGTGGAGAACTGCATGGACTTACTAGAGTTCGTGGCTTTACCCAGGATGATGCCCATATATTCTGCAGGCCTGATCAATTGAAAGAGGAATTTATTAAGGTTATTGACATTGTCCTTACCATATTTAAGGCACTAAGTTTTAGTGACTTTACAACCCAGATATCATTAAGAGACCCTGAAGACAAAGAAAAATACATTGGTAGTGATGAAAACTGGGAGAAATCTGAAATAGCGATTATTGAAGCTTGTGATGAAAAGGGACTGGACACTTTTGTAGAACTCGGGGAAGCCGCATTTTATGGGCCAAAGCTTGATTTTATGGTGAAAGATGCACTGGGAAGGGAGTGGCAATTGGGTACAATTCAGGTAGATTACAATCTCCCTGAAAGGTTTGAGTTGGAGTATATTGGATCAGATGATAAGCGACACAGGCCTGTTATGATTCACCGTGCACCCTTTGGATCATTAGAACGCTTTGTAGCAGTGATGATTGAACATACAGCAGGAAAATTCCCATTATGGCTGACCCCTGACCAGGTAGTTATTCTACCTGTAAGTGAAAAGTATGTAGATTATGCGAAAAAAGTTTTTAATTTTCTAAATAATTCCGATATTCGCACTCTGATTGATGACAGGGACGAAAAAGTAGGTAAGAAGATAAGGGATAATGAGTTAAAGAAAATCCCTTACCTCTTAATTGTAGGTGAAAAGGAGGTTGAAGGCAATACGGTTTCGATTCGAAGACAGGGTGAAGGAGATCAGGGAAGCATGACATTAGAAGATTTTGCTAGTTTTATTCATAAAGAAGTTGAACTACAAATTCAATTATAGAAAAATAAATTATTAACTAATATTAGGAGGACAATACAATAGTTATCAGGCACAGAAAAAGGTTTGAGAGTAAACCAAAATTTCGTATTAACGAACAAATCAGGGTTCCGGCTATAAGGCTTGTTGGAGACAACATAAAGGAATCAGCTGTAATATCAACTAAAGAAGCACTTCAAATGGCTGAGGAAATGGAACTTGACCTTGTGGAGATATCTCCGAAGGCAGATCCACCAGTTTGTAAGATAATTGATTACCAAAAGTTTCTTTATCAACAGAAAAAGAAACAAAAGGAAATTAAAGCAAAGACAGTTAAAGTTGTTGTTAAAGAAATCAGGTTTGGTCCAAACACTGATGATCATGACTACAATTTCAAATTACGTCATGCTCAAAAATTCCTTGAAGATGGTGCTAAGGTAAAAGCCTTTGTGTTTTTTAAAGGTAGATCAATTTTGTTTAAAGAACAAGGCGAAATACTTTTGTTAAGGTTTGCAACAGACCTTGAAGAATACGGAAAAGTTGAGAGCTTACCCAAGCTTGAAGGTAAAAGGATGATACTATTTATTGGTCCAAAAGCAAAAAAGAAAAAGTAAGAATTCATTAATAATCAATATAATTAGTATGCCAAAGATGAAAACGAATCCCGGAGCTAAGAAAAGGTTCAAGCTAACCGGGTCTGGGAAAATTAAAAGGAAACATGCTTATATGAGTCATATTCTGACAAAAAAAGCAACAAAAAGGAAAAGAAACCTTTCATATTTTGGAAAAGTACATAAAGCCGATGAAAAAAACATCAAGCTTTTACTTGCCATGAAATAGCAGGGCTCTTAATTAATTAAATGTTTAAACAGAGTGAATTAGCCGAAAGAGTTTGTCAAATATAACAAACCGCTAACCATTCAAAAAGGTAAAAATTATGCCAAGATCAGTAAATACAGTAGCATCAAAGAAAAGAAGGAAAAAAGTACTAAAACAAACGAAAGGTTATTTTGGTCGCAGAAAAAATGTTTATACAGTCGCCGTTAATGCTTTAGAAAAAGGGCTTCAGTATGCTTATCGTGACAGGAAAACCAAAAAGAGGAATTTCAGAGCACTATGGATTCAAAGAATCAATGCTGGTGTGAGAAAATATGATATGTCTTATTCTGAGTTTATTGGTAAACTCAAACAAAACAACATCGAATTGAGCCGTAAAACATTGGCCGACCTCGCAATGAATCACCCACAAGCTTTTGAAGCTGTGGTGAATAAAGTTAAGTAATTCGATTATAAAGAATTGAAAGGGAGGCAATAGCTTCCCTTTTTTTATCTTAAGTTTCATTAGGCAAAACTGCTAAATCCAATACTATTTATTATCCAAAAATGAAGATCGCTTTAATAGGATATGGTAAAATGGGAAAAGAGATTGAATCAATTGCCCTGAAAAGAGGGCATGAAATCTCAAAAATCATTGATATAAAAAACAATGAAGAGTTTGGCTCTGAAGAGCTGATGCATTCAGATGTGGCCATTGAATTTACTATGCCTGAGTCTGCATTTGAGAATATCCTAAAATGTTTCAATAATAACCTCCCGGTAGTTTCAGGTACAACAGGCTGGTTAAATGAATTAAAGAAAGTTGAAAAAGAGTGCATGAAAAATAATCAATCGTTTTTCTATGCCCCTAATTTTAGTATTGGAGTAAATATATTTTTTAAACTGAGTCAGTTTCTGACCAAGTGGATGAATAAGATTGGTGATTATAATGTTACACTTGAAGAGATCCATCATATTCATAAAAAAGATGCTCCTAGTGGTACAGCTGTTGCTCTAGCCAATGATATAATAGAAAACTATCCTGAAAAGAGCAGCTGGGTGCTTGACCCTGATGATGTAGTTCAAGCTGATGAAATCCCCATTATCTCACAGCGTAAAGATATGACACCCGGAACACATGAAGTAGCCTGGGAATCTGATGTAGATAGCATTGAGATTATCCATACTGCAAAAAACAGAAAGGGATTTGCCTTAGGTGCAGTATTGGCTGCAGAATATATAGTTGATAAAAAAGGAGTGTTTAATATGGACGACCTTCTTGACTCCTAAAGTATTAATAAATGTTAAAAAAAGGCCTTACATACAATATTATACCTTTGCAAAACATTACTTTTGCAGAGGAAGGCATCAAATACAACAATTAAACAAATGAATATACTGAGCAATAAATATTTCAAGTTTGCAATAGCTGCACTGGCATACCTTTTATGGGTAATATGGGTTGGTAACTATTGGCTACTATTTGGATTAGTGATAATATTCGATATATATGTTTCAAAAAAGGTCAATTGGGCATTCTGGAAAAAAAGAGATGAGAAAAACAGTGCCTTTGTTGAATGGATTGACGCCCTCATTTTTGCTGTAATCGCAGTTACCTTTATAAACATCTTTTTCTTCCAGAATTTCAAGATTCCAACTGGTTCGATGGAGAAATCATTACTCATTGGCGATCATTTATTCGTAAGTAAGGTGGCATATGGCCCGAGGATACCAAACACTCCTCTTTCATTTCCATTCACACAACATACCTTACCCATTGTAAACACAAAATCGTATCTTGAATGGATAAAATGGCCATACAAAAGGTTAAAGGGAACTACACATATTAAAAACGATGATATAGTAGTATTTAATTTCCCAGCTGGAGATACGGTCGTGCTTCAGCAATCAACCAGGAGCTATTATTCTATTGTACGTGATATGACTGAAGAACTGAAAAGCAGAGATCTTCGCCAGGGGAAGAGTTTAAGATCCGATTCAGATTATTATTCAGAAGGAAGAAGACAAATAAGGTCAATGTATGATGTAGTTGATAGACCAGTTGACAAAAGAGACAATTATATAAAACGCTGTGTTGCCAAGTTTGGGGATACACTTACCATAGTGGATGGTCAGGTTTTCATTGATGGGAAAGCTCAGCCTGGTGAGGAAGGAAGGCAGTTCCGCTATTTTGTATATACTGATGGCACCCGTTTAAACCCAAAAACACTGGAACGAATGGGTATTTACAAAAGTGATGTATATACCGTTGGACTTTCGCAGTATGTAATGACACTGACAGATGATATGGTAAAGAAGATTTCAGGCTTTAAGAATGTTCAACAGATCGAAAAAATATTGAAACCAAGGGGTCAATTTTCATTTAGCGTCTTTCCACATGATGAGAGATATAGCTGGAATGAAGATAATTTTGGTCCCCTGTGGATACCCAAAAAGGGAGTAACTATACCCTTAGATACTTCTAACATATCTAAATACAGCAGAATCATTGAAGCTTATGAAGGCAATATTCTTGCAGTGATGGATGGCAAAGTATATATTAATAATGAAGAAGTAAATAACTATACGTTTACAATGAATTATTACTGGATGATGGGTGACAATCGTCATGATTCAGCTGATTCGCGATTCTGGGGCTTTGTTCCTGAAGATCACATTGTTGGTAAACCAAAATATGTGTGGCTATCTCTTGATAAAGAAAAGAAGTTTATAGCTAAGATTCGATTCAGGAGAATGTTTATGAAAATTCAGTAGTAGTAATTCCTGAGTTTCCTGCAAGCAATACTAGACATCCGAAATATTTATCTCACAATTAAAAAGGAAAATCTTCCTCTGTGGAAGGCATTATAATTTTCTCTTCTTTGGGTTTGTCCGCTAATTTGTGTTCATAGTTGCCATTTACAAAAATAGCTTTGTACGGAGTAGTTGGGCAAGCAAATTCACAAGCACCACAACCAATACAAATTTTATCCTCCACCTCAGGGATAACAAGGGCTGTTTCTTCATAAGGCACCATTTTTACAGCTTTGGTTGGACAATGCTCTGAACAGGCCCCACAGTCTGTTTTATCAGTATGAACTATGCAATTATCCTTAATAAATTTAGCAATACCAAGTTGTGTTAGTTTTTTTGTATCAACTTCCAGGGGTAGAATAGCACCAGTTGGACAAACGTCTAAACACCGGGTACATTCAAAGTTGCAGAACCCCTTCCAGTAATCCATACGGGGCTGCATTAATCCTATCAATCCATATTCCAAAAATGCAGGATGGAGAACATCATTCGGGCAGGCACTGACACATAAATTACAGGCAGTGCACCTTTCATTATACTTTTCAATACTGGTTGATCCTGGTGGGCAAACAGGATAATCCCTTGCTTCACGAACTTCAGTTGGCCTAGAGTTTTTGGGTATTATCTTAGCAGGCAAATCCTGATCCTCGATATTTACCTCCTGCGATTGATCTGGTAAATCCTTAGTAGCGGTTGGTACTTCCTGTGCCCGTGAAATTCCAACAGTCCCAAATGCAAATGCAATGCTACCAACTATAAATTTCCTTTTCCCAATATCAGGTTTAATATTTTCTTTATTATCTCCTTCATTAATAGTTTTTTCTGTAATACTATTTACTGCAGAATACCTAACGGAATTAGACTTACATACAGTAAGACAGTCGAAACAGGAAATGCATCTTGATACATCAAGTGATTGATCTTTAGTACTCAAACAGGATGCCTTACAAACCATTCCACATAGACTGCAACTGGTACAAGTACTATGGTCAATTCGAATTCGAAAAAGAGAAAATTTTGAAAGAAATCCTAGAAAAGTACCAACCGGGCAGATTGTATTACAAAAAAGTCTTCCATGGAAAGTAGACATCCAAACAACAAGCCCAAGAATTGCAAACTGTATTAGAATAACCAGGGCAGGTCCTAACTTAATTTCTACTGGAAATAATGTATAGACATTGAATTTCCCTAAAAAAAAAGCTAAAAGATTGTTTACGAGTATTACTACAGGCTTAATAAAAAAGGTAAATATTCGGCCAAAGTTGCTATAGGGATCAAAAAGGTTAATAAAAAAGACAATGCCAAAAACAAAAGACACTATGGATAAAATCAATATTCCATATCTCAGCTTGTTATGAGGCTTGGTAGTCTTGAAATATCGGTTTTTTTTCTTTTTAAATTTCTTTGAGAACCAATTGATAATATCCTGAAGAATTCCCAATGGGCAAACGGAAGAGCAGTATACCCTACCAAACAATAGTGTCAAAACAATGACAACCAGAAAACCAATTGCACTAATTGATAATACATTAATAAACTTTAAAACAGAGGGTATAAATTGAAGCCAGGTTATTCCATTGATTACTTCTTCCGGAATTAAACGCCTGAAATCAAGAAAAACAAATGAAAAGGCTATAAAAAAGATTAAGGATACTGCAATCCTTATCTTCCTTAAGATGGAGGTACTCACTATGATTAAACTTTTATCCGTTTAATTGAAAGTTGACTTAGATCCATTGTACCAAGCTTCATTTCGTCAGCTATACGAATAAATGGTACAGTTTCTGGCTCCATCCCAAATAATTTGGCAGCAGCAGCATCAATGGCAACCATGTCAGTACTAACCAACTGAGATTTCATATTAAGAACATCAGCCTTTGAAACTCCTTGAGGTCCGTTTTTCATCATAGCATTGTAAGCATCTACAATATTCAAATCTGGTTTACGCTGGTAGGAAGCATAGTCGGCTATACATTGATGCAGGTCATTCTTATGCCAGAATCTTCTATCCCAAACAACTCCCATTAAGTTTTTCATTGACAAACTCAACTTTGTAGATGAATGATTCTTTAGAACAGGAACATTGATAAAAACATCAGATTCAAGAATAAGTTCATGAACTTTAGTGGTTAAGAGTTTCTTACCTCCTGGAATAGTAACCTCCTGGTAATAGTTTTCAGTATTTCCCGGAACCATCTTTCCACCTGCATCCTTCACATATTTCTCAATTCCACTGGTCTTATAACATTTGGTCCAGTTATCGCATGTGTGGTCAAAAACAAAAACATCTTTTGCCCCGGCCTTAAAACAATGTTCAACAATTCTCTTAATTAGAATGGGATTCGTATTTGCCGCCCTATCAGGAAGCCTGTCCCAACCAATATTAGGTTTCACAACAACAGTCTGGTTCTTACTAACAAACTGACCCATTCCGCCCATCGCCGCAATGGCCTGATCAAACATTGCATCTGGTTCACCACCCTTAACTGCTACAAGGTCAAATGCTCCCAGTGCAGGAGAATTTGCCGCCCAAAGATTGTTCATACCACTCAAACCAAGGGCCGTCCCTGTAACAACACCAGCACTGATTGATTTCCTGACGAATTCTCTACGTTTCATATTCTAAAATATTTAATTTTCTATATATGCCGAAAAATACATCTTTTATGGCAATTTAATAAGTTATTGAATGAATCTTTAAGGTATTTAAAAATAATCTAAATTAAATAAATAAACGTATCTTACTGTGAAACTGATAATTAAAACTGATTCTTATCTACAATTGTCAAAGAGCTGAACTCTAATTATCTAAAAGAACTATCTTTATTGGTCAAATTCTTATTAAGATGAGTAATTCCAATATGGTAATTTATTACAATTGTTTTTCCGGTATAAGTGGTGATATGAATCTAGCTGCAATGATTGATCTTGGTGTGCCGGCAAAGCATCTGAAAGCTGAATTGAAGAAACTTGATTTAGATGGATATGATTTGAACATAACTCGTGATTCAAGAAATGGGATATTTGGTACCAGGGTTGATGTACTTCTCACTAAACACGAACACCATCACAGGCATTTAAAGGATATATACGGAATTATAGAAAGCAGTACTTTACCGGAGAAAACTAAAAATATCAGTAAACAGATATTCCATAAAATTGCTGTAGCAGAGGGAAAAATCCATGAAATGCCCATAGAAAAGGTACATTTCCATGAGGTAGGTGCTATAGATTCTATTGTTGACATTGTTGGTGCAGCCATATGCTACAATTACCTAAAACCGAAAAGAGTATACTGCGACACTATTGAATTGGGTAGTGGAACGGTAAAAAGTGAACACGGCATAATTCCTGTTCCTGCCCCTGCAACCCTGGAAATACTAGAAAATATCCCGACTCATATTGGTGGTGCTGAATTCGAAACCACTACTCCCACTGGAGCAGCTATTCTAGCTACAATTGTTGATGAGTTTACGAATAGTGTAAATCTTACAAATCAGGTTACAGGGTATGGCGTGGGCCATAAAATCTCAGAAACACCTAACTTGCTCAGGGTTTTTCGGGGAGAAATCCAGGAATCCACAAATTCAAGCTTTCAGAAAGAAGATGCCTGGCTAATAGAATGTAATATTGATGATATGAACCCCGAATGGTACGAGCTTATTATGGAGAAACTTTTTTTAGCAGGAGCTCAGGATGTATTTTTGACTAATATCATCATGAAGAAATCAAGACCCGGAATTAAACTTTCAGTACTATGTGCTCAAACAAAACTGGACGAGTTAGAAAATATTCTATTAACTGAATCAACAAGTCTTGGCTTAAGGGTATTTCCCGTACAAAAAACTATTCTTGAAAGGAAAGCTTATATCTTGCAGACCAAATTTGGTGAAGTTAGGATTAAATCGACTTATCTGAATGGTGAAATTATTCGGCAAAAGCCAGAGTATGACGATTGTAAAAAATTATCGCTCGAAACTGGAGAATCCATCACTCAGATTATGAGAGAAATAGATGCATCGATATGGAAGGAGTCAAATAATGATTGATCATCCCAAATTTATTGAACTGGTTGAATATCTTGAGAAATTGGATTCAGCAGTAATTGCCTATTCAGGAGGAACCGATAGTACGTTTTTATTGGCCGTTGCTCAAATTTCATTAAAAGAAAAATTTCTGGCTATTACTATCGATACTCCCTACATTGCAAGGTGGGAAATTAAGGAAGCCATAGAAATCTGCGAAGATCTTGGGGTAAGACATAAAGTAATTCAATCAGAAATTATTAATTCTATAAAGAACAACCCCAAAGACCGCTGTTATCTGTGTAAAAAGCACCTGTTTACGGGGCTACTTGAAGAGGCTAGAAAAGAAAATATAAAATATGTCCTTGATGGTACTAATCTTGATGATATGGGGGACTATAGACCAGGTAGAAGAGCTCTTAAAGAGCTAGAAATTAAAAGTCCTCTACTTGAAACTGGCATTGGGAAAGATCTCATAAGAAAGTTTTCAAAAGAATTGAATCTCAAAACATGGGATAAACCAGCATATGCATGTTTGCTTACCCGTATCCCCTATGATGTTGAAATAAAAAATGAAGAACTTGAAAGAATAGAGCTTTCAGAAGCCTACCTTATGAGCAGAGGATTCAGAGCAGTCAGGGTAAGAAGTCATGGGGGAATTGCCAGGATAGAAATTCCGAAAGAACAACTGCCTGAACTTCTTTTGCTTAATAATACAAATGTAATAAGTAACAAGCTGAAGAGCTTTGGGTATCAATTCGTTTCAATTGATATGGAAGGATACAGGATGGGAAGTTATCTGGTAAAAGAATAAGCAACAAATAAATTGCAACTTCTAGATAAAAGATAAAAATTATAGAAAATGACCAATCAAGAAATTAAAGAGGTTCTTCAAAAAGTAAAAGATCAGGATATTAGTCCGGACGAAGCAATGGCAAAGTTGAAAGACTTTTCATTTCAGGAACTTGAATATGCCAAAATTGATTATCACCGGGAATTGCGAACAGGGTATCCGGAAATTATTTATTGCCCGGGAAAAACAAATGATCAGATAAAGGGAATTATGGAGGCTATGCTTCAAAAAGAGGTGGATATAATGGCTACCCGAGCAATTCCGGAAGTATATGAATTCCTTAAAGATATTCACCCCAATACAGTTTACCACAAAGAGGCCCGGATTATAAGTATCCAAAAGAAAAAACAATCAATACCAGATACCAATATATGTGTAATTACTGCTGGGACCTCAGATATTCCTGTTGCTTCCGAAGCAGCTGTGACAGCAGAGTTGCTCGGGAATAAAGTTGAAAAGATTTTCGATGTCGGTGTTGCAGGTATCCACCGTCTCATGAATAAGCTAGATATTATTAAAAGATCAAGAGTAGTAATTGTGGTTGCAGGAATGGAGGGAGCTCTCGCTAGTATAGTTGGTGGTTTGATCGACAAACCAATAATTGCCGTACCCACAAGTGTAGGATATGGTGCTAATTTTCAGGGCGTTTCAGCTTTACTGGCCATGTTGACAAGTTGCGCTGGAGGCGTAACTGTTGTAAATATTGATAATGGTTTTGGTGCTGGATATTTTGCAAGCATGATCAATAAGTTATAATACAAGGCCCTTGTTATATATATGGATCGGAAAATTCTTCTTTCAACATCTTACCTAGGACCAGTCCAATATTTCTCGAAATATTTATTGTCGGGAAAACTTGTTATTGAAAGCCATGAAAACTTTATTAAACAGACATATAGAAATCGATGCGTAATTGCTGGGGCAAATGGACCTATAAAACTCACCATACCGGTTCTAAGAGGCAGTTTTCATAAAACAGCCATTAACAAGCTAGAGATTGACTACTCAAAACGATGGCAGGACATCCATTGGCGAACTATTGAATCAGCATATAGATCTGCTCCCTTTTTTGATTATTTCGAGGAGGAAATTAAGTCTGTTTTTATAAAACAAACTCAATTTTTAATAGAGTATAATACAGAACTCACAAGCAGTATTCTTTCAATATTAAACATTGAGCCCCACCATAAACTCTCTAATAGATATCATGATAATACCAGCAATACTGAAGATTTAGACTACCGTGAATTAATACGTCCAAAGAATATTGAACCAGATATTCTTTTTCGAGCCTATCCCTATCATCAGGTTTTCGAAGAAAAGCATGGTTTTACTCCTAATCTGAGCATACTCGACTTGATATTTAATGCAGGTCCAGAATCTATAGAGATACTCCAAAGTAGTATTACGATTAGGGTATAAAGCAAGATTATTATATACAAGTCTGGAATTTTAATCAACAAATTATTCCTGTCTACATGCAAATTAGTGGGTTTCATCAAAGACTATTTATTATATTTACCTGATATTATTAAACTTATATAAAGAAAATACGTATATTAGTTTATTCAAACTTTAGGAATCATGAAAAAAACAACTTTAAAACTAGGTCTTCTTCTTTGGATTCTTACAGCTTTTGTATCCTGCGAAACAGAGACTACAGTACCTGCTGAAAATGATATATTAGATACTGAATTAATGGGTATGCTGGATTTTGTTACTACCATGAGCAATGTTGACTATTCAGATATCACTTTTTGTGGGATACCTCAAGGATTTGAACTTTGGTATACTGCACCTGAGTCATATGGTGATGTAATTATCTATAATAATGCGGAAACCTTGCACATTATTTACAGACTAAACAAAAACTCTGTGGAAGCAGGTTGGAGTATACTTTCAAGTTACTTGTTTATTGGCGACTACGAAAACTTGCCCTACCTCGAAAATGGAAGTGTTAATTGGTATGGAGATGGAGTTGGCCTGGTTTCTTTTGAAGATAACCCAACGTCTGTTAAAATTTCCATTCCTTTAACCGAAATAATTGGGTGTAATGGAATTGCTACAAAAGTGAAACTTACTAACCCTTCACTGGATGATACGATGGTCTATCCAAGAGCATTTCTAAATATTGATGGAAAACTGCATTATCCCTGGAATGAAGCTTATGAGTATTGTATTCAGGAATGTGATTAACTAAGAAATAAGGTATCTTTCAAGCAATGGACTTGAAAATATAATTCTAAAAAGAGGAACAAAATAAGTTCCTCTTTTTTTATTAGCTCCCTGGAAAGAGAATTCCTCATCACACTTTATCACCTCAAAATAAACTTTTATCCAAAATAATTGTCCATTCATCAAAGTTCAGAGGCTCCAAGTTATGATTCTGAATAAACTTACAATTAGAAAAACAATTATTAACAAAAGTTTTTAATTAAAAACAAAAATCATGAAAACACTTTTAATTAAACTAAGTCTGGCATTTATGGTGATCGCATTTATTTCTTGCGACAAAGACTCACAAGAGCCAGAAAAAAAGGAGCTGGATGATAAGGAGATTATCGAGAATATATCTGATCCGGCCGATACTACTGCACAGGATACAACAACTATTAGCGAAACATATTGTGGTACTGTTCACACATTTGAACTTCGCTATTACTCAACAACATTATATGGTACATTAGAAATGTACAATAATGAAGATTCACTATATATAGTTTATAAAGTAGACGATGAATTAGCAAACAACGATTGGGGTATTCATTCAACCTATCTATTTTTAGGGGATTACAATAACTTACCTAAATTGGAAAATGGTAGTGTTGATTGGTACAATGAAGCCATTACCATGGAATTGTACGATGGAAACGAACCTGTTGTTATAAAGTCTTACGCACTGGGTGAATTAGCTGATTGCTTTGGATTTGCAACAAAAGTAAAACTAAACAATCCAGATCCAGATGGTGCAAATGTAAGTCCGCGCGCATTTATCAATGTAGACGGAACACTTGAATATCCCTGGATGCAAAATTATGAGTACTGTATCCAGTCATGTAGCTCCGATTAGGAGTTTTAATATAGGGCATGAGATAATATCCCTATAGAAAGAGGGATCCAGGATTCTGGCAACCTTAGATAAAAATAAGGTTTGTATTATGCCCCGCTAAACCTAATAGATTCAAGTTAAAGGGAAGGATCATTGATCCTTCCCTTTTTCAGGTCATTACCCCAAACTCTATACTAAAAATAACGAAATTCTTAATCTTTATTATTCACTTGTTTGTGTAAGCATATGCTATGTTTCGTCAAAACTAAGGGGCTTAGAGATTAAAATAGGGATATACTTGAGCGAACAAACGAACGAACAATTATTAATTTTAATCAATTACAATTATGAAAACAAGAATATTAACAATTGGAATATTAATAGCATTTTTTGCCTTTACTTCCTGTGAAAAGGAAGAAACAATGGTCACTCCTACTGAACCTGAATTAAACGATGAAGCGGTATTAAAATCTCTGAAGGCTTCCAAACGTAAGAAAAGAAAATTGGACAGGTGCGAAAATATTACACAAGTTGCCTGTGGTGAAGTCAATACATTCGAATTATGGTATGGTGAGGATTTTCCTTATGGAACAGTAAGCATTTCAAATGATAATGAGTTCTTATATGTTCAATATGATGTGGAAAAGAGCCTGATTGAAGAAGGATGGGGATTTCATACAACATATCTCTTTATTGGGGATTATAGCGAATTGGTTTACCTGGATAATGGCAGTGTTAACTGGCATGCAGATAATATGATGCTTGAAACCTACGATAACAATCCGACTTCTGTTCTTAGAATTATTCCTTTAGAAAATCTTCCGGAATGTTTTGGCATAGCCACAAAAGCAAAACTTAACAACCCTGATGGTGGCCAAAATCCTAATCCCAGGGCATTTTTAAACGTTGAGGATAATTATTTGTACCCATGGAAAGAAAATTACGAATATTGTGTGCAAGATTGTTGTGGTAACTCTCCTGGGACAGCTACACAGGGTTATTGGAGAAATCACGCAAGTGCCTGGCCAGTAGAATCTATCGAAATTGGAGGAATTACTTATAGCAGAGAAGACGCAATAGATCTTATGGACGCTCCTGGAAGAGGTGATAAAACATTTAACATGTTTGAACAACTGGTTTCAGCCAAACTTAACGTAATGATTGGAAATTGTTCCACCTGTATTAATAAAATAATAGCAAATGCTGATGCATGGATGGCTGAACATGAGGTTGGATCCGGAGTAGATGCTGATACAGCCGCTTGGCAGGAGTCAGCAGGCTATTGGCATACTATGCTTGATGATTATAACAATGGTAAACTGTGCGCTCCGCACAGGGATTAATAATTGTTTATTGTTCAAAAGAAAGAGGGATCAATTGATCCCTCTTTTTCAATATATTACTAATCCAACTTACAATTTAAAACCTATTGTAGCTAGAATATTATTGTTATTATAATCATTGACAACAGCCTGAGAATTCGGATACATATAATAATTTTCCCTGTGTTGTGAATACATATAGGCCACATCAAAGAAAAAATTCTTAGTTTTAAATCCTATACCACCAGAGAAACCGAAATAATCTGCATCTTTATTGGCTTCGGTTTCAGCATATGGACTTTCATAATAGGAGCCACCAGCTCTTAAAGAAAGTGCAGATATCCTAAACTCTACACCAGCTCTAAAGTTGAACACATCTCTGTACGCTTCAGATATATTCTGGTTTTCATTCATAAAATCATAACCATCACTTCCATAACGCAAACTCATACTTGAATAATCAACATACTCAAAATCAACATCTATCAAAGCGAATTTAAATATTTGGAAACCTACATTTCCAACTGCCTTAAATGGAGTTGATAATTGATAAGCATAGTTAGATTCAGGTGAAGCCGATTCATATTCACTGACACCATCAACAGGTGTATCAAAACCTGACTGAATAAAAGTAGAATATGTTTCACTCAACTTGTATTTATAAGGAAAGTGGACAGCCCCTCCTATCCTAAGCATTTGAATAGGCTTTATAAGTATCCCAAGTTTAAATCCGACTGCAGATCCTCTGGTATACAATCTTTCACTAAACCTGAAATAGTCAAATTCCGCTATGTGCCCATCCGGGTCGTATTCATAATGGGTCATATCCTGGTGATAATTCATATAATGAATACCCATTGTCCCACCAATATAGAACATATTGCTAATGTTCATACCTAAACTAAAAACATA
>JASJGS010000016.1:0-38239 GCA_033791445.1 Bacteroidales bacterium | reverse complement strand
CCTGAGTTCATGAGAGGCAGTATGATTCTGGTTGATGGCCTGATTTTGGCTACCGACGGTTCCAGGACTTTATATCTGATTGAGCCAGACTCATCTGAGTTCAGACCGCTCGCATCTGCAGAATTGCTAGGGACAGAAACCAGCCAGAATCAGGATGAAAAGTCAGTAACTCAAAATTGGGCACCTATAGCGCTTGCTGATGGCAGGCTCCTTATCAGAGATCAAAGTCGGTTAATTTGTGTTAAAATTGCCCAATAGTTCCTACTATGAATATAATAACAGATTTTTAAATATTGCGGTTTATTTGATATGGATTTATAAATTTCTTAACTTCATGCAATAATTCCTGTAAGTTTTTTCGTTTTACTTATTCTGGATACAATTAAATGAAAATATTGGGGTCAACCATAGTGATTGCATTCTTTCTGTTACTCAGCTTAAACCTAATACAAGCACAGACTGAACTTAACCAGGTAGAGTTAATGAATAAATATATTGGTACCTGGAAGATTGAGGTAAGTGAAGATACAAACTCAATTTTTGAAGTTACAGCATTTAAAGAGGACGTATTAGAAATAAATAGTAAGACAGTTGCAAACGGAAAAATTATTTATGAAGGGAAGTCTCTTAGAGGGTATGACAAAAAAAGTAATAAATATATTGATGTGGGAGAGGACCTGGATTATCCACCTGCACTTATTTTTACTTTCTGGTGGTTTTCATCAGAAGATATATGCCATTTAAGCAATAATGAGGATTTAAACAATTCAGAAAAAGGAACTATAAAATCGAAGATTGAATTTAAATCGCCTGATTTATTTATTCAGACTATCACTAAAAACGGCAAGGTAAAAAAGATCAACACAGTGAAACGTGTGAGAGATTGATTCTAAACCAAATTCCTGTTCCTGTACTATCCCCTTCGATTTTTTCACTGGACTGAACCAAAATGGTAGTGAAAATGTTTAATATAGGGCGTTTCGTCTCTTAATAAATTAGTGCTGGTCTGAAATTTATTTTTCCCTTGCAAGCAGATTTGCTTTTCAATGTAAAATGGAGAATAATATTACTTTCATCGGTAACCTGTGCAGTTCGATTTATGTTTATTTCATTTCCTTTTACTGAAGTAAAATCGTCTAAAATAACGTACCCATCATATTTCATTTCAATATCACTTATATTAATTTTAATGTCTGCATTTTCAGGTTCTATCTTTACAATAAACTGACCGGGCAATTTAATTCTTCCAGAGAGGTCTACTTCTATTTTTGAGTTTTCAGCAGTATTGAAATCACCTAGGTTTTGCCAGTTTGACCAGGGACTAATTCCGCGTTTTAGTGGGGCAACAAAATTCTCTACATTATAAGCTGATAAATTTCTGATTACCGGCTCGTTCACAAATTTTGTAACAATCAAGCGGATCTTAGACACTTCAAGCTCATCGAAATAATCTATTTTTTTACGTCCAACCGACTGACCGCTCCACAATTCTTTCCAGCTTCCCTTGCTAAAACCTTCAATTTTATATTCCCGAATACGATGACCTAAGCGATAATCTTCCATGGTAATGACATGGTTTATATTTCGTCTTTCATGTAACTCCAAAGTAATTGTATCTCCATGTATACTTTCCAATTCAGCCACAGGAGTTTCAAATCTCCGTTTGATTTCCTCCCCAAAAGCTTTATAAAGTTTCCTGTCTGCTTCAGAAATAAGTCCTGTGGTATCAGGAGTAGAATTCAGCAAAAATACACTTCCATATCCGACGGATTTGTAGTAGCATTCCATCAATTCCTCCATCGTTTTTTGTTTTTCCGCATTTTTTGGAGACCAAAACCAATAGTGATTGTAAAGGGTTGTATTCGTCTCAAGTGGTGCCCAAACATCTCCTTTTGGATCGTCATGAACCTGGGTGGATACACCGGTGTTAAAGTCTTCACTTTTTACAGTGTTCCAAACAGGGTAAAACAGTTTTCCGGACTCAGTTCCTGGCCAGCGCAAAGTCGCATTGGGCCCCTGAAAAATGACAGAGTTCTTAGCATATCTTTCCAATATATCTGATACATCAATCACACAACTTCCATCGAACCAGACTTCAATTACCTCACCATAATTTGCTAAAGTTTCAGTTAGTTGTTGCCTGAAAACTTTATTATAGGCTTCCTGTCTGGATGGATCATGAGTTCTTCCTCCACTGCCAATTCCGGCTCCCCATGTTTCATCTCCTGGATATACATAAATGCCCAGGTTTAAACCATATTTCTTACAAGATTCCGACAATTCTTTTAACACATCCCCTTTTCCATTTTTATAGGGTGTGTCTTTTATTCCATAATCAGAAGTTTCGGTTTGCCACCAGCAAAAGCCACCGGTATGTTTAGCAACAAATAGAATTTCTTTTGCTCCCCACGATATGGCTGTTTCGCACCATTGATCGGTATCCAGTTCATTTGGGTTAATCCTGTCAAGAGGCATTGAGTGATTATCGTACTCCCGTCCTTGCCAGGTAGCAGGGTCAAGGCAGACAAACATAATTCTCTCCTGTTCATGCCATTTATATTGAATGGATGATGGAATAGCCAATTGACCTATCTGCTGGGACCAAATGATAGAAGTATTCCAAATTATAATTAAGAAAGCTATTAGTAGGGCAAATTTGATTTTATGCAGGTTGTAATTTTTTTCTTGCATATTTTCATCTAGTTAGTATTCTTGTTTTCTATTATTATTAGGAAACCTTTTCCTGCTGGCACATCGATTGTCTCGCTGGTTTTCCAGATCTGAGAAGCTTGAAAATGATCAATAGAAGGAGCATGGATGTTAACATTGGAGGGATTCAATCCTAACATATCCCAATCTATATCCAGTTTTATTTTCTCTCCATCTTCAGACCAGGTAGCTACTGAAATCATAGTTTTTGACCCTTTCTGTACATAGGCAGTGGCCAATGTACTCTGACTGCCAGTTTTAACAGGGCAATCTGATGCCCAGTAACCAATCATTTCACTTTTCTCTATTCCGAAATCATCCCAGAGGTCCCAAATAGGTTTTATAACTTTAGCGCCTTTCCATGGTAACCTACCTGTCATTCCATAGAGCATACCTCGCCATGGATTACCTCCATCTTGAAGCATCTCACCCATTACACCATAGGGGATTCCAGAGACCTCAACCATCCAGAAATCAGGATTCCGATTATAATCAAAATACTCTCCAAACCACAATCGATCGATGTATGGCAAATGCTCCAGATACAAGTTGGCACTGTTTGCATATCCATCTCTCGGATTATATTGATTTGCAGAATGGAGGTCAAGGAAAGTACCTGGATTGCCTCTTTCAAGAACTTTACGCATACGTTTCATGGTAATCCTATCGAAAGCCAGGTCATCAATATAAATACCATCAATTCCTATATTTTGTACTAACCAGTTTAATCCTTCAACATAGTAGTTATGCCAACGAGATACTCCACTGTTTATAATAGCAGCATCTGTTTTATTGGGTGAGAACCATGCCGCAATATAGGTTTGATCCAGGTGCTCCTGTAACCATGAATAACCTCCACCTTCACCTTCTGAGAATATTTCGTTGCCAAGACTTCTAAGAGCAAAAATCTCCGGACAGCTATTGGTGAGTTCCCTTAATGTATAATAGAATTTTACTTTCATTTCCCTATTGTGGGCTTCATCAACATACTCCTTCATTAAACCTTGTGTTAGAAAAGGATAGTTAATGTAAGGATTAATATCTGTAGCGTGATGTATGTTTACAGTGTTTGCACCATATTCAGCTATGCTGTCAAGAGACAGGTGACGATGATAGAACCTATGGCTCCACTGCTTCTTTGTATCAATAGGCTTAAAGGGAGTGATAGCCAGGTTGAAATTGAAGTTAAATCTTTCACCCTTTTTAATACCACGATAGCCAGAATAGGATTTTATTGTTAATTTGTCATTTTCCTTTTCAATATCAATCCCCCCCTTCCCTTCATTATACCATGAGGTCGGCATTACTAAAGGTTTCTTCTGATAGAAGTTCGTATTTAAGGGACGTTCATAATTTATATCTCGGAAACGACATTGCAAACCAGCATTTTCCTTACCAACCCATGGACCATCCTGATTTTTAGTAATATCCCACTTCCAGTTAATATCTTTGGTCAAATATCCTCCAGTTTCACCAAGCCCCATCATGTATTTCCCAATATCCTTTTTAAGTGGAATTGAGAGGGAGATATCACTAACCTCTATATCATTAGTTGCTATCAGGCTTATTTCATAATTAATATTTCCATCAAAATCTATCTCAGCTTGGCAGTCGAAAATAAAGTTTTCAATCTTACATAGGGTCTTCCAACCAATAGTTCCTGGAGTTACTTTTGTTATTTCAAAATTGAGTACTTCCCAGTTGGTATTACCGTTGGTGCCAATATTAAATTTAATAGGCGATTCGAGTATGTCAGTCCCGTTTTGAGTAAATCCAGTAAGTCTTTCTGAAAACCAGCTGGTAATTTGTGCTGGGAGCCCATTGTCTCCAATGAATATTGTCCTGCCCAGGCAATTGACACTCTTTTGAGCTCTATTAAGTTTAAGAGGAGTGAATGGGGTAACAATTTCATTATCAGTTGCTATTGTAGAGTTTAGCCAACGTAGCCTTGAGTGTCTCCATATGTCATTATCACCAAATGAAATTACCTCTTTATCAGTAACTGTAATATCCAAATCAACTGCCTTCTCATTTATATCATCTCCGTTTATAAAAAGTTTGCCCTTGTATGTTCCTGAATCTAGTCCAGCAGGTATCTGTATTCCTATCCATAAAGGATGCAATTCCCCAATAGGTACGGAATAATTCTTTTCAAAATAATTACCGGTTACGTCAATTCCTTCGGTATTGAAACAGGTGAAACTTCCTGCACTTAAGCCTGTACCCGTTTCGTTATTTACGATATCACCAAACCGTACTTTAATATTCTTAATGTTCTTTTTAAGGGCATATACACCTACCTGGAATGTATAATATTCTCCCCTATCTGCAATTCCATGAAATTGGTTTTGCTTATTTTCTACTATCCATTTGTAGGGTAAATCATAGTTTGAGCGAATTGGATATTTCCTGTCTTCAGTGAATAGGAGGTAATCTTCATTCTCGTTTTTTGCCTTAAGAGTTTCTACTTCTGTCGATGTTGCCATAATTTCCATTGGATAGAAACTATTTAAGGCATTGATAGACTGAAACTGGATTATTTCGACATTCTCCAACTTATTTTCACGACCTCTATTTGTTAGTTTGTTCTTTTTTACCCATTCAGTATCTGCTCTTTCCTCAAAAGAATAGTATGTTACCTTAGGATAATATGATCCCTCTTTCTTGTAGGTTAGATAGTAGACAAAATATTCTCCTGGTACAGTTTTGGGCTGAAATGCAAACCTGCCATGCTCCCGATTTATTTCAAATGGATAGATATTATTTATTTCCTCACCATTTGTTGCATCTATAACTACTACATTTTTATTCTTTGGACCTATTTCTCTTAATCGCCATGGAATATCAGCAATCACTGCATCAGATTGTCTATTTACCTTAATAATGACCCTGTGGTTGCCAAGTGAGTCGACATGATCCCAGCTTCCGGTTCCATGTAATCCTGGTGAAAGAATTTCCTGATTTTGGGAAAAGGAAAGTGCTATAAATAGCAATGCTGATAATGATGTAATTGCTGTTCTTCTTAACATTTGTGAAAAATTTGTTTGCATATATCAGTGTTAAAGATATGTCAAATTTACTATCTTGCTAGTTCTGAACAAACCATTTTCATCATGATCCGACCCCTTATTAGATTTTTAGTGGGAGCATTTATTCTTGTGACTGCCTCGCCAGTTTGTGCTCAGAAGGCAACCATATCTGAACAGTATATAGATTTTAAAACATATATGTTTTCCGATCCTGATCCTGTACCAACACCAGGCAGGATTTATCCATACTTCTACTTTAATGGGTATACAAATAGCCCAGTATTGAAAAAGTGGAAGATGGTAGTACTTGAAAACGCCTTTATAAAAGTTTTTGTATGTCCGGATATTGGAGGCAAAGTCTGGGGTGCTATAGAAAAATCTACTGGAAAAGAATTTCTATATTTTAATAATGTTGTGAAGTTTCGCGATGTAGCCATGCGCGGTGCCTGGACTTCCGGGGGACTGGAGTATAATTTTGGCGATATTGGGCACATTCCAACCTGTGCAACTCCGGTTGATTATATCAACACAGAGTATCCTGACGGAAGTGTTTCATGCACAGTTGGGGCTATTGATTTACCCTCCGGAACAAAATGGAGTGTTGAAATTATTCTTAGACCCGGGGAAGCCTTTTTCGAGACCCAGGCCAGCTGGTTTAATGATACCCATCTTCCGGTTACTTATTATCACTGGATGAATGCTGCAGCTAAAGCATCAGGTAAGCTTGAATTTATCTATCCAGGTAACAGGCAAATTGGTCATGGAGGTGAAATTGGGAATTGGCCGGAAGACCATGGTCGAGACCTTTCATTCTATGAGAATAATAATTTTGGATCTTATAAGTCCTACCATGTAATCAATACATATTCAGAGTTTTTTGGGGGATACTGGCACGATGATGATTTTGGCTTTGGACACTGGAGCAATTATGATGAGAAACCAGGAAAAAAGCTTTGGATTTGGGGACTTTCCCAACAGGGAATGATATGGGAACCTCTTCTTACGGATACAGATGGTCAATACATAGAATTTCAAGCTGGAAAACTGTTCAATCAGGCAGGACATAGCAGCACATATACACCTTTTAAACATAAGGAGTTTGCTCCACATGATTCCGATGTAATGAATGAGATTTGGTTTCCTTTAAAGGGTACAGGAGGGATGGTATCAGCATCGAAGTATGGTATACTAAATATTGAAGGGGATACACTCATTTTATCTGCCTTACAAGCTCTTAACGATGACCTTAAAATATTTGTTGATGGAGAACTGATGCAAACGAAAAGAATAAATCTTAAGCCACTTGAGAGGGTGGAGTTTGACTTATCCACAATTTCAGGGAATTCAATTGAAGTGATACTGGGGGAGCATAAGCTTGTATATAGTTCTGACAAGCAGTTTGTTGATAGGCCTATTGAAGGAAATAGGGACTTTAATTGGGAATCAGCTTACGGCCATTATGTTATGGGGATGGAGCTTGAGAAACAACGTCGTTATCCTGAATCAATGGAGTCATATCTGCTGGCCATTAAAAAGGATGCTGGATTTCTTCCTGGTTTATCAAGACTTGCCTTAGGATATTATCGGATGATGGACTTTGACAAGGCAGACCAATATGTTAAAAATGCCCTTGCAATTGATACTTATGATGGTGAAGCGAACTATATATTGGGCCTGGTGAGTTCTAAAAAGGAAGATATTGCTACTGCTAAAAGTGGTTTTAGTATTGCCATGGGGTCAATAAAATATCGTACTGCTGGAGCCACTGAACTAGCCAGCTTGTATATGAAGGAGGGAGATTTTATGCGTGCAATATTATACAGCAACAAGGCTCTAGATAGCAATAGTAATAATCTGAAAGCTCTACAAGTGTTAGCTATAGCCTTAAGGCGGTCAGGTGATCTTGGCGGTGCACGATCTACCCTTGAGAAACTCGAGCAGAAAAACAAAACGCTTCATTTCATAAGATTTGAACAAACTCAAATTAATCATGGTTATGGATCTACAAAGGTCTTCAAAACAGAAATAAAAAATGAGATTCCAACTGAGTCATACCTTGATCTTGCAATTACTTATTACAAACTTGGTTGTTATGAAGAAGCAATTGAAGTTCTAAAAATGGCTGAGAAGAACCCTGTTACTTACCTTTGGCTGGCTTACCTGGATAGCAAAAGCAGGTCAGAATATATTTCGGAAGCTCTTGAAATGCCTCCTGACTTTGTTTTTCCTCATAGGCAGGAAACCGCTGAGATATTAGAATTCCTCTCAAAAATCGTGAACCACTGGAAACTAAATTATTACCTTGGATTAATATACTGGAACAGAGAACTAGTTACTGGAGCGAAGGAGTTATTTGAAGAATGTGGTTTTGAGCCAGATTTTGCTCCATTTTACCTTGCCATGGCAAAAATGACCGGCTCAGGGAGTGATCAATTGGTTTACCTGAAAAGAGCATTTGAAATTAGTCCAGAGGATTGGAGGGCCTCACTTGCCCTTTCAAGATTTTATTTGAATAAGGAGGAAGCTGAAACAGCAAAGAAAACAATCGAACCATTTTTGAAAAGTTTTCCTGAACAGGCGGCTATTGGCATATGCTATGCAGAGATATTAAATGAGCTAGGAGAGTACAATTCTACTATTAAATTTTTAGAAAATTATTCTGTGCTTCCATTTGAGGGTGCCACAATTGCCAGGGATCTTTACCATGAAGCATGTATCCGGGCTTCATTAAAAATAGTTAAAAAAAGTAAATATAAGGATGCCATTAAAATGGCGGAAAAAGCCAGCTTATGGCCTGGAAATCTGGGGTCAGGAAGACCATATGATGTAGATGATCGTATGGAGGATTTTCTACTTGGTTATCTATATGATAAAATAGGTGAAAGTGCAAAATCTAAACAGACTTACAATAGAATCATTGAGTATTCACTTCCTGATGAAAAAGCTGAGTCCTCTAAATTAATTTTACAGCTTATTGTTTTAAGAGATGCTGAAAGGAATTCAGAAGCTGAATCAATGGTAATAAGATATACTAATGTATTACCTGAGAATTTGTATATTAAATGGGCTGGGTTAATGTTTGCCGGAGATAGCAATGGTGCAAATCAGCTTGCTCAAAAAATCATTGGTTCAAAAAATGACATCCAACCATATGACACACAATTTATGGATAAAGATTTTGTGCTTTTATTAGATATGCTAAGTGCATTATCCGAATAATTTTAAAATATAATTAAAGTATTCTATTCCATTTTCATCCATATCCATTGGAAGTTGATAGGGGCATCTTTATCTGCTGTAACTTCTAAAGATATTTCATATAAACCCTTCTTCGGAAAATAAATAGAGCCAATGTTATTTGAAGTGAAGTTGCCAATTTGCCAATTTTGATTTGGCTCACCAACAGTCATTCCAGTTGGTTTAATAACATGCTTAAGATTTGAATCAACTGCATTCACAGTTATTGATCCACGGGGTTTCTTTCCCTTAAAACTGTAGGAAATATCAAATTTCATGTTTCCTGGAGTATCTACATAAATCTTCCAGGAACTCTGATATTTCCCATCCACAAGGATATGCTCAGGGATAGTACCACCTCTTTCTTTTCTTCTAAAAATACCATCTCCTGCCTCCGAAATTTTATTCTTGAATGTTAATGAATAACCTCCATCGATTGTCTTTGCTACAAGATTATTAATTACTTCGGGTTTTCCGTCATATTCAAGAACGACAACTGAAATTAATGGATCTGGCTGTAAAGCAGGTAAAAATATTTCAGTAAGAACTTCAGAATGATTCGTTTTGAGAAGAGTCTTTGATTTATCTCCTAGAATATATACCTTTTGTGATTTAGCGGTCACTCCGGTTAATGATAACTTATTATTATATGGCCAATTAAATACAAGGAGATAAAGTTTGTAGCTTCCATCATCTAATGGTTTGCAGGTAATTCTTCCCCAGTCGTGTAAATCTTTTCTTAAATCAAAAGCCCCAGCATTGTATATTTACTCGCCATTTACATCCAGCCATTCTCCCATCTCAAGCATTCGCTGAGATATTTCATAGGGTACTTCTCCATTTCCATTAGGCCCAATGTTTAACATGAAATTACCGTTTAAACTCACATTATTTATTAAAGATGTAATGAGCGTAGTTGTTGATTTCCAGTCTGTATCTAAGCTGTGATATCCCCATGAATGAGCCACTGTGGCAGGTGATTGCCAGGGGTATTCCAATTTCATGCTGCCAAGCTGATTGTCTCCAAGTGTTCTGTAGTCTACATCAGGATCTTCTTCAACAGATAGGCCTAGCCTGGAATTAATCAGACAGTCAGGTTGAAGTTCACGGATTAGATTTTTTAACTGCATTAATTGTTCTTTCGTCACAATAGTTCTTGAATGGTGTACCCACATATCAAACCAGATCATTCCAATGGGACCATAATTTGTAAGTAATTCCCTCATTTGTGGAATTACTTTTCCCTGCCAGTAAATATCGTATTGTTCTGGAGTGATTTTATAGATCTCCTTTGTATGATCCCAACCGTATTGGTGTTCCCAGTCTACCCAGTGGGAGTAATATAAGCCGAGCTTTACTCCATATTTTTTGCAAGCTACAGCCAGCTCTTTAACTATATCTCGTTTTGGATTCGTATAATCACCCAGGTCATAATCAGACACTTTGCTATCCCACAAGGCAAACCCATCGTGATGTTTTGCTGTTAGGGTGACATATTTCATACCCGCTTTTTTGGCAAGTATTACCCATTCTTCCGGATTGATAGATTCCCAATCAAAGCGGTCGAGTAAAGTCAAATACTCATTCTTACTTATCCGGTTTCGGTAATAGATCCATTCAGCATAATCGTTATCATTACGAAGTTTCTCCCCTTTCCAAATACCCTCAGCACCACTATAAACTCCCCAATGAATAAACATGCCAAATCGGGCATCGACAAACCATTGAGCACGTTTATTAACTTGTGACTGACCATAAAGACTACTAACTGCCAGGCTAAGAGCTAGTATTATAAGTATTTTCCTTGTTTTTAATAGATATGTCATAAGGAGTAAATAATTTGATCGTTTTTAAAATTTAAGCTGGAAAACCTCTTGTTTTTAAATTATAGAAATAATAAAGCCTAAAATTAATATTCTTATTTTGCTATTCAACTTCATTGGATGATTCAGGGAACAATATTTTTAGAATACAATTAGCTGGAAGGCTATAAAAAGAATTTGGAAAATAATATTACATACATTTGTAATAACCTAAATTGTACTGTCAATGAAAAAGAAACTAAACATCATATTTCTTGTAATACTTGTTTTATCCATTCATTTCTCATGTCAGAATGAAGTGAAGAATGAGGATGAGACGTCATTTGAATTTGCATTTCTAACGGATATTCATATTAAACCTGAAATGGATGCTCCTAAAGGATTTCAAATGGCCATAGACAAAGTAAATGTACTCAATCCAGATTTCGTGTTAACGGGAGGAGATCTTGTGTACGATGTTATGCGAGGTAATAAGGAACGTGGTGATAGTTTATTCTCCTTGTATAAGAAAATGATTACAGGCTTCAATATGCCCTTATATAATTGTATTGGAAATCATGATTTATTTGCCATTTATGAAGAAAGTCCAGAAGATGAAAGTCATCCGGATTACAAATATGGCATGTACGAGAGATATCTCGGGGATACCTACTATTCATTCGATCATAAAGGATGGCACTTTATTGTTCTAAATTCCCTTGATGTTACAGATAATAAAAGGTACAAAGGATTTTTTCACGAAGAACAATTGAAGTGGTTAGAAAATGATTTGCAGAAAGTAAATTTAGCTACACCTATTGTTATTACTACGCATATTCCAATGATTAGTGCAAGGTCTCAAATTCTGGGGAGATCAAATTCCATCAATTCCCACGAGGTATTTAAACTTATAGAAAATCATAATTTAAAATTGATTCTTCAAGGGCACATACACTGGACAGAGTATGGCTATGTAAATGATAAATTTCATTATTTAACTGGAGGCTCAATTGCTGGTAATGGATGGAAGGGAAGGAGGCATAACACGAAAGAGGGATTTACACTTGTAAAGGTGAGAGGGGAAAGTATTTCCTTGGATTATGTTGATCATGGATGGGAAAAAGAACGACTTTCAAAAAAGAAAGTGGTCAGTAAATAGCATAGTTTGATATGATGATTTAGTATTAACCTCAGTGATTTTCAGAACTTAATTATTAATTGAAGATATTCTAATGTGGGACATATAGTAGGGAAAGATATTTATCATAGCCTGGGTAATAAAATTGATAATTTGTCAGTCAGGGTAAACCTGAACAAAAAGTTTTATGAGATAATAAAAGAACTATACTCTCCTGAGGAAGCTGAAATTGTAGTAAAAATGCCCTACAGCCTGTCAACTCTGGAAGAAATTGTAGAGGCTACCGGGTATGAGAAAATTAAGTTAATCCCGGTTCTTCAAGGATTGTGTCACAAGGGCCTTGTTGTGGATATGTGGTTGCAGGATAAATTCCTCTATACCCCTTCTCCCATGGTTATTGGAATATTTGAGTTTACAATGATGAGAACAGGAGATAATCTCAAATCCAAGGAATGGGCCAGATTGTTTAATGATTATATGCATGATGGGGGATTCCATAAAGTGAATTTCCAGAATGGGGAGCAAATTTCACCCATGCGAACTTTACCTCATGAATCAAGCATAAAAAATGAGGACTTTGTTGAAATCCTTGATTACGAAAAAGCCACAGCTATTGTTGAACAGCAGGATAAGTTTGCCATTGGTATATGTTCCTGCCGTCATGAGAAACTCCATATGGATGAAAAAGCATGCGATGTGCCATTAGATACCTGTCTCTCGTTTTCTTATGCTGCCGATTATCTTATTAGAAATAAATTAGCGAAAAAAGCTACAAAGTCAGAAGTCCTGGAAAGTCTTGCACGCTCTAAGGAAATGGGGCTAGTATTTAATGCCGACAATGTCAAGAACAATATTACATTTATTTGCCAATGCTGTGGCTGTTGCTGCAATGTGCTAATGGGGATTAGTAAGTTTGGGTATGCAAATACCGTTGTAACCTCTAGTTTTATTGCAAATATTGATCAGGATACTTGTACCGGATGTGGGAAATGTGTGAAAGCTTGTCCAATAAATGCAATAGAATTATCTCCACTTGAAAATCCAATAGCTAAGAAAAGGAATGAACCAATAATTAATACGGAGATTTGCATTGGCTGTGGAGTTTGTGCATTAAAATGTGATAAAACCAATTCTGTAAAGTTAATTAAGCGAGAAAAAAGAGTTATACATCCAGAATCTACTTTTGAAAAAGCCATATTGCAAAGCCTTGAACGGGGCCAATTACAGAATCAACTATTTGGGGATCCAAAAAATATTACTCAAAAAATGATGAAGGGGCTCATCGGAGGATTCCTCCGGCTTAATCCTGTTAAAAAGGCTCTAATGAGTGACAGTCTTAGATCCTCCTTCCTCGCTTCAATGAAGAAAGGTGCGATTATGCAAGGTAAAGGATGGCTTACTGAATTGTAGTTTTTCTTTTAAACTTGTTATCATATACTGCAAGAGCAGGAAATTTTAATTTTATAAGAACAGATGAATATTAAGGAATATTTCAGCGAGGTCAAAGAATATTTTTCTCCTTTAATTATAGGCGAGGTTAATGATGCCTATGTGAAAGTGGCAAAAATTAAAGGTGAAAAGGTTCCCTGGCATAAGCATAAAAAAGAGGATGAGCTATTTTTTATACTTGAAGGAAGTCTCTTTCTAGAACTGGAGGGAAGAGATGGTTTTGGCATGAATGAGGGAGATATTTTTATAGTAAAAAAGGGATTAAATCATCGTGTGTCATCAATTGATGAATGTAAAATTTTGCTGATAGAAAATAAAACTACCGCACATACTGGAGATGTATTGACAGAAATTACGAAGTCTATTGATCAGCAATTAAGATGAAATAAACAGGTCCCTATTGAGACAAGTTTGTTCCTTCTGAAGTGCTTTCTAAATTCCAAGGGGAAGTATTGAAGTATCAACCTTTAATTCTTAATCAACCATATTTCAGATACCTGGGATCCCCTTTCCCCCTCTCCACAGGTCCACTTAAATAAAATGCTTCCATCGATAAGTGCCTCAGCAGGAACAGGGAACTCATATGTGGGCTGAACGCCTGTTTCTAAATAATTATGCACCTGAAATTCATCTGCCAGTAATTTTATTTTTGACGGAAACCGACCTGTATAGGAAATACGAATGTTATACGAGCTTCCTGGATCTAGATTTTTATAAGAAATTTCTAATGGTTGATCATACAGGGTTGTAACCTGATTCATCCATGACATGGGAGAGGCCTTCCCTTCAAACCCTTTTGCTGTTACCTGATGTACCCATTCTTTACCACGTAACCCAATTCCAAAGCCTATGCGTGGTGTGGCTATATTTCCAGGATCTTCCTCATGGCTAATTTTCGAGACAATCTTTTCCCAGCTTTTAGGTGATCCAAAATTGTCATAAAAGCCACCCGGTCCCGGATTGTTTCTGTTCAATATGGAATCAATCAAATGTATTCGTTTTTTTTCATCAAAAGTATTCTCAATAACTGTAATTTCATCCAGCAACCACAAAGCATCATTTAGTGGAAGGTTGATATTATCAATAAAATTGCCTCGGCCATCCATAGCGTGATGTTTTTCAACTGTCAGTTGTGCACCTATGCTTCTGAATAGTGAATCAGCCAGAGCAGTACAACGTTTATGAAGCTCGGGTTGAATGGGTTCCTGACTTGCTTTTAGCAAATTCTCTTTAGCCATCTTTATGGAAGTATCTGAACCAAATTCTATAGCTGATGATAAAATATCACGAGTCTTTTGTTCCAGTTCGATTTCATAAATTAATCGACGGTATGTATATGCATCAAAATAGGCTCTAATTAGACCCATTTGGAAACGGAAATTACTTAAGACTTCTACCGAAGCATTACTTTCCATATCTTTCCATTGCATGAGTGTTCTCTCTACCCCATCATTTGTTAGGAGTGGGCCCTGAATGTTTTTCTCCAGGGACATTAAGCCCTGTGCTATTGATTCTGTATAGTCAGGACTAATAAAATAACGAGCATAATCTCGAAGAGTCTCGATAACAGGAGCCTTCGGATCCCAATCCTGATCACTCCAAATGAATTTATTTACATCATCATTGGTGCCTTCTGAATAGCTGATACTACCCTGGGCAAATTCATCAAAAGCATTATGAATCATTTTTTCATCGGTAGGACGGGGGTTTATACACTCACGACCCAAAGTAATGGCAAATGCCAAATCCCATTTGGGAATTGGGTATTGAGAACTTAGACTATGGGTAATATCGGGGTAACGCCTGATCGGAATTCCTGGATTTATGATCTGTCGAATTTCTTTAATGGGAGTTTTTACCCAGGGGCCAAAAACAACTCCACCGAACCAGGGGTACTCTTTGTTTACATGTCCATAGAATGCGTCGAACCACTTTTGGGTGGGCCTAAATACCTGCGGGGAGACCCAAATTTTTGCATCGGGGTGATATTGATGCAATATTTCTGCAAGCTTTTGAAGCCAGTCAAATAATATATCGGGTTCAAGATCTCCAGGATCACCACCGGGAACAAATACTGCATCTAGCCGTGGAACCGCTTTGAAAACCATATGCCTTTCTTCAATTTCAGTTTCTAAAATATCAGGATCAGTATAGTCTTTACCCATATTTGGATACCACATCCAAACATCCATCCCGTATGAGTCACAGATCCTTGATTGTTCTGCAATCATTTCAATAGCCGGTAACTGCATGTGTACACTGGTGAAATCGTCATCGGTTCGTGGTGGCATAATTTCAATACTATTTGCCCCAAAAATGGCAAGATCACGTATATATTTGTCAAATTGTTGGGGAGACCATGTATCATATGAGTTAGTTTTTGGACGATATCCTAATTGATGTCCTCGAATTGGATACTTTGGAGCAGATGCAATTTTTAGATTTTCTGGAACCAGGATTTTTCCAGAATGCATCTCCATCTTACGTAACAATTTTCCCACTCCATAAAGCACGCCTCTAGAATCATGGCCAATTACCAAAACCAATTTCAGATCATTCAAAACAATAATTTTATAGCCTTCGGTGTCAATTGTCTCCATTCTTGAAATAGCCTCTCTGTATTCTTCTGGAAACTTTTCAAGATTATTTTCCAGACCAATAGCAATTTTGGTCTGAGACTTTTTTGGCCATTTTTTACTCACGGGAACTTGAATATTACTTCTCTTTTTAATCTCTTCCTGTAAAATATTTATTGATTTCAGAACAAATTTATTGTCCTTCTCAAAACAGACAACTCTTGAATCTGAGAGATCTAATTGTTGGGAGAATCCCAAAGAAGGTATAAGAATTAAAGAACTCATCAATAGGAGAAAAGAGCTTAATATTTTAATCATATTACATTTTAATTATTCAAAATTCCTAATTAACTATGTTGATAGGTTTGCCTTGGATAAAGTCATTTAAATTTGAGACAGCAGTATTCTGTAATCTCATTCTTGATTCTTTTGGAGCCCAGGCAATATGCGGGGTGATAATACAGTTTTTGGCCTCTAATAAGTCATTTGTTGCTTCAATAGGCTCAAGTGATACCACATCTACAGCAGCACCGGCTACCTTACCTGTATCTAGTGCGTTTTTTAAATCTTCTTCAACAACCAATGGTCCTCTTGAAGTATTTATAATCAAAACCCCATCTTTCATTTTTGAGATATTGGTTTTATTGATGATTCCCTTTGTACCTTCTAAAAGGGGACAATGCAGACTAATTACATCAGAATGTTTAAATAGCTCATCTAATTCAACATATTTGTAAGTCTCATTTTCGAGTTCAGGAATTATATTTTTGTCATGGGCTATAACTTTCATCCCAAACGCCTGTGCAATTTTTGCAGTGGCCTGGCCAATACGGCCAAATCCGATGATACCCATGGTTTTATCTGCTAATTCTATAAGTGGATAATTCCAGAAACAAAAATCCTCCGATCTTGTCCAGTCACCATTTTTTACAGCTGCATTATGCTCCCCAACATGATGACAAATTTCCAATAAAAGTGCAAAAGTCATTTGAGCTACAGCTGCTGTTCCATAGCTTGGGATATTGGTCACTGTAATCCCAAATTCCCTTGCAGCTGTAACATCTACTACATTATAGCCTGTTGCGAGAACACCAATATATTTAACTGATGGAACTTTCTCCAGAACCTCCCTGGGTAAGGGTGTTTTATTGGTGAAGATAATTTCAGCCGTTCCTATTGCTGAAATAATAGATTCTGTGTCAAATCCTGTTCTTTCATAAATTGTTAGGTCTCCTAATTTTTCCAATCCATCCCAGCCTATATCACCCGGGTTTAATGTATGTCCGTCAAGTACAATAATTTTCATCTCTTTTATTTCAATGTTAAAGATATTTAGAATACAAAATATGCATTGGTGATTAATACCAAAATTAAATGTAAGTAAAAATAGAAATTATATGAAGAACTTTGTTTTTTACATAAGCGCCAGGATGATCATAAAGTTGAATCCAATATTCCTTTTGACCTGAAAATATTAGGGGAAAATCATTTTAGTCGCATAGGAGGGTCCCTGAAAACTAAGCTACAGGAGATATGTTAAAGAAGAATTTCTTACTGTTGGATTTGATTGCTATTCACAACCCTTCTATTCAATATATTTAGATATCGTAAAGCATCTTTATTATTGTAATCTACATAGGATTTAGATGCCCAATCTATTGCTATTTCAAGTTCGCCATTAATTTCGTTAATAATTGCCATATTGTAGCATGCACGACCAGCAACTTTAGGTTTTGGGTTTGTAATCTCCAACTCCCATAGTTCAGCTGCTCCATCCCAGTTTCCCGTTTGTGCCCGGCGTTTTGCAATTTTAAAATTGTCTGTTCCACGAACAAAGTAATCTCGCGAAACCCTCACTTTGTAAGGAAATATTCTTTGAGCATAGTTGTGGCCAATGTTGTTACTGACATGCATAACTGCTTTTTCCCTATTCAGGATAGCTTCAGCAGCTTTGGCTGGGTTTATGCCCGCTCCCTGCAGTGTCACATTATCATAAATTTCAAAATCATCCAATACCATTTTGTTTACCGGGTAATAAATCATCCATCCGGTTTTAACTTTGGTTGAAATGGTTGCCTGATGCTCAATTGCAGGCATTGTAATACCAACTGGTGTAGTTATTTCAATTGGTATCATCTTATAATCAATGGTGGCATCGGTATCATAATAAGATAATGAGAAAATTGCATCCACCTTATTTTTTATACAAATTTCGCTTAATCTTTCCCATGATAATGGGGATTGCAAATCTTCTGACTCTTGTTTTTTCCTCTCTGTATCATCAATTATTTTAATATTTGTGAAGCCCTGACTACTTAATAGTTCATCATACAATCCTACAATAGATTCCTGAGCTCCTTTTTTGTCCAGATCTTTCCCTTCAAGAGTAAATATCCTATCCATTTTATCCAGATCCTTATTCTCTTCAGATGAGACACTTTTGTTTATAAGGCCAACAGATTGAATTTCAGAAGGAAAATATACTGGTGCAGGCTCAATTACACTCATTGTCAACTGATTCATTGAACTGCACGAACTTATCAGGATATAAACCAGTATAATCAGTATTAAGTTTGGAATGATCTTATTTCTCATAATCTGAACTTTGAAATTTTTAACCGAAGTTTGTTCAAATGAGAATCAATATAATACCTGATTCAGACTCCCATACTTTTTTATACGGAAAAAGTATAAATAGTTACCCTATGAGTATTAATGTTCTGGGATTGTATAGAATGTTGGAAATTTTCCCAGAGGAAAATTATATTTGAGATGAGAAACCCATTTATCCTGGTTTAATTAGTTAAAGCGAAATATTGCTTGGAATTATTTAGTGAGAAAAGCTCTTTTTCTTTTGCCTAAAATCGTTATTTCATATTTCCGGCTTACTAAAAAAAGAGAGGTGGTTTTATCCACCTCTCAAAATAATTAAATTACTTTTTCAGCACTTTTTTTAAGACAGTTTCTTCGTCTAATTTCTTGGTGCAGAAGAACCAGTCTTTGCACTCATCAATATTGTCATCCAGTCCATCCATCCTTTCTTTAGCTGTACCACATGAACCTGCAGGTGCAATTATTACATCATCACCCGGACGCCAATCAGCAGGTGTTGCAACACCAAACTCATCAGAAGTTTGAAGAGCAATTATTACCCGATATAATTCATCAAAATTTCTTCCTAAACTTAGTGGATAATAAATTATAGTTCGAATTATTCCATTCGGATCAACAAAGAATACCGCTCTAACAGCTTTAGTTGTATCTTCATTTGGCTGAATCATGCCATATTTTTTAGCAACATTCATGCTTATATCTTCGATCAAAGGGAAATTTACTTCTACGTCTTTCATACCCTTATATTCAATTTTCTCCTTAATTGTTCTGAGCCACGCAATATGGCTATATAAGCCATCCACTGAAAGTCCAACTAATTTGCAATTTGCCTCTTCAAACTTTTCCTCCATTGTCGCAAATGTCATGAATTCAGATGTACATACAGGTGTAAAATCCGCAGGGTGACTAAAAAGTATAACCCAACTCCCATTGTAATCAGAGGGGAATTTTATTTCTCCCTGTGTTGTTACAGCCTTAAATTCAGGGGCTGCATCGCCAATTCTTGGCATCGATGTTACTTCTACTTCTTCCATTTTAATAATTTTTAGATTGGTTAATATAAATTATTCTACTGGTTGCCCAGATGTTTTTTCTTGGTACAAATTTTATCTGTTTTTATTAGTGGTAGGTATAATAAATCCCATAACCACAGTCCCAATAACCCCTAAGGCCAGAATGATTATTTTTAGGGGGAAAGCTGATATGAAAAATACGTAGGAAACAGTAATCATAATCCACATAATACCAATAGAAAAATATTTCTGACTTTTAGTCATCCCCCTATTCGACTGGTATTTCAGAATATATGAGCCAAAAAATTTATTTGAGATCAGTGCGTTGTAAAGTTTTTCAGAACTTCTAATATACAAGCCGGCTGAGAGGAGTACAAAAGGGGTTGTTGGTAATCCAGGAACAAAAATGCCAATTACCGCTAAGATAAGCGATACGGTTCCAAGAAAAATTAATATGGCTTTGAAAAATGTCATGCTTTATTATCTTTCATGAATTCTCCAATAATTTGAAGCCTGACATCACTTATTTTAAAATTTGAGATACTTTTTTTCTCAAAAAATATTTCTAGCAATTCGTCCAGATCTCTATCAATATAATCAATGATTTTATCCGACTCAGAGCAATATATATGATGATGTTTATCCATCATTCCGTCATAGCGCATTATGTCTTTATCAGTCTTTACCTTTTTAACCAACTGGTTTTCAACAAGAGCATCCAATACCTTATAAACGGTGCCGGTCGCGATGCTGGGATGAGTATCTCTAATAAGTTCTACTATTTTGTCAGCAGTTGGATGACCATCGAGCTTGTATATAGCCTCAAGGATTGTGATTCGTTGTGGTGTAAGCTTTAGCCCCTTTTCTTTTATTTTCTTGATTATTTGATCTCTAGGCAAGGTCATGTTAAGTAAATCTCAAATAAGAATCATTCTTTAATAAGAACTGGTAAATTTAGAGTTTTATTTATTAATCACCATACAATTTCAGGAATATTTTATATAAGATCAACATTTATTGGAAGGTCATCCTTTAAGTGGATTCATTATGTTTTCATGTGTAATATTATTCAAGAAATCTATCCTTATATTTCTTTTCAGGGATCATGCAACTAGTTCTTTTACCAAACCTCTTATAACGGGATTTCGCAATCCATGAATAGATTAAATCTCGAAATGTGGGAGGTGTTAATATAAGAGGATAGAATATATTCCAGGGCCATCCGAGGTCGGTAAGTATTTTTATAGCAGCTGTTGATCTGAGATAACTTTTTCCTTTATCAATATATACAACTGTATCAAAATCATCTGAAGGCAAATCACTTTCCTCTAAAAGATTCTGCCCGAAACTACTTTGCAGGGAAGCAAACTTGAATTTTCCATCAAGATCATTTTTTAAAATAAAATTTACAGTCCTATTGCATAAGTTGCAAAATCCATCAAATAGCACAATATGCTCCAAATCTTTACTCAAAGGTAATTTTAAGGGCATGTGCATATTCTGTTGGTTTGTTCTTGGGGAAATCTATTTTCAATCCTTCTGATGTTTGCTTCCAGTCCAGTTCTTCATCTGATCCCAGCATAGATATATGTCTAACTTTTAGATTATTATCAATTGACCGTATTACTATATTATTATTGGACCATGCCAAACTAATAGCATATAAGTTATCCCTTTTCGTGGTAAACCTTATATCCTGGGCAGTATATTCTGATTCGGTGTTGTCAGAAAAAGCTCCTGAGGTTCCCGCAACATCACCTTCAGTTGCCTTTTTCCAGGGACGTGTTCCATATATAGCTTCTCCGTTTACTTTTAACCAGCCACCAATTTTACGCAATACATCCTGCTGTTCAGGAGTAATGGTGCCGTCCGGTTTGGGTCCTATATTGAGCAACAGGTTTCCATTTTTACTCACAATATCAACCAGGTCATCAATAATCTGATTGGGCGTTTTATTTTCTTCACCATCTATATAACCCCAGGATTTCTTTCCAATAGATGTATCAGTTTGCCAGGGGTATTGGCGGATTATGTCAGATTTCCCTCTTTCAATATCAAATACCTGTATATTGTCACCATAACCATATTTTGTATTTACTACCACTCCTTTGTCCCAGTCAAGGGCATTGTTATAATAATAGGCTAAGAATTTATAGAAGGTAGGGCGAAAGGGATATTTACCCACTGTCCAATCAAACCAGAATAATTCTGGTTTATATAAATCAACTAATTCATAGCTATGTTCAAGCCATCTTTGAATGGAGTGATCATTAAAACCAGCCCCTTCTGGACAATCCGGAGTTTGTCCCCCAGGGGACTCCAGTAACTCACCATATAGAGAACTATATTCAGGGTCCTGGACATCAGAAGGTATCTGCTTTCCACCATTAAAGTACCATGCATTCTCTGCTCGATGAGAAGATAGACCAAAATGCAGGCCGTGTTTTAAAGTGGCCGCACGGAGTTCGCCAATTATATCTTTCTTGGGGCCCATATTTACGGAATTCCATGTATTTACCCTGCTATTATACATAGAGAATCCATCATGGTGTTCTGCAACTGGAACTACATATTTTGCCCCTGATTCCTTGAATAGAGTTATCCAGTCATTTGCATTGAAACTTTTTGCTTCAAACATTGGAAAAAAATCTTTATACCCAAATTCGGTCAGGTCACCATATGTTTCAATATGATGCTGGTATGCCTTGCTTCCCTCAATATACATATTACGTGGATACCATTCATTTTGAAATGCTGGAACAGAATAAACACCCCAGTGAATAAAAATCCCAAGTTTAGCAGCCTTAAACCATTCAGGTATTATATAATTCTGTGCAATACTCGCAGAATCTGGTTTAAATATCTCTGTGCCTTTTATGGATTTATAAGTTTTTGTATCCAGTGTATATTCTGATCTTTCCATATTACAGCCAATCAAAATCGTAGCGAGTAGAGTTAATAATAAAACCGTCTTATTTTCCATTTTCACTAAAATCTAATTTATGTATCCTAACTTTCTTAGAAATGAATCTATTTCATTGTAAGCCTTTGATTGAACTGCTTTGTCTGGATTTGGCCAACCGTTATCGGGTTGGCTGGACGGGGTAAAAAGATGTCCAACGCCTTCATAAATATGCAGATACGATTCATTGCCGAATTTCTGCATATTTTCGTGAAATAATATGGATTGACTTATAGGTGTCATAGTATCATCCTTGCCAACTACAATTATTGAAGGTGGCAGATTTCTCCTGAGATGTTGCGCCGGTGAATAGTTGAGGGGATCTTTTCCTTCGCCTAATAATTTTTTAAACCACCCATCTTTTTCCATTGAAAGTGCAGGGGAGACCAATACCAGTGCATTGGGAGAACTGTTTGTTTCTTCATCTGGATCTGAGGATGGAAAAACAGAAGTACAAGCAGCAAGATGCGCTCCGGCAGACCAACCATATACCACTATGCTATCCTTATTTATATTCAGTTTTTCTGAATTCAGCCTCATCCAAAGAATAATGTTTCGTGCATCTTCCATGGCATCGATAGGAGTGATATTTTTCTCATCGGATAGTCTATATTGAGCAGCAATGGCAACCATCCCTTTTTTTGCATATTTTTCACACAATCCAAAGGCCCATGATGCCTCTCCTATACTCCAACCACCCCCATGGAATATGACGATGGCAGGGTTTTTCTCATAATTATCCGGTTCAATGGGTTGAAATACATATGCTTTCAGAAAAACCGTTTTTGATGCATCATAAATGTACTCAATAGGTCCTTTAAATGGAATTTTTTCTTGAGCCATTACTCGTAAACAAACTAATAGGGCTAATATGATGATAATTGATTTCATGATTCCACTTAAAAAAAGTATAAAATTACTTAGTTATGGTAGATTTCTTTAATATTTGCCAAAAGGCTGGAGCTTCACTGCCTAATACCCAAACAGAGATCCCTCTAAGATTATATTTTTTAAGAATATCTAGTTTACGTTCCAATGATTGACCATCTTCAATAAATATATACTCAAATACGCCACCGTTATCCCATACTGCGTAGTTGCAACCAACTTTTTCATTCCATGAAGGTTCTACATCATTTTTTTCTAATAAATGTCGCACGGTTTTATATCCAATTTGCCGCCCGTTTGAGAATCCACCTTTTTCTTCAGAGTAATCTGCATACCAGTGAACTGAATAACTTGGTATTCCCATTGATAACTTATTGGGAGAAACATCTTGCTCAAGCATAAACTTGACTACCTGTTCTACCCATTCCACCCCTGCAACAGGACCTGGGGGTGTTCGACGAGTATGCTGATCGTATGTCATCACTGTTATGAAGTCTCCAATTTCAGATAACTCCTTCAAAGCAAAGCCAGCTCGCCAGTCTTCATACAAAAAGCGTTGATATTCTGAGGGTCCACCTACATTTTCAAATATGTGAACGACTGCTGCTGATAATTCAATATTCACACCATGCAATGCACTAGCAGTTTCTTTAAAATATTGTGTATAAACGTCTTTATCTGAAATATGCAAACCCTCCAAATCGAATTGCCAACCATCCAAGTTATAACGATCGGCATAATCAAGCATCATCTCAATTGAGCGTTTACGAGAGGTTGGATTGGATATTATATCATGCAAGAGTTTTTGATCAAACCCCTTATTCACGATTAAGGGCATAATTTTTATTTTGTTTTTTTTGGCTATTTCCAGTACCCTATGGTCTATTGATCCTGTTAGGACTCCTTCTTTACTAATTAAAAAAGTTTGAGGACAAACAATTGAGATTTGATCAACATTCGCTTCGAAACTGGCAAATGATTCGGGCGTATCCACCATATAAAATAAATTTTCAGATTTCGTTTGGGTTTGACCTACAATGGCAATGCAAAAGAACAAGATAGGAACTGTGATTTTTGTTTTCATATGATTAAAATTTTACTGCAATTATTTTTATGGACTGGCTTGTAAGTCATCTGAATAATTTTGCTTATCGTAAATTGCAATATACTTATATTGAAATAAAAAAATGAAATTACAATAGAAAAGTTCCTGCAAAATTCAAAATCTTATTCTTCCCTCAGAATATTTGCTGGATTTCCCCTGGTTGCTCTTAAGGTTTGCAAATATATGGTGATAAACAGCATGGCAAATACAAGTATAATAGATAAGAGGTAATCTATAGGGGAAATATCGATATGATAGGCGAAGTTTTGTAACCAATCAGAAACCCATTTATAACTAATTGGAATAGCAATCATAGTGGCAATTGCCAGGATCAAAATGTACTCCTTGCTTAATAGGATTACCAATGATTTCAGGTCAGCACCCAGGACTCTACGAATAGCCAGTTCTTTCAGTTTTCTTCTTAAGGCATAGGCAACAAGGCTAATCAATCCCATGAAGGAAATTACGATAGCAATGATCGCCAATAGACTGAGAAGTTCTAACTGTACTCGATCCTGCTTATAAAGCCTGTTAAAAAGTTCGTCAAGGAAATGGTATTCAAAGGCATATGGGAAATAATCATACCAGACATTTTCAATCTTGGTAATCGTATTTTCCAGGTCTTTTGTCTCTATTTTAATTAAGATATTTAATAGCCATAAAGGTTCAACTACCATTACCAATGGATCAACCCTATTCTTAAGAGATTCCTGATGATAATCCTTTATTACTCCAGTCACTGGGCCATACGCCAAAACAAAAGACCCAATAGACCAACTTATTTCCTGTCCGATAGCATCCTCTGGATTTTCCCAACCCAATAGCTTCATGGCTGTTTCATTAATTAAATATTTACGTGAGGCCTTAGCTAAATAGTCTTCAACACTGAGTTCGGCTGTAAATTCAGGAACCTGATTTAACACTACCTTTGATGAAAAGTCCTCTCCTGCAAGGAACTCTAATTCCATCATCTCGATAAAATCTGGGTCAATAATTTGGATGTCCATCATTGGAGCCTGATCTACATCTTGATTCAATCCCTTTACCAAAATTGGTCCCACATCTCTTATTTCACTCGATGGTACCTGCATGCATGCTGAAACTTTACTGATACCTGGTATTTCTTTAAGACGATTTTTAAAAACTGTATATTGGCTTGTTACCTTATTGGGGATTTCAGGAATAGCAATTATCTGATCAGGCTTAATTCCAAGGTTTATATTTTCAATATATTTAAATTGCCTGTTTGCGACCATTGCACTGCACATTAGGATAATAGTTGCACAAAACTGAATTGTAATAATTACTCTTTTTGTATTTATTTTATTTGTCCTGATTTTCATTGACCAACTATTTCCTGGCTTGATCGCTTGAATCACCTTAATCGAAGTTAAAACCAGGGAAGGAAGTATACCTGCTAACAATCCACTAATAAAGGCAATAAGAAATAAAGAGGGGATTAGAAGTTTCAGTGGTGGTAATATAGATATTCCTGTTAGATTGCTGAAGGCCTGGAAGAAAAACATAGCTAATATAGACCCTATGACCATAGAAACTAAACTGTAAACTATAACCTCTGTAAGGGACAAAAAAACAAGATTAGTTTTTGATGCACCTAAAACGCTGCGTACTCCTACTTCTTTTCCTCTACTCATGGCCAGTGCTGTACTCAGATTGGTGAAATTTACAAGTGCAATGAGCCAGACAAATAATCCTACCCAGAAAAATATTTTAATATAGATTGCTTGTCCATTGGGTATTATTTCCCTTGCCAGATTAGATTCCAGATGGATATCTTTTATAGGCTGAAATGTAAATGAAACTACGGATGAATCCTCTGGATCTGAATGACCTTTTATAAAGTCCGGTATTTTTTTTTCTACATCATTTATGGATGCTCCGTCAGCTAATAGAGTATAGATGTAGGCCCATCCCGAACGTTCTTCTTCATTGGCAAAGGAAAATAGTATATCTGCAGGTAGGTGAGTATTTGCTGGGACATCTACCATTACACCTGTTACCCGATAAACTTTTTCCTCTGCTGACCAATCACCAAGAACAATAATTTCTTCTCCAAGGATATTTGTCCTGGAGAAATATTTTCTAGCTACTGATTCTGTGAGAACAATCGAATTTGGATTAACAAGTGCTGTTTTAGGATCTCCTTCTAAGAGTTGAAAGCTAAAAACTTCGAATACTTCATTATCTGTTACATATGCATGTTCTGGCTTAAACCTTTTTTCGCCAATCCGAATATATTTTTGTTCCTTATTCTGGAAACGGATCAATTTTTCAATCTCTGGAATTTCTTCCGGGAGTTCATTTATATAATTTAGGGGAATTCTTGCAAAATGTATTTCGTAATCACTCTGTGTATTAACATGATAGGTAGGTCGATAGATTCGTTCTGCATTTATATGAAAAGATTCATAATTAGTTTCCTGATGAAGGTAGGCTATAACCAAAATCAATGTGGCGAAGGCTACGGACAATCCTAAAACATTTAAACTTCCATAGAGCCAATTCTTTCGAAAATTTCGAAAAGCACTTTTGGTGGCAATGGATATATGATTTCGTAGATAACGCATGCTATTCCGGAATAAATATTGAATCTGAATTTAGCCTGAATTTTGATTTAAAAGTAAATAGTTATTAAGAGAAATACTATTATTATCTATCCTATACTTTTGACAATCTTTAGTTTGGCAAATTTAAGTAAGAGCTGTTTCTGTCCGTGTGAATGAAAGAATACGGTAGCTTTAATATTTGGATGATTTCCTTCAAGGTTAATAACTTTACCTTTCCCAAACCGTATGTGCTCTACTTCCATACCCGTTTGAATTTGGGAAGGATCACTTGATTTAAAATTGTCAGGCATAGGACTATCCTGACCAGTTTTGTATGCTCTTTTCCAATTTTTTCCTGTAGGAGGCGAAGCTTTTGCTGTTGGAGTAGGGGCTGGCCGGGAACTTCTTCTATTCCGAAAGCCTTGGAAAGGAGAAGAATCCTGTTCTTTTTCAATTAAATTGATGTCTGCATCGTCTGAAGGCCAATCAAGATATTCAGAATCTATTTCTTTAATAAATCGACTGGGTTTGCAGTAATTCACTACTCCCCACCGGTATCTTGAATTGGTATATGTAACGGTGACCTGTTCTTTCGCTCTGGTAATAGCCACATAAAAGAGTCTTCTCTCTTCTTCCAATTCACTCATACTGGCAGATGAAAAGGCTGAAGGAAAGAGTTCTTCTTCCACTCCTGCAACAAAAACATACTTAAATTCTAAGCCTTTTGCAGAGTGCACAGTCATTATCGATACCTTATTCTTGTCGTCATCCTTTTCATTATCAGCATTTGTTAACAAGGCTACATTTTGTAAATATTCACCCAATGAAATAAACCGACTTTCCTGTTCTTCAGATGAGATAAACTCTCGTATTCCGTTCAGCAATTCCTGAATGTTCTCATATTTGCTGAGTTCTTCAGGTGAGTTTGAATTATGTAACTCTTTTAATATACCGGTTTCAGTGGCTATTCTGAATGCCAGGTCATAGGCATCGGTTTTTTCAAGATCAGCAGCAAAATTGCTAACCATTGAAGCGAAGGATTTAAGTTTTGTTTTTGCGCCCTGATTTAATGAAATTGGATAGGAACCAGGATCAGCAACAATATTCCACATATTTATATCAGCTTCATTGGCATAGGCTTCTATTTTCAGAAGAGTGGTTTTACCAATTCCCCGGGCAGGATAATTAATGATCCTCTTTAAAGCTTCATCATCATTTGGATTAATAATTAGCCGGCAATAAGCAAGTACATCTTTAATCTCTTTTCGTTGGAAGAATGATAAACTTCCATATACTTTATAGGGAATATTCCTTTTTCTTAGAGCTTCTTCAAATATCCTCGACTGTGCATTGGTTCGATATAAAATGGCAAAATCACTATAGGGTAATTGTTGTTCAAGTATGGTATCCAGAATGGCATTTGAGACCAAAAAGCCTTCTTCAGTATCATTCTTAGCCCTCAAAACAGTAACTTTTTTACCTACTGCATTTTCAGAAAATATTTTTTTTGATATTTGCCCGCTATTTTTAGCGATCAGGCTGTTGGCTGCATTTACAATATTTTGTGTTGAGCGGTAGTTCTGCTCAAGTTTGTAAAGAGAATATTCAGGATAATCGTTTTTAAAATTCAAAATATTCTCAATTCTTGCTCCACGGAACGAATAAATACTTTGAGCATCGTCGCCAACAACAAAAACATTATGATGGATCTCCGCCAGGTTCTTTACAATGAGGTATTGCGCATAGTTGGTGTCCTGATACTCATCTACCAGAATGTGCTGGAACTGTTTTTGGTATTTTGCTTTTACTTCCTTAAAATCTCTGAATAGGATGTTAATGTTTAGAAGAAGATCATCAAAATCCATTGCTCCCGCTTTATAACAACGAGTTGAATATATTCTGAAAATATCGGCCATACGATCTCTTCGGCTTCTACGATCAGTTTCAGTTATTTCCGGATTATTCGTGTAAGCAGCAGCAGTAATCAGATTATTTTTTGCGGAGGATATTCTTCCAAATACTTCAGCAGGTTTATAAATCTTATCATCGAGTTGAAGCTCTTTGATAATCGTCTTTACCAGATTTCTAGAATCCTGGGTATCATAAATTGTAAAATTTGCAGGATAACCTAGTTTCTCGGACTCCAACCTAAGGATTCTAGCAAAAATGGAATGAAATGTCCCCATCCATAAACCCCTTGCCTGCCCATAACCCACGATCTTCATGATCCGGTCCTTCATTTCTTTGGCCGCCTTGTTTGTGAAGGTTAATGCCAGAATTGTATCTGGGGTGGCTCCGGACTTTATTAGGTGAGCTATTCGATTTGTTAGCACCCTCGTTTTACCAGAACCCGCCCCAGCTATTACCAGTGAAGGCCCTCCAATATTAATTACCGCTTCGCGCTGGGCTTTGTTTAATTCATTTAAATAGGCTTCTCCCATTGAGATTTTCAAATTTGAGCAAAAATAATACTTGTTTTATAACCTGATGGATAGAAAAGAGATTAGTTGAATAAAAGTTGTTAACATAAGTTTGGCAGAGAAATATTAAGATATTATTAGTTTTTTTCCAGGAAAATTCCTTTGATTTTACTGCGTACAATTAGAACAATGCATAAAATTCACATGCATACAAAATAAACTGGATTTTTTTTGGTTATATTCACGTCTTCCCTTTTATTTGCGTTGTGTTGAAAATGATGAAAAGATTGTTAATTGGAGTTGTTATGATCTTGCAAATTAGTTTTGCAGGTAACTCTTTATTACATGCCCAAATTTTTGCTCCTGAAGCAAGCAAATCAATACCAACCCAGTATCCTAGTGGATTCTCCAGGATCGATACAATTTATGTAATTTGTCGTTCAGATGCCAACGGTGATGAACATACTGGCTCCCTTTCAGCCAGGCCTCCTATTGGATACTCCGGTGTTAATTTTATCTGGAGTAAATACAACATTGCAAGTAACAACTATGATGCTCCCTTTCATACTGATAATGGTGTGGATGAATCAACTGCCAATGATCTCACTTCCGGAGGTTTTCGTGTAAGAATTACAAATGGCGGTTCACTTGACAATTATTATTATGCCTGGCTCTTTGTTGATACACCTTATGTGGCCAACCAGATACAGAATTTTACATGTGAGTATCTGGCCATGAATGGATTTATCGGAACTGCACCCTTCTCATATTATGATCCGGGCAACAATGCTGAGGTATCTCTATTAAACGGATCAAAGTTTGAATGGACCGCAGATCCGCATACTGACCTACCTTATCCAACTCTGGAATTAAATCCTGTTACATATTCCCCTCCTTATGAGGATACCTGGTTTTATCTGACTGTTACAGATAGTATGAGTTGTAATGATAGAGCTTCTTTGTTTTATGAGTCGATAAATGTAAAAGCAGACTTTGATGCAATACCGACCTCAGGTGAAGCGCCCTTAGAGGTTAGCTTTAATAATAAATCAATAAATGCCGTTTCATACAAATGGTTTTTTGGGAATGACACCACCTCAACCCTGGAACAACCCAATCCAAATATATATTATTTCCCTGATAGCTATGAGGTGGTTCTGGCTGCAGTGAGTGAGGCAGGATGTATTGATAGTTTGAGCTACAAGTGGATTGAGGTGGAACCTTCTTCACTGGATATTCCGAATGTTTTCACCCCAAATGAGGATGGTTATAACGATTATTTTTATGTTTCTTCGACTTCATTGAGAACTCTGCATGTAAAAGTATTAAGTAGAGAGGGTAAGAAAATCTATGAATTTGAGGGACAGGATGGAGACTTACAAGATTGGCAGGGTTGGGATGGGAAAGTAGGTGGAGGCAGGTATGCCAGCCCAGGTGTTTATTATTACATTATTGAAGCACAGGGATGGGACTTCGTAGACTATCCGAGTAAGGTATATCGTGGTGCACTTCACCTTATCAGGGATAAACAGTAGTGAAATTCTTCATTAGTCTGGTTTTTTTTGCTCCAATATCATATCACTATAAGACTTGCCAATAAAATCACCTTCACGAATCTTAAATAGTTTAATATATTTTATGCATTGAGCATTCAGTTGATCTTCACTAACCTGAAGGGACTCATCAATGGCTTCAATTTCAAGGAATTTACCAAGTCCCTTAACATCATCGAGGTGGAACTTCACATTCTCAATAAAAAATATCTTTCTTTTTTTATCTACGATAGTTCTTACACCCAGGTTTCTCTTTAAAATATCTTTTAAAATAGTAACATCCCCTTGAGGCTTGTAAAGGAGTACTTCTGATTTTTTTAAGCCTTTTGTTTCAATCCTGTTGTATTGTATCAATGAAGTCTCGATGTTTCCCTCACGGAGTTTTAATCTTCCATCCGTTGTATGAAAGTAAGTGTCAATCTGATGATCAGTACCTATATACCTGGCTTTTTTTTCAAGAAGGATGTTTTCAATTTGTTCAGGGTTTTCACACCAAGCTTTTATTTCAATATTTAGGATGTTCATTAAATTTATTTTTTCATAGTTGGCCACAACTATTGTTAAATATTTTATCAAAACTACGAATAATGATATTAAAGATCAATTTTTGGCAAGCACTTAATTTATAAGATGTTTCATTTTACATTACTTTGATTTTTGGCTTATTATATTGTATATTGTCAAAAAATTATTAATCATTTAAAAATTAAATTATGGCGAGTATTTTAGAATTGTTGAATAGTGATTTAGGTAAAACCCTAATAAACGGAACAAGCCAACAATTAGGACAAAACAAGGCTCAAACAACCTCAGCATTAAATGCTGCTCTTCCATTGCTACTGGGAGCAATGAAGAACAATGCTAAAACGCCTGAAGGTGCCTCTGGCCTTATGAATGCAATAGGGAATCAAAAGCATGATGGTGGGATCCTTGATAATTTAGGTAGTGTATTAGGAGGCGGAGCAATTGATGAGGATGTAATGCAAGATGGCGCTGGTATTTTAGGACATGTATTTGGAGGTCGGGAACAAAATGTAGCAAATGCTGTAAGTAAATCAAGTGGAATAGATATTGGATCATCAATGAATATTTTGAAAGTTGCAGCACCAGTATTGATGGGATATTTAGGAAAACAAACCCGGCAACAAAATGTTTCCAACGAAAATGGAATTGGAGGTTTATTGGGAGGCCTGCTTGGTGGTGAAAGCAGTCAACAACAAAGTATGGTTGAAAAGCTATTGGATGCTGATGGCGATGGCAGTGTGATAGATGATGTTGCCGGTATGCTTATGGGTGGCGATGGTAAGAAAGCTGGTGGACTAGGAGGATTACTGGGTGGGTTCCTCGGGAAGAAATAGCAATTCGAATATAAGAAATTAAGATCAACACAATTGCTAAATTTGAACAATTAAATTCGAGGGCAATCAAGTCTAATTATCTTATATTTCATGAATAAGTAATTAAAAGTTAGGGTTGGCTACAAAATAAATTAGATCAGTAGTTTGTTTTGGGATTTATGACCTTCAACGATTATTCTTTTTATTATGAGAATTCAACTGCAAAATTATAGGATTGCATTGCTTTTTATTGCCTTGCAACTGATATCTAGCATAGCTTCCTGCCAGGAATCGAAAGATCCCTTTTCTGGTCTGGAAGATGAGAAAATTCTACCAATGTTAAAATACCTGCCACTTCAATATGGGGGTATGAATGTTCCACCTTCGGATGGACGTTTATTATATGACCTAATAATTGATAATGGATATAAACGGGGGTTGGAAATTGGTACTTCCAATGGTTATTCAGCGCTCTGGCAAGGACTAGCATTCCAAAAAAATGGTGGTAGTATGATTACCCTCGAAATTGAAAAAAAACGAGCTAAGGAAGCCCAGGGGAATTTCAAAAGTGCTGGCTTAGATGAAGTAATTGAATCAAGAGTTAATGATGCATTAAAGGAAATTCCCAAATTGGATGGCCAATTTGATTTTGTATTTATTGATGCTTGGAAGCCTGACTATATGCAGTACCTGGAACTTATTCGGGATAAAATGAAACCCGGAGGTGTAATAACCGCTCATAATGTTAGGAATGCCGGAAGGGATATGCAGGACTTTTTGGATGCCATAAAGACAGATCCTGGTCTGGATACTAAAATTGTTAATAGCAGTAGCTCTGGCGTTTCTGTGAGTTTTGTGAAGTCTACAAAGAAGTAGGATAGTAGTGCAAATAGAAGAAATTTATTTTCCTTATGAAGGTTCCTTCAATGGTTAAATGAATTTATTTGCACTGATAAAATCATGAACCTAAAAAGGAAAATAGGTCTTTTCCCAGTAACAAACATCGTTATTGCCAACATGGTTGGTACAGGGATTTTTGTTACTTCAGGCCTGCTCTTGGCGGATTTGAATAATCCGCTCGTAATGATTTTTCTTTGGCTGGTTGGAGGTTTAATGGCATTTTTTGGTGCCTTATGTTATGGTGAATTGGGTGCAGCCTATCCAGAGGCAGGTGGAGAATATATTTTTCTTTCCAGACTTTTTCATCCTTTACTAGGTTTTTTAAGCGGTTGGGTATCTTTTATCGTAGGTTTCTCAGCACCAATTGCAGCTGCCTCAATTGGTTTTAGTGAATATTTTACACGAGCTGCTCCGGCATTCCTAAGTTGGGGTGAATTAATAGGTATTTCTGATCCGGAATTTACGAAAAGCTTATTATCTGTTATCATAATTTTGCTTTTCACCCTGATTCATCTCAAGGGGATAAAATTCGGTATATTGATTCAAAATGGCCTGACAGTATACAAGATACTCTTAATTGTAGGGTTGATATTTATCGGATTTGTTTTTGGTAAAGGAGATATTTCACACTTAAAACCTGTAGCCAGGTTCAATTATGATTTTAATGGTTGGAAGACTATTGGCCTGGCATTATTGTGGATTAGTTTTTCTTATAGTGGTTGGAATGCATCTACCTATATAGGTTCTGAAATTAAGAATCCCAGGAGAAATATTCCCTATTCTCTATTGCTTGGAACGAGTACTGTAATATTGCTTTATCTTGGCCTAAATCTTCTTTTCGTTTATGCCATCCCTACCGCCGAAATGAAGGGCGTCTTATCCGTGGGTGGGCTCGCTGTAGCTAACTTATTTGGGAAATCATGGGAGCAGATCTTTTCCTTTCTGGTGGCACTGGCTTTATTCTCTTCTATTAGTGCATATATTATCCTGGGACCCAGGATTTATTTTGCAATGGCAAAGAAAGGCCATTTTTTCAAGTTTGCATCAAAGATAAACTCAAAAACACAGGTGCCCAGTAGGTCTATTATCCTTCAATCTTTAATAGCTATAGCAATGGTTCTAACCAGCACGTTTGATCAGATCTTAACTTTTATGGGTTTTTCGCTAGGGATATTTCCAATCTTAACAATAGTAGGTTTATTTAAGTTGAGAAGGCTGAGAATAAGCCAATATAAAATGCCCGGATTCCCATACATTGCTATAATCTACTTATTTATAGCTGTTTCTATATTAATCTTAGGCTATTTTGAACGGCCACTAGAGTCGTCAATAGCAATAGGAATCGTAGTTCTTGGAATTCCTGCTTTTTACATCTTTACAGCGAAAAAAAATGAAACCTAAGAAACAAAATGTTACCCTTGGTCCTTAGGTTTAAAAATAAATTGATCGGATTTAAATTTATTTAATAAAGATCCAAAAATATTTAAGAATTACTATTCCTTGAGGTTTGATGGAACTTCACCTGTTAGGCTACCAAGAAAGTCTACAATTTTATCAGTTTCTTCGTCTGACAATTCCTTGTTAAGTTCCACCCTGGCCATTATTACAACTGCCTCTTTTAAGTCCTTAATGCTCCCATCATGAAAATAGGGATAGGTTTTCTCAACGTTTCTTAAAGAAGGAACTTTAAAGAGGTATTTATCAGATTCATTTTGAGTTACATCAAATCTACCATTATCAATAACTTCACTTTTGGTCTGATCCCAATAATTTCCATATAGGCCAAATTTCTGAAACATATTCCCTCCTAAAACATTTCCAATGTGACAAGTTATGCAACCCGCATTAATGAAAGCATCAAGGCCTTCTTTTTCATTTTCTGTAAGTGCAGAAGTATTTCCCGCTAAATAATCATCGAATCTTGAGGGAGTTATTAATTCCCTCTCAAATGCTCCAATGGATTTTTGAATGTTTGGATAGGTTATGGGGTTGGGATCACCTGGGAAAGCCTTGGCAAATAATGTATTATATTCATCAATTGCTGACAATCTCTCAATTACCACCTCTTCGCTGGGCATGGCCATTTCAACAGGATTAAGGATTGGTCCTCCTGCCTGATCTTCAATGGTTTTTTCTCTTCCATCCCAGAATTGTGTTGTATGAAGGGCTGCATTTAATACAGTTGGTGAGTTTCTGGTACCCAGTCCGCCATCATTCCCTGGTGAAGTTGGCAAGTTGTCAACCCCGTAAGTGTCTAGATTATGACAGGTATTACAACTTTGTGTATTGTCTAATGACAAACTATTGTCAAAATACAATTTTTTCCCAAGTGCCACTAAATCCTTCGAAATTTTATAGTCACTGGGTTCTGCGATGGCAGGAAGTGTCCCAAAAAGGGCTTTTGCCTTATCCATTATTGGGTCTGAAATTGCCTGTTTTTGGCTGTTGGTATCTTCACTCTTTTCGGAACTCGGAGTGCATCCAAATAGAAATGTAAGTGCAACAGCATAAAGAATAACTTTTTTCATGAGGTTTAATTTTGAAGGGTTTAATAATTGAGCATAAAGGTACAGATTATGGATAAAACTAAGAACTGATAATAAAAAAAAGCGCTCCGAAAGAAGCGCTTTAATATATGATATAAAAAGTTTATTCTTTTTCCTGTTCTTCTTCATAGGCCTTAAGGAGGTCATTTTGTAAATCTCCCGGTACTTGTGTATACTCTGAAAATTTCATTGAATACATAGCCCTACCATTTGTAAGTGAACTTAATGCAGTAGAATACTTATTCATCTCCGCAAGTGGTACTTTCGCAGAAATTTTCTCAAAGCCCTTTTCGCTGGTCATTCCTAATACAATTCCACGCCGCCCCTGTAGATCACTCATTACATCTCCCATCCTGTCAGCAGGCACAAAAATCTCAACTTCATAAACTGGCTCCATGATTTTAGGGCCAGCATCCTTAAATGCATTGCTAAAAGCATTCCTCCCGGCAAGTTTAAAAGATATTTCGTTTGAATCAACCGGATGCATTTTCCCATCGTAAACGGCAACTTTAATATCTCTGGCATAAGAGCCAGTAAGTGGACCTTCTTCTATTTTTTCCATAATCCCTTTCAAAATAGCGGGAAGGAAACGAGCATCAATAGATCCACCTACAATACAGTTATAAAACACAAGTTTACCACCCCAGGGAAGATCAGTCACGTCTTTATTCCGCACATTAACTTTAAGATCTTTGCCATTTACTTTATATACCTTTGGATCTGGTGCTCCTTCATTATAGGGCTCAATTATCATATGGACTTCTCCAAACTGGCCAGAACCACCCGACTGCTTCTTGTGGCGATAATCAGCTTGTGCTATTTTAGTGATTGTCTCGCGATACGGGATCTTTGGAGCAAGGAATTCGGCTTCAACCTTGAAAATATTATCCAGGTGCCATTTGAGAATATTTAAATGATATTCTCCCTGCCCATGAATAATTATTTGCTTTAACTCCTTGGAATATTCAATAATAATGGTTGGATCTTCTTCATGCATGCGGCCTAACACTTCTCCAAGCTTTTCCTCATCACCTTCATTCAAGGTTTTTATGGCTGCCCTGAATTTTGGTTCCGGGAAATTGATGGAATCAAATGACCATGATTGCCCGGAAGCATTCAGCGTATGGTTTGTTTTGGTACTTTTTAACTTAACAGCAGCACCAATATCTCCAGCGAACATTTTATTTACTTTCTCCCTTTTCTTACCAGCTGAAACGTAAATCTGTGAAATTCTTTCTTTATTGGATGTGGTAATATTTATCAGGTCATTCCCTTCAGCAATAGATCCAGACATAACCTTAAAGTAGTTTACCTCACCAATATGTTCTTCGATTGAAGTTTTGAAAACAAAGAGAGATGCAGGTCCAGATGAATCACATTTAACTTCATCACCTTTTGAATTTACTGGAGATGGTATATCATTTGGTGCCGGTAAAGCATTTACAACAAACTCCATTACTCTGGCTACACCCATATCATTTTTAGCAGAGGCACAAAACACAGGGAAGATTCCTCTTTCGATCAAACCTAACCTAATTCCTTTCCTCATTTCATTTTCTGTAAGTGAGTCGTTCTCAAAGAATAACTCCATGAGGCCTTCATCATTCTCCGCTGCTTTTTCAACCAATTCATTGTGTAATTCTTCGGCTCTGTCTTTATGCTCCTCAGGGATGTCAAGTATTTCAGGTTTACCTCCTTTTGCAGGATACTTTAACATCTTCATTTTAATTACATCCACAATTGAATTAAATCCTGTTCCTTCATTAACAGGAAATTGAACCAGGACAACGTTGTGTCCAAATCGCTCTTTCATCAGCTCAACAGCTTTTTCAAAGTTCGATTTTTCATTATCAAGGCCATTGACAACAAAAACAACAGCTTTTCCAGCTGCATCAGAATGACGGAATTGAATATCAGTACCTACTTCCACGCCATTTTGTGCACTTACCATCATTAAACATGTATCGGTAACGTGCATAGAGGAAATGACTCCACCTACGAAATCATCTAAACCGGGTGTATCCAGAAAATTTATTTTATGATCATTGAATTCCGAAAATAAAACGGTTGAGAAAATAGAATTTTCATTCTCATGTTCTATTTCATTATAATCCGAAGCGGTATTTTTATTCTCCACATTACCTCTTCTATCAATTACTCCGCCATTAAAAAGCATGCATTCAGCAAAGGTGGTTTTACCTGAACCGGAATTTCCTGTCAATACAATATTTCTAATCTGCTCGGTCTGGTATGTTTTCATAATATTTTAATTGTTTAATATAGAAATACTCAATTTTTTAGCGAACCAAAAATAATAAAAATTTGCTAAGTACAGAAAGAAAAAAACATGTTCTCATATCATTTTAGTTTTAGGGTATTTTTTATTTTTCAAAAG
>JASJGS010000015.1:0-19813 GCA_033791445.1 Bacteroidales bacterium | reverse complement strand
GGAATGGGTGGAAAAAGCCCTATGGAGGTGACTTCGGATGGTGTTACATCTTTGTTTGCAGCCAATGTACTAGGTCATGTAGTATTACTCGATGAGCTTATTAAAGAAAAAAAGCTTAATAAAGTTGCTTTATATGCTGGTTCGGAGGGTGCCAGGGGAGTTGAAGATATGGGAATGAATCAACCTGATTTAAAAACCTCTTCGGAAGAGGAATTTGCTACAGTAATTGACGGGTCTTTCTTTGGTGAACAAACTGATCCAATGGAAGCTTATGGTTATATTAAATATGTAGCTGCCTTGTGGATGTCGTCAGAAGCTCGCAAAAACCCAAACCTTCGACTTATTACAATGAGTCCAGGTTTCACTAGTGGAACTGCTGTTATGAATGATCTTCCATTTGGTAAAAGATTAATGTTTAAATATATTATGTTGCCTATTGTTGCGCCTCTCAAAGGCTTGGTGCATAAATTAGAAAAAGGTGCAAAACGATTTGTAGATGGAATCAGTAGCGATACTTTCAAAACCGGTGTTTTCTATGCCAGTAAAGCTAAGCTACTTACAGGACCAGTAGTAGATCAAGGTACCATTTTTCCGGATTTGAATAATTCCTCTTATCAGGACAATGCGAATGCAGCGATTCATAGATTTATCAAATAGAATCAATTGATGCCAGCAATATGTATAATTAATAATGGCTATAGTGCTAAATAAAAAGTAATTGCAATTTATTAACTTAGTAGCGGTATGAAAGTGATATGCTTTTGTACCGCTATTGCTTTTATATTAAACATTACCTGCGAGCATGAAATTGAAAGACTATATATTTATAATTATACTTCTTTTAATATCGTGTGACTCTCCTCCAGATTTTGTTTTTAACTCTTATATAACAGGCAATAAATTAGGTAAACTTATCTTACAAAGTTGACCATATATAATAAGTTGGCAAACATTAGTTTGATTTGCAATTACAGGTTTGGGATTAATATATCGATGATTTTATGGATATTGATGAAGTAGAGAAAAAAGCATTAAAGTTGGGGATATTTATATCTCTGCTAATGGCTGTTGCAGGATGGATTACGTATTATTTCTCTGGTTCTGATGCTATGCTTTTAGATGGTAATTTTTCATTTATATCTGTCTTTGCTGGTCTGGTTGCTCTAATAATCTCCAATAGAAAACACAGAAAAACGAAAACTTTCCCGTTTGGGAGCTATGTATACGAAGCATTATTTGTTCTTATTAAGGGTATACTTATATTAGGAGTTATATTGGTTTCAGGTTTGCAAAACACCTTAAAAATAATAGCCTATCTTAAAGGTAAGCGTTTTGAATCAGTTGTGATTGAACCTATTCTTATCTATGTAATTATTATTAGCATTTTATGTTTTGTTCTTTACTTTTTCTACAAATCAAAGAACAAAACTATTGACAACAAAAGCTCCATTCTGCAAGTTGAAACCAAAGCCTCTCTAGTCGATGGTTTTTTATCGCTTGGTATAGGTCTTGTTTTCATGATAATATGGCTTCTTCCTGCTAATTCATCTTTCGATTTCTTAAAAAGTATTGGCGATGCAATAATTGTATTAATTATGTGCCTCGTGTTTTTCACTTTACCATTGACAATAATTAAAGAATCTTTTATTGAACTTGGTGGAGGAATAATGCAGGATACTGCAACAAAAGAAATGGCTGAGAAGGCAATAACAGAATCATTACCACCAAATTTAATCAAGCAAAGCATTTATATATCAAAATTGGGTAGCAGTTATTTTATTTTAGTTTATGTTTCATCAGATACAAACATAATAGACCTTTCAACAATTGAAACTTTAAGAAAAAAAATACAACAGGTATTAATTCATGCATTTACAAATGTTAAACTTGAAATTATTGTAAGTAGCAACTAATCTTTGTTAAACTCCAAACAAATAATAATATGGAAAAAGAATCATTGGAAAATTATGAAGTTCATGAGTGGCGAAAAAGATTACGCTTTATGGCCGATATTATTTTTGCTACGGCAATGACCATTATGATACTGAACCTTGAAATTCCGGAAATTGGGCATATAACAGGTACTAAAGAGCTTGCTGCCTTTCTTCTAAATCAGTTAACCGGCATGTGGTTTTATTTTATATCATTTGTAATAATTGCTGTTTACTAGATGAAACATTTAGAACACTTCAGTGCCATCCCAATTGTAAATCAAACCTTTATTTGGTTTCAATTATTCTTTTTATGCAGTATCGTGCTAATCCCATTCTGGAACACCTACCTTGAACACTTTCCTGATAATGTGGCAATTCGGGTTTTTCTCAGCGCCAATATGGTAATAGTCGGAGTTTTCTCATTCCTGAGTTTAAATTACGCTGGCAATCCTAAACATCGTTTATTACACAGCGATGTTTCCGATGAAATGCTTAAGACAACCAAACTTCAAATACTTACCGAACCGGCAATAGCAATACTTGCCGCCGGTCTGGCATTTATCAATGTAATTTTTTGGGACCTTGCATTTATTCTGGTACCAGTAGCATTTATGGCACGGAAAAAACTGGTTACTATAAAATATTTCAAACTGAAAAAAAACAAATAAAAATAATAATTATGAAATTAGGTGCATTTTCTGTAAGTCTTAAAGTAAAAGATATTAATGCCTCAAAGTCGTTTTACGAGAATTTGGGCTTCTCGGTATTTGGAGGTGATATTAAAATGAATTATCTGATTATGAAAAATGGAAATTCAATAATTGGACTATTTCAAGGAATGTTTGAGAATAATATTTTAACCTTTAATCCTGGTTGGGATGAAAATGCTAATAGTATTGTGAATTTTGATGATGTTCGAGAAATACAGAAACAACTTTTAGGCAAAGGTGTCAGAATAGAAAATGAAATAGATACAACTTCCGGTCCAGCAAGTCTTACTCTAATCGACCCTGACGGAAATGCTATTCTAATTGACCAACACGTTTAGAATTTAGAGAAGAGGAGAGAATTAAGGTATACAACACATTATATAGTAACAAATTCATAAAAGACTTATGAGCAGAAATCTGAATCAGAATAAAGAAAATGCCATTTCATTTTATAGAATGGCCTATGATGGGAATCCACGAAAAGCAGTTGAATTATTTGTTGGATCTGATTACATACAGCACAATCCATTAGTCGGTGATGGGAAAGAACCCTTTATTAAATACTTTGAAAGAATGGCGGCGGAATATCCTAATAAATCTATCGAATTTGTTCGCGCCGTGGCTGAAGGAAATTTAGTAGCTCTCCATACACACCAGGTTTGGCCTGGAAATGAGGAGTATGTAACAATGGACTTTTTCAGATTTGATGATTTCGGAAAAATCGTGGAGCATTGGGACTCTATGCAAGAAATACCTAAAAGTTCTGAAAACAACAATACGATGTATTAGTTATCTTGCTACTTCCATCTATAGTGTTAATAAGAGAATAAATTCATAAAAAAGGCTCATACACTGAGAGCTGTATGCCTTTATGAAAAACTTAAGAATAAATCTTGAATATGAATTTGAAACTTATATCCGCTTTGATTTTAATGCTAATGCTCCCTCTTTCAGTAATTTCGCAAACAAGAGAAACAATAGTATTAACAGAGGATTGGAAATTTAAAAAGGGAGGAACAGAATTATTTGTAAGTGGTGAAGGATTAAAAGGAGACAAAGTTATTTTAAATACTATAGGTGAAAATTGATATAATAGTTCCCCATATACAAACCCTTAACATGCATTAAAAAAACTATATTAAAATGAAAACCATACTTATCATACTCATTTCAGCAATTTCTTTTACTGCTTATTCACAGAATGAAGAAATACAAGCCCAGGAAGATATACTGAAGTTCAAAAATATTTTTGACTCAAGCATGAAGCCTGGTGTCGCCTGTTTCAGGATACCATCTATAGTTACAGCACCAAATGGAGATTTGATTGTTGCTATTGATGAAAGAGTACCTTCCTGTGCAGATTTAAGAGGGAGCGAGGATATAAATATTGTAATTCGTCGCAGTACAGACAATGGAGAGTCTTGGACTAAAATTGAGACTATTGTCGATTATCCTTTGGGAAAATCGGCTTCTGATCCATCTATGATTGTTGATAAAACTACGGGTGAAATATTTCTATTTTTCAATTATATGGATTTGGTCAAAGAAAAAGACGTTTATTATTTAAAGTATATTAAGAGCATCGATAATGGAAAAACATGGAGCTCCCCAATTGACATAACTTCACAAATTTCAAAAACTGAATGGCATAAGGATTTTAAATTCATAACCTCAGGGCGCGGTATACAAACCCGCTCAGGGAAGTTATTGCATACACTCGTGAATTTAGATAATGGACTTCATCTTTTTGGCAGCGATGACCATGGTAAAAATTGGTATTTCATTGATACACCGATTAAGCCTGCTAATGAATCCAAAATCGTTGAGTTAGCCGATGGTAGCTGGATGATAAATAGCCGTTATAATGGCAAAGGGATAAGATTCATACATACATCAAGCGATGAAGGAGCCACATGGCTATCAAGACCCGATTCAACACTTATTGATCCGGGTTGCAATGCGAGTATTATTAGATATACTTCCGTTAAGGACGGTGCTGATAAAAACAGGCTTCTTTTCTCAAATGCAAAAATGGAAAATAAAAGAATGAACATGACCCTAAGAATTAGTTATGATGAAGGTAAAACCTGGACTGAAGGTAAAACCATTTATAAAGGAGGTTCGGCTTATTCTTCAATGAGTATTCTTGCCAATGGCGATATTGGTTTATTTTTTGAAAAGGATAACTATAAAGAAAATGCCTTTGTTCGAATTTCATTAGAATGGTTAACAGATGGTACTGATACATACACCATAAATCAAAAAGAATAAGATTTCGTAATTCTTAATGGATTGAATTAATACTAATATAGCTTCACATACACCTAAATCCTTAGTATCCATTTTTCAACCTTAAATAAAATATGAGGAAAGTTATACTCCTAATTCTGGTCACATCTTTTTTGATAAGTGGAACAAAAGAAAAATCTGTAGCCAAATCTGATATCTGGAGCAACGCTCAATGGATTGCACTAGAGCTACTCCAGAAAGATATGCTTGTAGTGCCGGGTGTACATGGTTGGGGAGATCAATTGGCAAATAAAGGTTTAAAAAGGTCGATAGTGCCCATGTTTCGAAAAGAATTTAATATAAATGGCAGTATTGAGAGTGCTTCTATTAACATTTGTGGCTTAGGTCATTATGAACTATACATCAACAAACATAAAATTGGAGACAGGTTCCTTTCTCCTGGGTGGACCAACTATCAAAAGAGAAGCCTTTATAATAGTTTTGATATAACAGAGCAAATAAAAGAAGGAGGCAATGCAATAGGTGTTTTGGTAGGGAACGGGTTTTATAATATTAATCGTGAGCGTTATCGCAAACTCGTAATTGCTTATGGCTACCCAAAATTAATTTTCAATATACAGATTAAATTCAAAGATGGCAGCGTAAAGAATATTGTCTCGGATGGAGATTGTAAGGTGACACCCTCCCCCATTACATTTAGCAGCATTTACGGTGGCGAAGATTATAATGCAACTCTTGAGCAAGAAGGTTGGAGCAGGTTTAGTTTTGATGATTCAAAATGGCAAAAACCTGTTTTGCTAGGCAATTCAATCGAAAAACTATTTCCCGAAGAAGACTACCCTTTGAAAGTTATGGAGGAATTTCTTCCACAGAAAATATCCACTTCAAAAACCGGGAGAACTATTTACGACTTTGGGCAAAATGCCTCCGGAATTATATCATTAAAAGTAAAAGGGTATCGAGGGACACAAATTATAATTCGTCCCGATGAATTAATTGATGAAAAAGGAAACATTACCCAAAGTAGTGGTGGTGGCCCCTATGAATTTAAATACACATTGAAAGGAGAAGGCATTGAAGAGTGGCAGCCGAAGTTTACATATTATGGGTTTAGATATGCCGATGTGGAAATCATTGAACCCAGGCGCGTTGAAACAAAAACGGAGTTGATAGAAATTAAAATGCTTCATACCCGAAATTCGTCTCCTACTGTGGGATCTTTTAGCTGTTCGGATACTCTTTTTAATCAAATTTTCGAGCTTATTAACTGGGGTATGAAAAGTAATATGGCTAGTGTTGCTACCGATTGCCCACATCGTGAAAAACTTGGCTGGCTTGAGCAAACTTATCTAATTGGCCCTTCCATGCATTATAATTTTGATATCCATATCCTTTATAGCAAAATAGTTACAGACATGATTGATTCGCAGCTGGAAAATGGATTGGTACCCGATATTGCTCCAGAATATGTTCCATTTAAAGGAGGTTTTCGTGATTCACCTGAATGGGGAAGTGCATCAGTTATTATTCCATGGCAATTGTATAAGTGGTATGGTGATAAAGAAGTGCTAGAGAAAGCCTATCTAATGATGAAGAGGTATGTAGACTATTTGCAGAACAAATCGAAAAATCACTTGCTCGATCACGGCCTGGGCGACTGGTACGATTTAGGGCCGAAACATCCAGGTGAAGCTCAATTAACTCCCAGGGCTCTTACAGCAACTACAATCTATTATCATGATTTATTGATAGTTGCCCATACAACGAAAATCTTAGGTCATCGTGCTGAAAGCAAGAAATATATGGACCTGGCAGAAAAGGTGAAAGGTGCATTCCAAAACGAGTTTTATAATCCAAAAACAGGGCTTTGTTCAACTGGAAGCCAGACAAGTTATGCCATGGCTCTATATACTGGAATTCTTCCTAAAACTGATAAGGAGAAGGTTTTTAAAAACCTCGTTGATTCAATCAAGCAAAATAATTATGCCTTAACTTCGGGTGATATAGGTTATCATTTTTTAGTTCGCGTATTGAGTGAAAATGGAAGGTCTGATATTCTTTATGAAATGAATAATAGAAGTGATCGGCCCGGCTACGGTTATCAGGTGAAAAAGGGAGCAACTTCTTTAACGGAGAGCTGGTCTGCGCTAAGCGATGTATCGAATAATCATATGATGCTCGGACATCTGATGGAATGGTTTTATACTGGATTAGGAGGAATATATCAGGATGAAAATTCCTTTGCTTACAATAGCATAATCATTGCACCAAAGCCTGTAGGTAGTATTAAATGGGCTAAATGTTATTATAACTCTCCTCAAGGAAAGATTCTTTCAGAATGGGAGATTGAAGAGAACAGCTTTTCATTAAAAATTGAGGTACCAAAAACTACAACAGCTAAAATCATTATTCCAGAAGATTATAAAAATTCTACTATTGAGATTCTGAACATAAGTACACAGAATTTGGTCAGTACGCAGATTAAGAGTGGGGCATTTGACTTAAAATCAGGAGAATATAAGATCACTGCAATCCTGTAATTATTATTTTCACTATATGAATCTCCTGGTAACATGGCAGCCAGATTGAGCTATAACCTTAAATATCAATTAATTAAAATTCGATATCCCCTCCCACCAGCAGTGAATTCATCCTCTCTCTTTTTTAGTATCTTCGTAAGCAGAGTAAATTAAATGAAGCATACTGCCACTTGGATTATCCACATAGGTTTAGGTCCTTATTGTTAACAAATACTTAGAAAAATTGTTTACAACAAAAAAAGATTTTTCTCAGAAGAATGAGAAATGGGATATAATATTTGATATGGTTGTAGGTAAAACTTCGTTTTCACGATCTAAAAAATCACTCAATCCGAATGGATACTACCTTGCAATTGCCAGAGGACTTATTGAAACAGGTAATATAAAACCAATTATAGATAAAAGCTTTCCCCTTGTGCAAATAGTTGAAGCCCATAGATATGTTGAGGCAGGAAAGAAAAAGGGTAATATTGCAATTAGTGTGTAGTAAAATACTTTCGAAAATCGAGTTTTCACAATAAACGATGGACAGAAAATCACACAACTGCAACACATGCTCCTAATTAATTACCAGGTAACTAAGCAATTGAAGGGTTCTAATCCGCTTCTATGTTAGTTTAGCCTGATTGGAAATAATAAATATTAATAAGTCAAACAAACATTGTAAAAAATATAATATGAATCGGTTTAAAGGACTAGTGGATGATAAATTTGAAATTATAATAAAAGAATTCCAGGGAATAATTAGCTTCGGGTATATAATACTTATACTGCTGGGTATGATATTTGAAAGCATTTATTACGGCCAGTTTGGAATTAATATTTTTAATTATTCCGGGATTCTGGATTTCCTATTGGTACCGTTTCGTCGTCCCATTGTATTAGGTATACTAATAGGGGTATTCATATTTATATATCTGTACTTCTTTGTTTTATTTGATTTACTTCAAAAAAAACTTCCTAAGTTTCATAAACGATTTTATGGTAGATATTCTGAAAAAGATAGTAATTTAAAATCCAGAATTATAATGCTTTTGGCATTCTACTTAATTATAACCATTTCATGGGCTTTTATTACAAGTAAGAATGACAAAGAAAAACTGTACGTACAAAAACTAAACACCAGAATTGAATATAATACTGCTGGGAATGAATTTATTGAAGGAAAAATGATTGGCAAAAATGAGATAAATATTTTTCTATTAAATACTAATAATGACATTCAAATTGTTCCTTTAAATTCAAATATTGTCAGAATAATGCCACTGGAATTTTAGATTTGATGATTCTGGAAAAATAGTGGAGCATTGGGACTCTATGCAAGAAATACCTGAAAGTTCTTAAAATAACAATACAATGTATTAGCTTTCTTAATGGGTAACATTTATAAAAGTAAAGTTGTTTCAGAGAATTAGGTAAATATGATAATTCCAGAGTATTCATTATTTTGCAGAGGGATACTCTTCATCAACAACTTCCCAACTGATTCATCTGCTGCGCATTAAGATATATTTATTATTAAACCTTCAAATAAAATATAAATCAATAAATTAAATAAATAGAATAAAATGGAATCAATTTCGGCAAACATTTTCGTTAGAGATATGAATGAAACAATTAAATTTTACAAGTATCTTGGGTTTAAGGTGGTCATGAAAAATCCAGAACAAGGTGATATTGTATGGGCAATGATGACCTGTGGGAAGGTATCATTTATGTTTCAGACCTTTGACAGTTTAGGCTCTGAGATACCAGAAATATCAAGACAGGATGGGGGTTCTTTGTTATTTTATATCCAAATTAAAGAAATCAGACAATTTCACGATAAAGTTAAGGACAAAGTGAATGTCATTAAGGGACTTGAAAAGACTTTTTACGGTGCTACTGAATTTTCTATTCAGGATATCAACGGCTACCTACTCACATTTGCTGAAGAAGAAAAGTAAAACTTCTTTAAAAGAGGATTTTCAAATTCCTACTAACTAAAGTTGTGGTTAAACTTAATTTTTGGATGAAAACGTAAAAATGAAATTCATGATCCCCAAATTCTATATAAGCTTAACCAGCAGGCTTATTTTTAAGGTACAATATGAATGGTATCCAACCATATTCAAATAAAAATTTATAGAGAATTTCCAAATATGAATATCGAAATAATAGGCTTTATAGGCTCTGGTATAATAGCATCAGCTCTGGCTCCCCAGGTGATAAAATCCTGGAAAACTAAATCAACCAAAGATATTTCTTTGCTCTGGAATACTTTACTACTAATTGGGCTGATTGTATTTGTTATTTACGGGGTAGGTATTAAAAGCCGTCCTATTATGATCTTCACATCCATAGAAGCTATATTTACCTTATCCTTATTGATACTGAAGCTACTTTACGGGAAAAAATAAAAAAGTTATTTACTCTTTTAATGGAATCCTGCCAATTCCTGCTTGTGCCAATTTGCTATTAAATACTTGAATTTGCTACATCTTTCTTTTTTAATATCTTAGTACTCAATACGGAACAATATCTATCTGGGTTTTAAGGAAAGAATTCCCTAGTCCTTTCCCTCGAATGAGATGGGTACCTCAATATCTAAAATTTTAACAATGACCTCAAACAAAATGAAAGCTGTTGTATGTACGAAATACGGACCGCCTGATGTTCTTCAACTAAAAGAGTTAGATAAACCAGGCCCCAAAGACAATGAAGTACTTATCAAAATATTTGCAACTGTAGTTGAGCCCTCAGATTGTGGCTATCGATCAGGCAAACCATTTTTTGGAAGGCTTTTTTCTGGCCTCTTAAAACCAAAAAATCCTGTACTGGGTTTTGAGCTGGCTGGAGAGATTGAAGCAATTGGCAAAAATGTAAGGAGATTTAAAGTAGGTGATGAGGTTTATGGAGCCACAGGTATTGATTGTGGAGCTTATGCTGAATACAAATGTTTAGCTCAAGATGGAACACTTGCCATAAAACCGACGAATTTCAATTATGAGGAAGCAGCTGGCATTTGCGATGGTGCATTAACGGCTTTACCTTTTCTTAGAGATAAGGGAAATATCCAAAGTGGTCAAAAAGTACTTATAAACGGTGCCTCAGGAAGTGTTGGAATTTATGCAATACAAATTGCCAGCTACTATGGGGCTGAAGTCACAGGAGTATGCAGCAGCTCAAATATAGAACTGGTAAAATCAATGGGGGCCGATAATGTTATTGATTATACGCATGAGGACTTTACCCAAGACGGCCAGACCTATGACATCATATTTGATGCAGTCGCCAAAAGTTCGTTTGCTCAATGTAAAAACTCCCTTAAACAAAAAGGTGTTTATCTTTCAACTATGCCCTCATTTGCCCTTTTGTTTCAAATGCTATGGACCTCAAAAATCGGTAACAAAAAAGCAATGTTTGCGGCTTCAGGAATGAGGCCAGCCAAGGATAGGACCGAAGATTTAATTTTTCTCAAGGAGCTTATTGAAGCCGGAATAATAAAATCCGTCATAGATAGGCGCTATCCGATGGAGCAAATTGCCGAAGCCCATACTTATGTGGAGAAAGGACACAAAAAGGGCAATGTAGTTATTACAATAGTAAATAATTAAAAAAACCTTATAAAGAGGAGGAATTTTTATGAACGTAATCAAATCAGAAGGAACTAAACTTAAAGCCAAAAGGGCATTTATAAAAAAAGGAACTTGCTCGCGAACCTTCTTTTTTATTTTAAACAGGGAGTTTGGACATCCTAAGGATGAAGAAGAACGTGCTCTTGATCCCCTGGCAGGAGGAATAATGCAGCAGGGTTACCAGTGCGGAATGCTATGGGGGGCAGCAATGGCTATAGGTGCAGAATCTTTTAGAAGGAGTAAAAACCAGGGACAGGCTATTGCTTTAAGCATAAAAGCCACAAAGCACATGATGGAATCATTTGTAAACCGAACGGATAGCATAGAATGTGAGGACATAACCAAAACCGATTTTAACAACAAATGGAGTTTTGCCAAGTATATGCTTTCAGGAAAATTCGTATCCTGCTTTACACTTGCCGGTAAATGGGCTCCTGAAGCAGTAAAGGCAGCAATTGAGGGTTTATCCATAGAGAATTCTGAAACTGCTGAACATGCGATAAGTTGTGCCACTGAAGTGGTTAAGGAAATGGGTGGCAGTGAGGAAGAAATGCTCATGGTTGCTGGATTTGCCGGAGGGCTTGGATTGAGTGGCAATGCCTGTGGAGCATTGAGTGCAGCTATATGGAAGACCAGCCTGGACCTGGTTAGAAAAGAAAATCGGAAACCCTCTTATAATGATCCCGCTTCAGAAGAAATACTGGCTAAATTTCATGAAGAAACTGAATATAAAATGGAATGCAAAGATATATGTGGTAAGAAATTTACTTCCATTGATGAGCATACAGAATTTATAAATAATGGTGGTTGTAAAAAGCTAATTCATGAATTAGCGAAATCATAAGCACTGCTTGAAAGCAAAAAAATATAATATGTTATAATCTAAAAAAAGTATGGAAATAAAAGATCTTGAAAAAAGGCCAAACTTTGAGCAGGATAAAAAATTGATGAAAAAGTATGCCTATTTCGAAAAATTGATCACTGAATTGAATAAAAAGGAAATCCCTACAGAAATAGCAAATACTATCAACGAGGATATTGATGTGGTCAACTCATTTTCAGGCTCTAATAAAGATTTGTTGAAGCTGCTTAGAAAAACTCCATTAAAGATTCTAACACTGCTTGAAAAAGAGCTTAAGCTTGTACCGAAAAATCATTATCGAAATAGGTGGATAGCGATAGGAATGGCTGCTTTTGGAATACCACTTGGAGCTGCTATGGGTGCAAGTCTGGGAAATATGGCATTTTTAGGGGCTGGATTGCCAATAGGAATAGCCATTGGAGCTGGTGTTGGAACAGCAATGGATAGTAAAGCAAAAGATAGTGGAAAACAACTTGACCTGGAATCAGAACATTAAACTCGACAGAGAACACACATTTATTCAATATATACACCCTAATAAAGAATGCTTAGTAAGTGTTATAAGTAAAACCGACTTTGCTTATCCAACATAGAATATTAAAATGATCAGAAAATATAAAAAGTCAGATACGGAAGAAATAGTTGATGTGTGGTATAAATCCTCATCGATTGCCCACCCTTTTTTGGATTCCTCCTTTATGGAAAAGGAAAAAACGAACATCCGTGAAATTTATTTACCAAATACGAAGACCTGGGTATTCACCAGTGAGAATTCTCTGGATGGTTTTATTACCATGATGGATAATGAAGTAGCTGCCATTTTCGTAAGGCCTGAAAAACAAGGGCAGGGAATTGGGAAGAATCTGATGGACCTTGTCAGCCAAGTTTATGATGAATTAGAAGTTGAGGTTTTCAAAGACAATAAAATTGGAAGATCATTCTATGATAATTATGGATTTAAAAAGATTAATGAGCACATCCATGAAGAATCAGGTCACACATTATTCAGAATGAAATTTATTAAATAATTCCTGAACAAAAGGATTTACCATTCGACTATTCTCCTGGATTTAAAACTCTTATATTTTATTTTCTCCTCCCGGCAAGAATCACCACCATAGCTCCACAAAGGACTATGAGTGCACCAATAATGCTAAAAAGGGTAAAAGATTCCGGTTCAATCCATGATACGTTCATTTTTCCCAAAATCGCCATCGTAACAAATGTAATAATGGGATTAATTGTGATGATTACACTTACTTTGGTTGCTTCGGTATACTTAATAGCCAATGCCAGGGAACCGTATGCCAGGACCGTATTGGCTCCGAGATAAAAAAGCAGAATCCAATCGACTGAAGAAAGCCCTTCAAATTTTGAAAATTGAACAAAAGGCAAAAATAGGAGGGCACAAAAGCTGTAAATGAAAAGATTCAATTGATTTGGGCTATATTTCTTTACCAGGCTTTTTTGTAGGGAAGCAAAAACTGTCCACGAAATTCCACCACCAAAAATCAGCAACATTCCCCTGGTGAAATGATGATCCGTTTCAGCAAGAGCAGCCAGCTGCTCAGAATAAAATAAAATAATGCCTGCAATCACCAGGCAAAATCCAACAATGTGCTTCCAACTTACATATTCTCTAAAAAGAATGATCCCGGAAATTGCAAAAGTAACCGGGGCAATCATTATAAATACCTGAGAAGAGGATGGACTGACATATTTGACCCCGGAGATAAACCCAAAGTAATTCATTCCAAGAAAGATAGCGGCCAGAATCAAGCGCCAGGGTGGTTTCCTGTATATTAAGAAATCACTTTTTTTAAATAGAAAGGTTAAAACTGCCAGGAGTACAAACGCAGTTGTAAACCTGAACCAAACAACAGTAACAGGCGACAGTTCTGTAACAGCTACCTTTAAAGCTATTGCCAGAAACCCCCAGAGAGCTGCAGTCAGGCTTGCGTATAATAATCCTTTCGAGTTATTTGTCATTATTTAAAAATAAGCGACAAAAATAGACAAAAAAGAGAGAGTTTAATCTATAGAAATTCAATTGATTGAATTTAATTGATTAGTGGAAAATATTCAGCCACCCTTTGCTTCATCCTTCCTTTTTTAATATCTTCGTCTTCGGTACAAAATTAAGCATAGGCTTTCCCGAACAAATTGTTCAGATGAGCATTTTGCTTGCATTAATAGGATAAAATATCATAGAAAAAATTAATAATAAATTAATAACCAGCGTTAACCTTTGTAATTATGAAAAGTACTAGTTCAAATAAAGTCTTTGTATTCCTTGTTTTGGCTGTTTTTATTATTTCCTGTCAGAACCAAACACCAAAAGAAAACACCAGTGATCAAACCAAGAGCTCGGAGGAATGGCTCAGCCTGTTTAATGGGGAAGATCTAAATGGCTGGTACACCTATCAAAAGAGTCCGGAACCCACATCTGAAGTACCAGGCCTAGGTCGTGATGGGGATGGCAATTATCTGGAAGCTATTGGACTCAATAAAGATCCACTTAAGGTATTTACCGTTGTGATGGAAGACGACGAACCTGCTATTCGAATGTCAGGTGAAGTATTTGGAATCATAGTTACAGACAAAGAGTTTGAAAATTATCACCTAAAACTTGAATTCAAGTGGGGAGATGAAAAGTGGCCTCCCAGGAAAAACGAGAAAATGGATAGCGGGATCCTTTATCATTCTATTGGTGCTGAGGGTGCCTGGGGTGGAGTATGGATGAAGTCGATGGAATGCCAGGTGCAGCAAACTGATTGCGGAGATTATATCAGCGTGGATACAGTACTAGCCGATGTCACTGCTTTTAAGAGCGAGGAAAATGGAAGGTATTATTACAAACCATCAGCAGAGACCCTTACTTTTAGTCCAGAAAGATCTTATTGCAACAAGTCGGAAGATTTTGAGAACCCTACTGGAGAATGGAACACCATGGAAATTTATACTGTTAATGGTAAAAGTATTCATGTGGTTAATGGGAAAGTAAATATGCGTGTCTCCAACAGTCGATATTTAATAGATGGGAATGAGGTGCCCTTAATAAAAGGGAAAATTCAATTGCAATCGGAAGGAGCTGAGATTTTCTATCGGAATATCAATCTGAAAGCTATAGAGGAAATTCCGCAGGAGATACTGAAGCCTTGAATGTTTTCCTGAAGGAGATATTAAATTATAATTAGAACATAAATTTCGTTCAAAATTCATTCACCTTTAACACCTGATATATCACCAATATATGGAAATATCAATTAAAGAGGTTTCGAAAAGGTATAAAGCCAATAAATTCGGCTTGAAAAATTTCAGCATTGAGCTTGAAAATGGAGTTTTGGGACTTATCGGACCAAATGGTGCCGGGAAATCAACCTTGATGCGAATACTGGCAACTATTTCAAAACCAACAGAAGGGCAGGTTAGTCTAAATGGTTCGGATATTGTGAAATTTCCAAATAAGGTAAGAAAAATACTCGGTTATTTGCCTCAGGACTTTGGTGTTTATCCTAACCTTACAGCTGTGGAATTCCTTAAATACATCGGGGCTATTAAAGGGTTTTCCGGGAAAAGCCTGAAAATCAGGATTGAAGGATTACTTGATATCCTAAATCTGAGTACTGTTAAGAATCGACCCATTGGTACGTATTCTGGAGGAATGAAGCAGCGAATTGGAATTGCTCAGGTATTGTTAGGAGACCCAAAATTGCTTATCCTCGATGAACCAACAGTCGGACTTGATCCTGAGGAGCGGGTTCGTTTCCGCAACCTCTTATCAGACCTCTCAGGTGATCGTATTGTTATTCTTTCTTCACATATTGTATCTGATATTGAAACCATTGCCAATGATATAGCCATCATATTTGAAGGCAGCTTACTGGAACATCAGCTGCCAGAAACAATACTAAAAAGCATTGATAATCAGGTTTTTGAGGGCACTATTCCCAGCGAAGAGTTTGAAAGTTTCAGAACCAATCATCTCGTAAGTAATTCGATGAGAAAGTCGGGAGGTTGGTTGGTTCGCTTCGTTTTAGATTCAGGGGAAAAGATACCAGATTTTCCTATTCAACCAGTGAAAGGAACTCTTGAAGATGCTTACTTGAGTATTATTTCTTCTGCCAAAAAAGAAGAGTATCATGGTGTATAATTATACAATAGATAGTATCTATAATATTGCTAAAGCAGACTTCCTGCAGCGGATTCGCAGCTATTATTTTTTAATTGCACTCGGAGTATGCGTCTTTTTAATCTATTCCTTTGTTCCGACGCTTGATGCTGGTTACACTATGGTATCGCTGGGAAACTATCGAGGGTTTTATAATTCAGCCTGGATTGGAAGTATGGTGGCCAATTGTGTCCCTTTTTTCGCTTTAATAGGCTTTTATGTTGTAAACTATTCAGTGGAAAGAGATATTGATACTGGAGTTGGCCAAATCATTGCAACAACCAAAGTCTCAAGGCTACAATATTTAACAGGGAAATTTTTAAGTAATTTCTCCGTACTCATGGTAATGATGATGGTAGTAGCTGTCATGACAATTGCAATGTTTATGATCAGAGGTGAAACGAGCCATATGGAAATTAAAGAACTGCTTACACCTATGCTATTCATTACAATACCTACTATGTTCATCATTGCCTCAATAGCATTGTTTTTCGATTCCTTATCCAACCTTAGCCGTGGTATGAAAAACATCCTCTTTTTTTTTCTCTGGATTCTCCTGATTGGAAGTAGTCAGTTGAATCCCTTTATGGATGTTTTAAGTGCCAACACTACCCTGACTGAGATTAAGAATTCTATTTCATCAATTCATCCTGATTGGAATAGTGAAGCCGGAACCGGCATTATGTTGAGAGATTCAGCTGAAAACATTAAGATTTTTACCTGGGATGGGATAGACTGGACTACAAGCTTTTTAATTCAAAGGTTTTTCTGGATGTTTGCTGGTTTTGGAATTGTGCTAATTGCATCTCTTGGTTTTAATAGATTTGATACCTCAAGAATAAAAAAACAGAGAACTCCTAGCTTATCCAGGATTGATCCACCAAGGATAGAAGATGAAGTTGTCCAATCAAGATTAAAATTCACCGATATTCCACTACCAGAGGACAAATTTAGTTTCTTGAATTTAGTTTTGGCTGAAATACGTCTGATGGCGAAAGGAAATACTACTTTGTGGTTGATTATTACTGCAGGTTTATTCCTTACATCCTTTATCGTACCAATAAGTTTTGCCTATAAAATTATTCTACCTTTGCTTTGGTTTTTTCAAACTCTTATCCTTTCTAAACTCGGTTCTCGTGAAGCTACGAATCGATGCAATGAGTATATTTTTTCATCAGTCTCCCCTCTTTTGAGGCAACTTCCAGCCATGCTTATTGCAGCAAGCATCCTAATGTTATTGCTTTCCTTACCAGTAGTTCTAAGGATGCTTTTTGCACGTGATTTATACAGTGTATATGCAATAGTTGTAGGTTCTTTGTTCATTCCTTCTTTTGCCATTGCCTCAGGAATTATTACTGGGGGAAGTAAACTATTCGAGGTGATCTTTACTATAATAGTATACGGTTATTTTAACAATGTCTACTTTTTTGATTTTACAGGTGCCATCAGTAAATCACATGAGTTTGGGGTGGCTCACTATATTTTTGCGATTACTTTCGTCCTTATTATATTAGCATTAATAATAAGAAAAAGACAAATTTCTCATATTTAATTTTTCCTGGTCTGAATAAGGTTATTACCATTAGGGAAAAATTATTGGTTTAACATAATTTATGACAATGAAACTTATATTATTCATACTAATTCCTTGTATATTATTTAATTCATGCAAAGATAATACAGAAGAGTGCATTCCAGTTCAATTGGAATGTGAATATTTAGTGAACCCACTTGGAATAGATGTAGCGAACCCTCGTTTGAAATGGAAAATTAAAGATCAGAGGCAGGGTGCTATACAATATGGCTATAAAATTTGGGTAGGAACCGATTCTGCAGCTGTGGTAAAAGGAGATGGAAACGCCTGGGATCCAGATGAAAATTTAAGTGAAACAATGCTGTTATCATACGACGGGAAAGCCCTTAAGCCTTTCACAAAATACTATTGGGCAGTCCAGGTTTGGGATAAAGATCGCAAAATAAGCCCTATATCTGAAGTAGCCAGCTTCCAAACAGGCATGATTCAGGCTAAAAACTGGAAGGGTTCCTGGATAAGCGATACACGGGATAGAGATTTGAAGCCTGCCCCCTATTTCAGGAAAGAGATTGACCTTAACAAGAAGGTTAAATCAGCCCAGGTATATATTGCAGTTGGCGGGCTATATGAACTTTATATAAATGGAAAACGTGTTGGTGACCACCAGCTGGATCCAAACTATACCCGGTATGATCGACGGAATCTATATGTCACCTATGATGTAAGCCACTTATTACAAGAAAGTAATGCAGTAGGTGTCCTGCTGGGAAATGGCTGGTACAATCATCAGTCTACCGCCGTTTGGTACTTTCATGAGGCTCCATGGAGAGAAAGACCTAAATTTTGTCTTGATTTGAGAATTAGTTATGAAGATGGATCTTTTGAAACAGTTTCTACTGATGCTAGTTGGAAAACATCATTAAGCCCGGTTATTTTTAATAGTATTTATACAGCAGAACATTATGATGCCAGACTGGAACAGGAGGGATGGAATAGCACTGGTTTTGATGATTCAGAATGGGTGAACTGCCTACTCACCAATGCTCCTTCACAAAATATTGTATCGCAGTGCTTGCATCCCATTCGACATGTCGAATTAATACCCCCAAAAAGCATTCGAAAAATAAATAGTCAAAAATATATTTTCGATCTGGGCAGAAATATTTCAGGGATTACGAAATTGGAAGTTGAGGGAGAAGAGGGTACTGTCCTGCGGGTGAAACATTCTGAATTATTAGACAAAGAAGGAAATGTCGATCAATCAAATATTGATCTCCATTACAGACCCACGGATGATACCGATCCTTTCCAAACGGATATTTATATTTTAAGTGGAAGAGGACCTGAGATCTTTTCTCCACGATTTAATTACAAGGGCTTTCAATATATTGAGGTAACCAGCAATAAGGCCATTGAGCTGACTAAAAATAGCCTTACAGGCATCTTTATGCACAGTGATGTTCCAACTATAGGAGATATAAGTAGTTCAAGTAGTACCTTAAACAAAATCTGGAAAGCAACCAACAGCTCCTACCTATCTAACCTGTTTGGTTATCCAACTGACTGCCCGCAACGGGAAAAAAATGGCTGGACAGGAGATGCACATATTGCCAGTGAAACAGGTCTGTACAATTTCGATGCAATTACTATATATGAAAAGTGGTTGGCTGATCATAGAGATGAGCAACAGCCAAATGGTGTTTTACCGGCCATTATCCCTACAAGCGGCTGGGGCTATCACTGGGCAAATGGCCCTGATTGGACGAGTACTATAGCTATAATTCCCTGGAATATTTATCTGTTTTATGGAGATGCTCGTCTACTTGAAGATTGCTATGATAATATTAAACGCTATGTGGACCATATTTCTGATGTAAGTCCCTCCTATCTTACTGACTGGGGCCTGGGTGATTGGGTTCCTGTTAAATCAAAAAGTCCCAAAGAATATACTTCCTCCATTTATTATTATATAGATGCAAGCATTCTGGCTAAGGCTGCAGAGCTTTTTGGTTTGGATTCAGATTTTAAAAAATATTCTGAACTAGCAGAAAATATCAAAGCGGCTATCAATGGAAAGTATTTAAATAGCGAAACCGGCATGTATGGAAACGGTCTTCAAACCGAGTTAAGTGCTGCGCTTTTCTGGAATATTGTTCCAGAAGCCTCACGTAAAAAAGTAGCTGATAATCTGGCTA
>JASJGS010000014.1:0-37741 GCA_033791445.1 Bacteroidales bacterium | reverse complement strand
TCCGGGGTAGAATGCCTGCACAATTGCCTGTAGGTTTTCATTTTCCCAATTCAGGGCAATGGCACTACCACTGAAATTAATATAGATCAGAGGTTTTCCGGTGGCATGCAATTTTTTTAACAAACTCTCCTGGTTTTCAGGCAGTTTTAAGTGTGTTCTGTCACCACCTGCAAATCCATCGATTTCCAGTTTCATTTCTTCCCCTTCAAGTCTTGGTGATATACCGCCGCAAAATACAATAACATCCGATTTTTCAGCAGCATCAAGGGCTTCCTTTTCATAATTTCTGCTTGTTGAAGTTTCGACCCAGATCAATTTTGCAGAAGGGTATAACTGGTTTGCCCACCAATGAGGTTTGGTTATAAATTTCGATTCCAATTTATATTCTTTGCCCTTTTCGAGTCTTATTTCATCATACTCAATATATTCTGATTTCTGATCTAATATCACTTTACCATCCAGGGTAAGATCAGCAGTACCATTGAAAATATCGCTTACTACTTCTTAATAAACTCAGGTTTGGATGGTTTTACTTGGAAAGATACAATTTCATGATTGAATAGTCAAATTAGCTTATGATAATAGGATTCATCCTACAGGCAGGCCAGTCGGGGCAATTTGTTCATCTTTAGGAATAAATTTCACGGTTTTATTGACTTCAGCTCAGAGAAAGCTTAAAAGCGCTGTGTAATATTCAAATAGATCCGGTTATAGTTTATTTCCTTTTCGAAAGTACCCTCATAGTAGACTGACATGGATAACTTTTTCATAATCTTCCAGGTGAAGTTAATTTCGCCAACATTCTGAATCATTGGTTGCTCTGTATTGATATAGTCGTAATCAACATACCTGTATTTTAATCCTGCAAATACTTTTCCAGGAACAATATCCTTTAATAAACCAGCACTATATATCTTACCTGAAATATAACTAGTTTTAAGCAGAGTGGATGAAATTGTCGCTGAAGCATTGATACCCGGTATACGACTGTAGGTAGCATAAATATGTAAGTTACTGGTTGGATTTGGGTCAGGCTTCCGATATCTGTAGCCGGCATTTATACCTATTGACAGGTACTTTACTGGCCGGATGTTGACCTGGGCCCGCCATCCCTGAAGTGATTCTGTTTCAAGAAGTCTCTCAAGGAAATCTTTATAGGATTCATAGTAAATAACATTTTGTCGATTGCTATATGATACAGAAAAGGATAATTGCTTTATAACCCGGTACCTCAGCATTAGATACAGGTTTGTTAGATTAATTGAATTATCCAGTTGTTCATCAACTTTTTTATAGAGGTCCAACTCAACTGAACCAAAAAAGTATAAATTCTTAACCAATGAATTTGAATGCTGGAAATATATAAACCTTCTATCGGTTACAGAATTATTTGTTTGCTCAACAAAGGCAAGGGTGCTCTGTGCGTATTTATTTTCTTTTTTATATTCATGGCCAACATAAGCACCAAATTGAAACAGGTCCAGATTAATACTATAATCCATATAATCCGGCCTACTGCCGACAAAAGCACCTAAATAAAAAGATTTTATCTTTTTTTCAAATTGCAATCCATCAATTGCCCCAACGGATGAAAGCTTTGGGTTTATTTTTCGACCTAGCAACAGAGTTGTTGTTTTATTAAAATCATATTTGGCTGCAAGGCTATAAATCTTCAGACCATTAAATATATCTTCCTTTACTTCGTCCCAATTTGTGTTGGAATGTACAAATGAGATATAGCTTTCAAGTGAAAATTTAGAGTTGCCCAGATTATTACCGCGAAATGAAAAAGTATACCTCATCTTCTGTGAATTCGGTGCCTCGTTGCTATAAAAGTTTGAATAGGAAGAAAGTGCAACACGGCCACTTATATTTTGTTTTAATCCATTTCCTTTTTTAGTTTCCTGCTCGGGCGAATCATCTATTTCTTCTGTAGCTGCAATAATTGCAATATTCGCATCTTCATTTTTATCTTCTGATGGAGCATCAACCGGACTTACCCTGGCAAACACAAAATCTGAGACTTTAAATTTGAGTTTAGAAATAGGGCTGCATACACATGAGATGGATGACAGGCTATTTACTACCAAACCTGGCAACATCTTTCCCCCCTGTTTAACAAATAAGGTATCTCCCTCTTTTATATTTTTTGTAGATGGAAATTTCACATATACATTTTGTGAGGTCATATAAGAAATCGTTCCTTCAACAGGTACGGTTTGGCTTTGTCCGGATAGATTTAATCCAAAAAACGCGAATAGAACAAGTAAAAATATATACCTCATAATTAAATTACTATAATTTTTTGGAAGCCTTAATCATTTGTCCCATTTGGATGACATTGCAAGCATGCTATACTATTGTAGGCATAATCTGCCACCTCGCTATGATCAGCATTTGTCTGCCCTGATAGATGGCAGGTAAGGCAGGTAAAGCTGGCATAATTACCAGCGTTATCATGACAATCGCTACACTGATCCCATTCTCCCGAGTGTCTTCCACTATATATTGGAAAATACTGGCCATCATGATCAAATGAAGATGGTTCCCATACAGTTTGTGTATGACATACTTCACAATTAACAGGAAACTGGGCTGACTGATGAGGAGGATCAATTGTCTGGTTGTAATCCGTTGAATGACACCCATAACAATCACTTGGAGAATTGTTATAATTGCCATCATGACAAAGAGCACAATCATTTGCAAGTGAAACGTGAGCACCCTCAAGAACATAATAATCATTGTGTGTTGGCATCCCGGCAGGTATCCAATCTGGCATAGTTGTATGGCAGGTTTCGCATATGTTTGATATCCCTATAGCGTTGTGATTAGGATTACTTGTTTGCTCATAATCAGGTGTATGACAACTTGCACAATCAGTGGGTGTATTGGTATAATTACCTTGATGACAATCGAAGCAGGTGGGCATGCTTAAGTGAGCTCCGGTAAGTTCAAAATTTGTGGCGCTGTGGTTTAAACCTCCATCCCCATCACCGGTAGGATGACATTCCAGGCAGGCAATGCTGTTCCATGAATAACCTCCTATTCCCTGGTGTTTATCATTCATATCTGTCTGATTGTGCTCATGGCAATCGATACAGGAGAAAAGAGAATAATTCCCTGAATTCGTGTGACAATCTATACAATTGCTCCATTCCCCATTGTGTTGTCCTGAATAAATTGGAAAATACTGTGCATCGTGTTGCCTGAATTCTGCTGGTTTCCATCCAGGTTCCGTTGTATGGCATAAGATGCAATCCGTTGGAATATTAGCTGCAGTGTGACTAGGGTTGCTTGTAGAGTTATAATCACTTTGATGGCAACTTATGCATTCTGGTGAAGCTGTGGAAAAATCATTTCCTGGATGACACTGGCTACAATCTGAAATAGAATGGCCCTGTGTAAGTGGGAAAAAGTCATGGTTGAAACCGGAGCTACTCCAGCTAAAAGCATCTATAGAATGGCAATCAATACAATTCGTGGAAAAATTACTTTGAACATGATTTGGGTTTGTTGTTGCCTGATAGTCCTCCTGATGACAATCGATACATTCAATTCCCAGTGGTTCAAACCGAAGCAAAGAGGCTGATGGATGACATTGTGAACAATCGGCAGCGTAATGGGCTCCAACAAGTGGAAAACGACCCATTTGATGTATATCTGTTACATTCTCTACCAGCCAGGATTTTGGCGTATGACACCTGGCACAATCTAATCCGACAGTCTGATAATGCATATCCTGATGACAGGATGCACATTCCGGAATTGCCTGGGTGAACACCAGACTTTTGTGGCACAATCTGCAATCAATCTGTGTGTGCTGACCCACTAAAGCAAATTTAGCGGTATTGTGATCAAATGTGAAGTTTGCTTTGTCAAATCCCCAGCCTTCGGGGTTATGACATAATTCGCAGTCAATCTCAAAGTCATCACCATGTGGGAAATCCTGACTATAGCCAGAGACCAACATCAATGAAAAGACAAATATTAATGACAAGATTCGCATGATATATCCTTGAATTTATATTGTATGTAACGAAAATCCTCAGTTATTGTTGGTTTATGGCATTTATTACATGCCACCTCTTTATGTTTTCCATCCAATTTAAAACGTGTATTGTCATGATTAAAGTTTTCGGCCTTCCAATTATTGAAATCATGGCATTTCTGGCATTTTATTATACCCGCCTCACTAAACTGATTGTAATGTACATCATTATGACATTCAATGCAGCTGGATGAAGTGCCTGAGAATCTTTGATATGCTGGGCCCTCTCCTTTTACTGTATGACATGCTGAACATAGCTGCTGGAGGTGGGCTCCTTCTAAATTAAAATTGGTTTGCGAATGATCAAATTCTATTTTGCTCCAGCTTTCGTTGCTATGACAACTTTTGCAGCTGGCATCCGGATAGTATTTTACATCGAGGTAAGGTTTATGGATGTTTTCATGACAATCGACACAGTTTAGTCCAATTTCTCTGAAACTCCATCTATCCTCCTTTTTATGACATTCGAAGCAGGGTATTGCCAAATGGGCTCCTTCAAGCTTGAACCTGCTTTTGTTGTGTTGCTCAATACTATAAATAGATTGCGAAAAGCCATTATTCGTATGACATTCAGAGCAATCAGGTGTTATCCCCTGTTTAACAAACTGCTTGTTGTGATAATCTTTGTGACAATCGGTACATCGTTTGTGCCTGACCGGATCGGTAAGTTTTGTTTTATGGCATTGCTTACAATCGACATATTTATGTCTTCCTTCAAGTCGATAACTGGTTAGATTATGATTAAAACTCTTGATTGCCTTGATCTGATGAAATGAGATTTCGGAATGGCATTGAATGCAATTTTGCCCAAATTTATTATTGTGGGTATCCTTATGGCAGCTGGTGCAATTGTTAAATTGTATGCCGGAAAACTTCTGAATTTCCTGGCCATTTACTATTTCTTTTTTGTGACAATCAAGGCATTCAATTTCCTTATGCCTGCCTAATAATTTATAATCAGTTTTATCATGGTTGAAATAGGATGCCGGTCTAAATGCCTCAAAATCATGACAGGATGCACAATTAGAAGGCAATGTATTTTGATGATAATCAGTATGACAATTTAAGCAGGCAATATCTAAACCAAGATAAGTATATTTCTTTTCCAATACCGTCTTGTCTGTGATAAACGCTGGTTTATGACAATTTTTACAATTCTCCCTGGCGTGTGCTCCTTCCAGCTTGTATCCGGTAAGTGAGTGGTTAAATGTTTCCTGATCGAAACGAATTATCTCGAATTTTCTTCCATGATGATCGCTGTGACATTTGTAACAATCTATTCCCCTGACATCGGTGGATGAATGATAGCCCTTACGCTTGTCTATCCTTAACTTAATTTCTTTATGACAATCCAAACATTTATCATTTGAAACTTTTTCACCTAAAATGTGACATTTCGTGCAATTTGATAATCCTTCAAGATGTGCATGTGGTTGGACAAGGTCTCCAGGGGAAAGTTGAGCATACAAATTAGGAATGGCTAAAACCAGTAGTACGAATAAGCTGATTCTATTTCGTTTAGCTTTATGAAGCATTCCGTTCATCCAGAATTATTAGTGTTTTAAAATGGCTTCTCCAAACTTTGTCGTGATCTCCAGGCCTACTTTCTGCAGAAATTGAGTAGGCAGCTCACCTCCAGCAAAAATATAAACCAGGTCATTTCTCAATTTTTCAGGTCCATTATCATGACCATTTGTTAAGCTTATATATTCCTTATCTATAGAAACAAGGTTTGTATTAAACCTAACGTCTACCTTTCCTTGTTCTATAGCTTCATTAATCTTCTCACTATTTTTTGGCTTTACCCGCTGAAAAACATCCTTACGGTAGGAAAGGATTACCTTATTCTGTTCAGCAAGCAACAAAGCAGACTCTATTGCTGAATCGCCACCACCAACCACCACTATTTCTTTTCCCTGAATTTCTTCAGGTTCCAACAACCTGTATGCCACTTTTTCAGTGTCCTCACCTGGAATACTTAATTTCCGTGGAGTTCCCCTCCTTCCAATGGAGAGTAAAACAGTATTGACTGTAAACTGCTCACCAGAATTGGTTTCTACTTTAAAATGACCATTTTCTGGCACAATAGCTTCAACCTTTGAATTCTCTTTAATCAAGATATCATTTTTATCCAAAGCTTTTTCCCACAGATTAAGTAACTCTTTCTTACTTGTGTCAAGTAATTTAACTTTTCCGAACAATGGAAGGTCCATAGCCGATGTCATCACAATTTTTGATCGTGGAAAGGTAAAAACTGTTCCTCCAAGAGAATCCTGCTCCAGGGTTATGAAATTAAGATTGTGTTTTTTAGCTGTGAGTGATGCAGAGATGCCAGCCGGGCCAGCACCTACAATAAGTAAATCATAGTCAGCATGATGTGTTTTCTTTGCTATGGGCGCCAAATTATTTACAGCTTGCTTTCCTTGTTCAACGGCATTTTTAATGAGCCCCATCCCTCCCAGCTCTCCGGCAATAAATATCCCTGGGATATTGGTTTCAAAATTGCTATTTACATGTGGCAATTCAACTCCTCTTTTTTCGGTACCAATGCATAAGCTAATAGCTTGGGTAGGACAAGCATGAAAACATGCACCATGACCAATACAGCGTGAGGCATTAATTGGAGTAGCTTTTCCATTCTGTATTCCAAGGATATCCTTTTCAGGACAAGCAACAATACATGCTCCGGTCTTGATACAGCTGTTAACATCAATTACCGGGTGTAAGGAAACAGGTTCGTGCAGGCCTTCACGTTTTGCCTTTTCGATTTTCTCCCCCACCAATTTAGATTCCCTCCTTTGTTTGCGCAGGTAGATATAGACTATTACCAGGCAAAAGATAATAACCGCGCTATAAACGAGTACTTTTTCTAAGAGAAGTTCCATATTAAAAAATCCAGCGATATCCGAAAATAATTGTTACTGCAACATGAATAATCATTATAATAATCATAACAAGAGCAAAAGGCAAATGAGCGACATGCCAGTACTTAAACAGATTTTGCATGGTATTTAGTCTGTCAATCCTTCGATTCAGAGAAATTTCATTTACCACTAACTTCAATAAGGTTCTATAATCATTTAGAGGCAAATTGGCATTTTTCAGGATAGACCGTACCTTACGTTTTGTTTTTTTATCATTAAAAAATCTAACAAGGGGATTGGATCCATTTAATTCTGTTGAACTTTTTGTAGATTCCACAATTGCCTGGTAGCTATTCTCATCCAAATTAAAATCACTCTTTAAAATTCCGCCAATATCACTTTTTAAATCCCTTACTTCATTTAAACTCATTTCTCTACCCTCAATGGTTCTCGGGATTTGAATATAAATAAAACGTCCGATTATGCCGCTGAGAAAGACAGCCACCATACTCCAAAAACTAATGGCAACCAATCCACCAAACTTAAATGAAGTGTGGAAGAGCACCAAGATGGGGCCTAATGTGCAAAGGAAAATGTGAAATTCAAGCCAGTGCTTAAGTGTTCCAAATCTTGCCAGAGACCGAGATCTTTTTCTGACCATATAAGAAGAAACACCAATTATCATTAACAATGATCCAACTATTCCCAATCCGTGTCCCAAATTGCTACTGGGGTCAAGCAAAGTATGATCCGGGTGAAAAAAACGTTCTTCCATACTGGTATTATAATAACTGGATCCCAGATATACGAGGTATACAAATACGATTAATGTAATTACTGATAAGGCTGTAATATAGATCTTATGTGAAAGAGAAGTCATATAAGCAAATATAGAAAATTTATATTTTGAATTCTAAATTGAAGGCACCTTCATTTAGTTACTTGACTCTTATGCTATATAAACAATGATTGTAAAGGGATTAGTAGAAAACAGAACAGATCCTCAATCATCAGGTATTAAAGCAAATAAATGATTAACTTAATGATAATTGGAGGAATTCCTGGGTGGAATTTTTTGCCATTTTTTAAATAGACTATACATATGCACATATGTAAACGTATAAAAGAGTAAAAGGTTTCAATATACGGTTCTCTAATTAATGAACTGTATTTTAATGATTATCCAGCCATGAAATTTATCAGGTAGTAAAGCAATACAGCAATTACAGCCCCTGTAATCGGCCCCATTACCGGTATCCAGGCATAGCCCCAATCACTATCTCTTTTGCCTTTTAGAGGTATTATTGCATGAACTATTCTCGGTCCCAGGTCGCGTGCAGGATTTATCGCATAACCAGTGGTTCCACCCAGGCTTAATCCAATTGAAAATACAATTAATCCTACGGGCAAGGCTTCCAATGATCCCAACCCTACTTTGGTCTCACCGAGTCCATCAATTTCAACGAATGGCAGATTAATAAACAAAACCCCAAATATCAAAACAAAAGTTCCAACTATCTCGGAAAAGAAATTTGTCTTGGTGCTTCTAATATTGGGTGAGGTGCAAAAGCATGCCATCTTATCATCGGAATTGCTGGTCTGATTGAAATGATCGTAATAGAATAAGTATACCAGGTATGCACCTGCTATGGCTCCCAATATTTGTGCCAGTATAAATGGAACAACTTTTAACCAGGGAAAAAGCCCTGATGAAGCAAGGCCAATGGTGACAGCTGGATTCAGATGTGCTCCACTAATTGGGCCTGCAATTAGAACACCTACAAAAACGGCCATACCCCAACCGGCAGCTATAACAATCCAGCCTGAATTTTCGCCTTTGGTTTTCTTTAGGACCACATTTGCAACAACCCCATTCCCCAGGAGAATCAATATCATGGTACCAATAAATTCCGCTAAATACTCAATCATTTGCAATTCAGTTTTTCATTATCAATAATTATAAAAACAATTTTCCCCAATCTAGGAATACCATGATTTACTCCTGTCAAGAGCCATATTCCATTTTGCAATTATTTCCTTCATATCTTCCAGGGTCATCTCAGGCAGAAATTCCCTTTCCATTTTCCATTGTTTCTTGATTTCCTCAATACTCTCCCAATAGCCAACTGCCAAACCTGCAAGATAGGCTGCACCCAGTGCCGTTGTTTCAATAGTGCTGGGCCTGACCACCTTTTTCTGTAAAAAATCTGACTGGATTTGCATCAACAGGTCATTGGCCGAAGCACCCCCATCCACTCTTAATTCAGCCAGTTCAATACCCGAGTCCTTTTTCATAATATTAATCACATCCATGGTTTGTAAGGCTATGGACTCTAGCGCAGCACGGGCGATGTGTGCCTTTGAACTACCTCGGGATAATCCTGTTATTGTACCGGTTGCATACTGGTCCCAATGTGGAGCTCCAAGTCCCACAAATGCAGGAACAAAATAAACACCTCCATTGTCATCCACAGACTCAGCCAGACTTTCAATTTCTGAGGAAGATTCAAATAGTTGCATTTGATCCCTGAGCCATTGAACTACAGCCCCACCCACAAATATACTCCCTTCAAGCGCATAGCTAACTTCATCGTTTATTTTCCATGCAATGGTCGATAATAGCTTGTGTTTCGAATCAATCACCTTGTTACCAGTATTTAGCACTACAAAACAGCCGGTGCCATAGGTATTTTTAGCCATGCCTTTCTCGATACACATTTGTCCGAATAAAGCAGCTTGCTGATCGCCCGCAATACCGGTAATGGGTATTTCATGGCCATAAAGGTTTTCAATGCAGTATCCCATATGCTCACTGCTTGACTTTACTTCAGGTAGCATACTTGAGGGAATATCAAGCAATTCTAGAAGTTCTTCATCCCAACTAATCGTATGAATATTAAACAACAGGGTTCTACTGGCATTACTTACCTCTGTAATATGCTGCCTGCCACCCGTTAGTTTCCAAACCAGCCAACTATCTACTGTTCCAAATGCAAGATGTCCATCTAATGCTTTCTGTCTGGCTCCTTCAACATTATCCAGTATCCACTTAATTTTGGTACCTGAGAAGTAAGCGTCCGCCAACAGACCGGTTTTCTCACGGATTGTATCTTCCATCCCACTTGCCTTTAGCTGGTCACAGTAATTAGCTGTCCTCCTGTCCTGCCAGACTATCGCATTGTAAACTGGCACCCCGGTTCTCCTATCCCAAACAATGGTTGTTTCACGTTGATTGGTAATGCCAATAGCGGCAATATCTTTGGCCGAGACATTTTGCTTTTGCAGCACTTCTTCTATAACCCCTTTTTGAGTTGCCCATATTTCCTCCGGATCGTGTTCAACCCAACCCGGGCTGGGAAAAATTTGTTCAAATTCACGTTGGGAGCTATCTATTATATGACCAGAATGATCGAATAAAATAGCCCTGTTGCTGGTTGTACCGGCATCAATTGCCAGAATAAGTTTTTGCATAAGAATTAGAATGAAATTTAAAAACCATATGATTTCAGAACCTATGTATATTGTATAATAAGATTAAATATTTTCTCTCAAACATTATCAATATCGTTTCAATGATAAAGACTTTAATTCAAATGAACCCGGTGCCATTATTTTAGATGCTTTCAGCTGTAAAGATTGGGTTCCGGAGGATAAATGCACATTCCCCAGGTTTATTGTCCCCCAGTTACGCTCATAGACCTCACCCCGAACGACCCTGTCAGGTGAAGGAAGATAGTCTGCAGCTACTACCCGCGCTAATTCAATCACCAATGAACCCTCATTTGTAAGCAATTTAACTTCTGTTCCTTTGCCCTCCTCTGCCAGAGCATACTCCATGGATACTTCAAAATCTCCGTCCTCCACCACATCAATAATCCATTCTGCCTTATCCGTCTGACTACTCCAATTTATAATCCAATCGTTGGCCCAGCCCATTTTCCCTTTAAACTTCAGGTCTCCAAAAAGCTGTGATTCAGGAGCCGGTAAAGATGCTGTTGGAAACTCCATATAGCCAACCGGAATTGACGGAGACCCCTGGAAATCTTTTATAACATCAGCATACCAGTTATCATAGTCTAGAAGCATTTCTCCTAAAATTTCGGGAGAACTTGATGCAATATCTGATATCTGGCCAGGATCCTTTAACATGTCGTATAAAAGAGTGTCCTTATCTTCATAAATTACAAGGCGATATCTGGAATTCCTAACTGCTCCGGGTGTTTTCTTAAGTCCCTGGTGAACCTGATGGGTAAAAATATTTCTTTCATTCCAAACAGGCTTCCCGGTATTTTCCATCAGCGGAACAAGGCTAATTCCATCTAACTCCAAAGAAACTGGAATGGGAATACCGCAAAGTTCAGCAATTGTTGGAAGGATATCAATATGTGCCGAAATTTCTTCTACGGTGAAAGCTGTTTTAAATCTGGCCGGATATCTTATAAAAAGTGGTACACGTACACCCCCTTCATCTACTTTGCCCTTATGGCCTTTCATTCCGCCATTATACCGTACGCCATTTGGGCCATTATCGGTAAGAAACAAAACGATGGTATTGCTAGTGAGCTCCAACGAGTCAATTGTATTTAGAATTCTACCAACATTATCATCAATGTTTTCACACATGCCGTAAACACAGGCATCCTTATCGTTAAAACCCAGATCTTTATATTTTCTAAAATACTTTTCTGGAACCTGAAAAGGCCCATGTGGTGCATTGAAAGGAACATAACAGAAAAAGGGTGTATTCTTATTCCTTTCTATAAATCGGATGGATGCATCCGTTAGCACATCACTAATATATCCCTGAGTGTTGATATGGACACCATTGCTATCTAAGGAAGTATTGAAATAATTATTCCAATGTCCGGCTGAAAATCCAAAAAACTCATCAAAGCCCTGTCCTATGGCATTATTTGGATACTGCTCTCCATTGTGCCATTTACCAAAACAACCCGTTTGGTACCCTTCCTCTTTTAATAATTCTGCCAGGGTTAATTCCTCTGTTTGCATTACTTCCATACGATGGGTTACCCAGGATGTTCCGGTACGTAAATGATATCTCCCCGTTAATAAACTGGCTCTGGTAGGTGCACAAACCGGGCTTACATAAAAACGATCAAATTGAATACCTTCCCTGGCAAGGCTATTTAAAACTGGAGTGTCGACAGAATCATTGCCATTTACCCCAAAATCTCCCCAGCCCTGGTCATCAGTCATGATTAATAATACGTTTGGCTGATCAGTCTTCTGCTTGCTAAGCTCTTTTGAGGAGAACTTGCAGCTACAGAATAATACACTTATGAATCCAACAAAGAAAAGATAATTTAATCTCCTAAAGGAAAAGAAATAGGGCATTGAAGGATTTATTAAAGTTAAAATTAAGGTCTAAAAAAGACAAGGACCCTAAATTAATAAAATGATTTTAATACAAAGGGATTTTATAGCATCAAGCCTATAATAAAGTCAACAATAACTAAGTTTAAATAGTATCGTAAAAGCGGATATCAATTATTCTTTGTAATTTAGATTTAAACTTAATTCCAGGCATTGTGAGAATGAACAACAAATTATACTTTCTGAGCTTCACTTTGTTGCTTCTAAATAGCTGCATCTTTCAAGCTGTTTCACAGAAGGTTAGGATGAGTGATGATTTGCCCCTGATTTTAAATTACAAGGTAAATGTAGGCATATTTCATGTGGGTGAGGGCTCAATTACCGTTGGTAAAAAAACCAGTTATTGCGATTATGCCTTTGATGGAGAGGTATGGACAACGGGTATAGCAAAAGTTATATCCAAAGTACATTATCATTTCAGAACATGTATTGATATAAACACCGGCTGGCCAATAGAAGCTATGCGTTATGGCTTAAAAGGTAAAGAAGAAACTTATGAATCTGTTCAATATGATCATTTTAGCAGGGATGACTCTACAATATTCTACGGAACGAAAAATGAAACAGTCATTCTTATGAAAGAAATTTATGATGTTATGAGTGGCCTGCTTGATGTATGGAATAATTATCCTCCTGAAACTTTACATAAGGGCCAGGAAATTAGGTTAAACACCTATTGGGCAGAGGATGTATTTGATTTCAGGGTTGTGTATGATGGTAAAGAGAGCATCAAAACCAAGAATGGAGACGTAATGTGTCATAAGTTCCTGCCTGTAACCGAAATTGGTGAATATTTTACTAGTAATAAAGATGTAATCGTATGGATATCTGATGATAAGGATTATATACCCTTGCGTATTATAATAAATCTTAAAACAGGAACTTTAACCGGAGAATTAAGGAATTAACTTTGACTCTCACAATTAAACCATTTCTATAAATTCTCGCAAATTAGATTCCAGGATAAATTCCAGCTCATCCATTTTTTCCTCCTGGATCTCCGCAAATAAGAATCCAAATACTGGAAATTCTTTGTAGTCTACCACTCTTATTTCTAGTGGCTTCTCAAAGCGTTCACATAGTTTATTAAAGTTAAAAGAAGCGATATTTTCAGGCCTTTGGCCTGTGGTATTATCCAATACTATAATACAGTAAGTTTTGTTCTGGCTGTTTTGAATAATCCCTTCCCAATCAGGTGCCAATCCGGATAAGTAATACACATAAGGATTGAAATTAAAGGCATTAAAGCTAATATCTGCGGTAGTACACCAGCCCCCAAATCTCATTGGGTTTATCTCGATGGGGATAATTCTTCCATCTGAAGTAATTCTAACTTCAACATGCATGGGGAAATTTCTAATATCTGTTAACTCCCCCACCTTCTTCAAAATTTCCCTGAAGCTATCCAGGTGTTCTTCCACCAGGCTGGCAGAAGTGTAATAAACACGATCATTCAGGTTTTTCTCATTGGAAAATAAATGTTTAAATACATTTAGAATAACCGGTTTGCCCTGAACATTGAAGTAGGCATCAAATGCATATTCATCCCCTTGAATATATTCTTCCAAAATGAATGAGGAAGTATCCAATACCGACACGGGATAGATATTCTTCACCATCTCTAATTCTTTTCTAATGCTTCCCTTTACAGACTCCCATTCCAAATTTGATCGAACCAGGTGAACACCCATACTAAAAAACCCTTTAGAAGGCTTTATGATAAAAGGTTTGGGTATGGATTCTGTGCTAATTTCAAATATTTCATCCAGCTTCAACTCCTGGAAATAGAAATCAGGGTATATATTTTTCAGTAGTTTTCTGAATAAAAACTTGTCTTTGAAAAGTTTTATATTATCAATTAGTTTAGGTGAATCTATATTCTTGAGAATCCAGTTAATAGAGTTCTCAGAATTCGTGTAGATTAATGGATCTTCTTCTTTATTTAAGAATTCAATGGCATCTTTTTCGCTTATGGCATTAACATCTCCATTGTAGGTGAGATTTTCAGAGAAGCTGGTTTTGAGCAGTTTAATTCTGGATCCAGCGATAGTGTCTTTTAAAAATTCTGAAACAAAAGGTTTATCCAGTATGATCATTTTCCAGCAAAATCGTTTGAAGTTAAACTCACTTCATATTCATGGGTTTTTCAATTCCGTAATCCCATTTTTTATCTACCATTTTCAATAACAATGCGAAAATTAGCCCGGCCAATCCAAGTCCTAGAAAAATTAACATTACGGGGCCATAATTAAGTGTAACAGGATTTTCTGGATTTGTTTTATCTAAAACTATACCTACAATTAAGGGAAATCCCCATAAACCCAGGTTCTGAATGGAATACATGAGTCCATAAGCAGTGCCTATTTCATCTTCATTAACCAATTTAACAGTAGTGGGCCACATTGCCGCAGGGATCAAAGAAAAGGAAATCCCCAACAATATCATAGGTACATAGGGTTGAATACTTGTAAAAGCAAACCCTGAATAAATGACAAATAATAAAAGTGATCCGAAGATCATAGCGGTGGCTGCCTTTCCCTTTCGATCAATTAATGAACCAAAAATAGGTGTAAATATGAGAGTTCCAAGTGGTAAGAGGGAAGCAATTTGTCCACTTTTTTCATAGCTCATTCCAAATTTATGGAAAAAGAAATCCGGAGCAAAAGCCATGAATGGAAATACGGCTGAATAAAATGTAACACAAAGAAGGGCAATTAGAATAAAAGCCCTGTTGGTAAGAATATCAAAAATGTCGCTAAACTTAAATTTGCTTTTAGGTTCACTACCCTTTTCAATTTCAATTTGTTTATCGAGTTTTAAGTCAAAAAGAATATAAATCATAAAAGCAAACAAACCCAATAGCACGAGGACAGCAGCAAACCATATGGCATTGCTAAGTTGTTCACCACCTTTTGCCATAACCGGTGATAACTGTAAGGCAGCAAAGGTACCCAAACGTCCAAATCCCACCTTGAGACCAAAAGCAAGGGCCAGGTCCTTTCCTTTAAACCACTTTACAAGAATTTTACTAATTACCACGATGCTTGTTTCAGCTCCCATCCCATAGAAAAACCTGCCAGTTAACATCATTTTAAGCTCTGGAGAATAATCTGGCAGGAAGGATTGCATAAACGAATAACCAATCCCACCTTCCGCATACATTTCTGATGCCCCATAAGCGGTTAACATAGCCCCAAAAGCCATGAAGAATATAAAAATAAATCCGGTTCGGCGTATGCCTATTTTGTCGAGAATAACACCCCCGATAACAGCCATAAACAAAAAGGTATTGGGGATGGAATAGAAAGACACAAATAAGCCATAATCGGTATTTGAAAAATTGAACTCCTTGGTAAGCAAGTCCTTCAGGGTAGAAAAAGCATCGTAGAAATAGTAATTTACGGATAGAATGAAACCGACAAGGATTAAAATACCCCATCGAAATGCTGCAGATTCATTCATGGCTTTACTCAGACTCATAAGAACTGTTTTTAGGGCTATAAATGTAGAAATTTACCCGAAACTTTATCGGATCTTTAAAAAAGTTATCAAGACATACTTAAATTCGGTCCACATTATCAGGATGAAAATTAATATTTTATTTTCTTTGCACTTGAATATATCTCCTACCTTCAATCAAAAATCTAAAATGGGATATTTGAATTACAAAATATGAGTTTAAGGAATCACACCAGCATAATAAGGATTATATTATTTGCTATAGGTATTCTTGTTGTTTCCACACTGATATTCAGCATCTCTTCTAAGGTTAATTCATCTCAAAACATTACAGAAACAATTTTATTAGACACTCTAATTGTTAAGAAAAAGGAGATACCCGGTTACCCTGATTCTGTAATACAAAAAATCGGAGTCAAGATCGATTCGCTTTTTATAGCTGCAAATAAGAGGTACGATTTCCATGGCAGCATTCTGGTTAGTAAAAACGGGCGAAAAATATTTTCGAATGAATACGGCTATGCCGATTTTGCTAAGAAGACTCTTATAGACAGACATTCAGCTTTTCAGCTTGCCTCTGTGAGTAAACAGTTTACTGCAGTTGCTGTTTTAATGTTGTATGAGGAGAATCTGATAAATTTGGATGACACTATAACAAAATACTTTCCAGAACTGCCATATCCAAGGATTACCATAAGGCAGCTATTGAATCACACCTCTGGCTTACCCATCTATTTCTGGCTTGCGGAACATAAATGGAAGGAAGAAATGCCTCCCACAAATGAGAATATGATCGCCTTAATGGCGGAACAGGATTTATCGCTATTTTTTCGCCCTGGTGCTATGTTTGACTATTCAAATACCGGGTATTTAATATTAGCGGCTCTGGTAGAACGGGTGAGTGGAGAAAGCTTTGCTTCCTTTGTGAAGAGGTATATTTTTAAGCCTTTGGAAATGGATGATTCATTTATTTACAGTTTTGAATATGACACTATTCGCAGCCATCAACTGGCAGGATACCGCATCTATAGGCGCAGGTACCATATCGAAATTCCTGGTACTGTGAATGATGCCGTGGTAGGCGATAAAAATGTGTATTCCACAGCCGATGATCTATTGAAGTGGATAAATGGTTTGAATAGTTATAAGCTTATTCAGAAGCAAACCCTGGATATGATGTATACCAAAGGGGAAACCAGGTATAGCCGGAAAGTCCCCTATGGCTTTGGCTTCCGAATTGACGACCGGAAGGAAGAACTGCTCATATACCATGATGGGAAGTGGAATGGTTTTAGAACATCAATTCGACAATATCCTGAGAATGATGTTGTTATTTTCTTTCTTGAGCACAGCAGCTACAGCTCCCCTACCGGTATTATCCGGCAGGTATATTCCATTGTGGATAACAATAAGCTAGGTCCAACCGAAAATCTTGTAAGTGTGAAATAGCAGTTTTGAATAAAACATACCACAAGGTATTTAGAGTTTTGTTGTATTCTGCTTAAATTTATATCGCACCGATGGTGCTTTGGTGGTTACTATTTTTATTGCATCGGGCCAAAACCCGATGCTAAGATTATTTGGCCTCTTTGGGGCTAATACCCATTTGTAAAAATACCCGATGCAAAGAATATTTTACCGGGTTGGGACTGTGATTTTAATGCAAAGCTCTGTTTAATAGAAATATAACGGGACTCCTACTTTTTTTCTGAAGATTTTCCAGTCATAGGAACAAAGCGTACTGGATATTGACTGACCTGTTTAAGCTGTCCTTTTTTATCCTTTTTAATCACTACGAGGTCCTGGATTTGATTTTTTTTGCCCAGTGGAATTACAATCCTACCCCCTGGTTTAAGCTGATGTATTAGCGGTTCAGGAATGTTTTCAGGGGCACAGGTTACAATAATACCATCGTACGGAGCGTATTTTGCCCAACCTTCATAACCATCACCAATCTTAACTTTTATAGTGCTGTAACCCAGCTTTTTAAATAATTCAATGGCCTGTACACCCAGCTTTTCAATGATTTCAACACTGTAGACAAAAGGAGTTAGTTCTGATAAAACAGCTGCCTGGTAACCACTGCCTGTACCAATTTCAAGAATCTTATCACCGGATTTAATTTTAAGCAGCTCTGTCATATGAGCCACAATAATGGGTTGCGATATTGTTTGCCCCTGCCCTATTAACAATGGTGTATTGGCGTAGGCATATCGCTGGAACTCAGAAGGTACAAATTTGTGTCTTGGAACCGCTTTCATCGCATCTAAAATTCGGATATCTGAAACAGGATTATATACCGAGTGTTGAATATAATTTTCAACCATATCATTTCGCTCATCGGATCTTTCAGTAAATCGGGGTTTATTATATTTTAGAGAATCCCTGTCCTGTTCAAGGAGAATTGGATGATAAACTGTTTTGATCCCGGATATTTGCAATACATGGGAAAACCATAAAATAAAAGAAAGGTATATAAGTAGATTTCGCATTTTTCCACTCACTTTAAGTGATATTATGCCATAAGTTATAAAATCTAAAGCAATTTTGCATAATAATTGAAAAGGAATTAGTAAAATAGCATCAAAATTATAGATGGAAAACTAAAATTCTAAACTATGAACAGAAAATACGGACTATTTTTCGTTGTTATTGTCTTTTTAATCATGCTATCAGGTTGTTTACCTGGTCCTAATGCTATGGTAGATATGCCCGGCCTGGATTATTCCCCGGCTGGTTTCTTAAAGGGACTGTGGCACGGCATTATTGCCCCTTTCACCTTCTTTGTATCTCTATTTACCGAGAAAGTTTCTTTATACGAGGTTCACAACACAGGCGGTTGGTATGATTTCGGTTTTGTTTTAGGAGCCGGAATTCTTTTTGGTGGTAGCGGTCGTGCAGCCAAAGGAAGATGTAAATAGTTAACTTATCTCGCACTGGTGTTTTGTAAATTGGAAGCCATTGGCTTAGGCCTATCCTATGCATTAATAAAAAAACCTGAATGACAGAGAGAGAAGACCCTGATGTAAGGCACAAACGTATATTCAATCTTATTGCTCCCATATATGGCTGGTTGAATGGCTATGTAAGGAGCCACTTTAGAGATGCTATAAAGACAGTAAACTCAATTGCTAAGGTGGAAGGCAAGAATGTACTTGATATTGGCACAGGAACAGGCGCATGGGCATCCCTGTTTGTCGAGAAGGGTGCAAACTATGTTCATGGATTGGATTTTGCTGAAAAAATGATTGATGTGGCCAATAATCGATATGGTAGCTCTGTAGAATTTAGTTTAGCAGATGCTCAGAATCTCCCTGATTTTAAGGATAATTCATTTGATATAGTTACAGCCTCTTTTGTATTGCATGGAGTAAAAAAAGATAAGCGGGAAAAAATCCTCAATGAAATGAAGAGAATTACCCGAGACTTGGTGGTCATTCACGACTATTATGGTCATAGTGGACCTGTTGTGCAATTTTTGGAGCGACTGGAAAAGAGTGATTATATCTATTTCAAAGGCAACTTTTACAAAGAGCTATCGGAGTTTTTCCCACATGTTCAAAAAGAAGTAGTTACAAATGGAAGAGCCATTTATTTTGGCTCCCAATCACCCATTATAAGCTAATTGGGATCACATAAAAGAAGATGGCAATGAAGTGAGATATACTTCCGGCAAGTACCATTAAGTGCCAGACCAGATGATGGTACCGAAAAGTTGCCTTTTTATAAAAAAATATCCCTATGGTATAAAAAAGGCCACCAATAAGGATCCAGATAACCCCCATCAATGGAATTGATTTAATAATAGGAACTATCGCAAATACAAACAACCACCCCATTACTGCATATAGAATGATGTAGAATAGGTTCACCCCTGAATTGTATTCTCTTGGACGCGATATCCTGATTAACGAACCTGTTAGGGCAAGACCCCATTCAATACCAAAAACGATCCAACCAAAAGTACCATGCATAGCTACCAGGGCCAGTGGTGTATAGGTTCCGGCAATCAGGAAAAATATAGCAATCTGGTCAATGGTAAAAAATGTTTCTTTTATGCGCCCTGGTTTCAGCCAGTGAGTAAAAGTGGATGATAGGTAAAGGACAATAAGTGTGCTGCCAAAAACGGCAGTACTTACCACATGCCAGGCTGACCCATTTTTTGCAGAAAAAACAATCATAAGGGTGAGGGCAGCAACAGAAAGGAATGCTCCAACTAAATGTGAAATAGCATTGGCTACTTCTTCTCTATAAGTAAACCTTGCTGTTTCATTCATGGTAAAATAATTGGAGTTGTTCAACTTACAATATCAACGAATTATAAGTTAGTATATTTCTTCCACCCATGAATATTTCAATGTATAAGTATTGAAATCTCTCCTGAAATCAAATTAAGAGATTTTTCTCATACGAAGGCTTGCCGGAGTTACTTCCAGATATTCATCATCCTTGATATATTCCATGGCCTCCTCAAGTGAAAACTGGATTTTTGGAGAAATCTTTGCACTTGCATCTGTTCCAGAGGCACGCATATTTGTCAGTTTTTTACCTTTCAATACATTTACATCCAGGTCACTGGCCCGTGTGTATTCACCAACAACCTGGCCTTTGTAGACCTGATCACCCGGTTCAATAAAGAATTTACCTCTATCCTGCAAACGGTCTAAAGCATAGGCAAGAACCTGGCCAGTATCCAATGAAACAAGAGATCCATTATTTCTCCCTGAAATATCTCCTTTATAAGGCTTGTACTCACTAAACCTATGGTTCATAACCGCTTCTCCCGCAGTAGCTGTAAGCATATTATTTCTTAAACCAATCAGTCCTCTTGATGGAATATCGAATTCAAGGTGTAAAAGATCGTCTTTTGGTTCCATTACTAACAAATCGCCTTTCCGCTGTGTAACCTGCTCAATAACTTTCCCTGAATATTGTTCAGGAACATCAATTACAAGTGTTTCATATGGCTCACACAATACACCATCCACCTGTTTCATAATTACTTGTGGCTTTCCTACCTGCAGTTCATAGCCTTCTCTTCTCATAGTTTCAATCAATATGGACAGATGTAAGATTCCACGTCCGTAGACATTGAATTTATCTTCTGTATCCTTTTCCTCTACTCTCATGGCCAGGTTTTTCTCTGTTTCCTTAAAAAGCCTTGTTCTGAGGTGTCTTGATGTTACAAATTTCCCTTCTTTCCCATAAAACGGGGAATTATTTATTGTAAAAAGCATGCTCATTGTAGGTTCATCCACAGCAATACGGGGCAATGCTTGTGGGTTTTCCATATCTGCAATGGTGTCACCAATTTCAAAATCTTCCAGGCCAACAATAGCGCATATATCTCCTGAACGTGCTTTCTTCACTCTTTCTCTTCCAAGCCCCTTAAAAAGATATAGTTCCTTTATTTTCACCTTCTTAATCTGGCCATCCCTTTTACACAAAGCATACTCCTGATTTTCTTCCAGATCACCTTTGAATATCCTACCAATGGCAATTCGACCTACAAAACTTGAATAGTCCAGCGAGGTGATTTGCATTTGTGGAGTCCCACTAAAATAGGGTGATTCAGGAATTTCTTTTAGAATAGCATCCAGTAAGATGGTAATATCCTCGGTAGGTTTACGCCAGTCTTTGCTCATCCAACCCTCCTTAGAGGAACCAAAAACTGTTTCAAAATCAAGTTGTTCTTCCGATGCATCCAGATTAAACATCAATTCAAAAACATCCTGTTGAACATCTTCGGGTTTGCAATTCTCCTTATCCACCTTATTGATTACAACGATAGGTTTTAAACCCAGGCCTATTGCTTTTCCCAATACGAACCTTGTTTGTGGCATGGGGCCCTCAAAAGCATCAACCAGAAGCAAAACGCCATCGGCCATTTTTAATACTCGTTCCACTTCACCACCAAAATCGGCATGACCGGGAGTATCGATAATATTTATTTTTACGCCTTTATAATCTACCGAAACGTTTTTTGACAAAATGGTTATCCCCCGCTCTTTTTCAAGCTCATTGCTATCCAGAATAAGCTCGCCAAAATCTTTCCTTTGGTCGAGGACTTTACTTTCCTGTATAATCCTGTCTACCAGGGTAGTTTTACCATGGTCAACGTGTGCTATAATAGCTATATTTCGAATTGATTGCATATTGTTTTCTTTAAGGATTGCAAAAGTACGTCTAAATTTTGGATTAAAAGCAAATGATATCACAAATCATGCCAAAACAATTAAGACCCACATTATCAATCTAATTTAATATAAGGAAAGGGGAAATATTAAGGTCGGGTAATTTACATATAAAGACAGCATTAACTTACTGACTGGATGTATTTTGGGTAATACACATCCTGTTCACAGATATTGTAAAAATAGCAAGCAGAGCTTTACTCTTCTAAATAGTAGGCACCCTTAACAATAATCTGTTTTTGCAAATGGGTTTAGTATTAAATTCACTACTAATTAGCCTATACTTCAAATAGACCGAGTATCCTCAACAATCAACTATATTTATATGCTTTCAAGTGCCTGAATATATTAGTATTGTGAAATGGAAATTTTTGTATAAATTTGAATAAATTATTTACATTAAAAACTACTACTATGATTAAAAACAAATTGAAAACCTTGATTATACTGGCATCCATTATTATCATTGGTGGCTGTTCAAGCTTGAAGGTTACTTTTGATTATGACAAAAGTGCAGATTTCACCCAGTACAAAACTTTTGAGTATTATGGTTGGGCAGATGAAAGTGATAAAATACTCAATAGGTTTGATAAAGAGCGGATTGAAAAAGCATTTGGTGCTGAATTTAATAGTCGTGGAATGACTTACGTTGAAAGTGGAGGGGATGTAATTATTACCTTATATATTGTAACGGAACAAAAGACTCAGACCACAGCTACCACTACTGGTTCCGGTATGGGGTATGGCTACGGTGGATACTATGGCTACGGACCCGGATATGGATGGGGACCCAGCATGGGAATGGGCATGTCAACAACTACCTATAATGAATATGACTATACGGTTGGTACGTTGGTTGTTGATGTATATGATGCTGAGAAGAAACAACTGGTTTGGGAAAGTGCCGGCCAGGGTACGGTTGATGATAACCCAAATAATAATGAAGAGAGTATTGCAAAGGCAGTTGCAAAAATTATGAAACCTTATCCTATTGCTCCTCCAAAGAAGTAATTATATATAAAATGCTTGTTCTAAAAGTCACCAGATGGTGGCTTTTTTTTTGTGCCTGATTTTTTTCAATCTTTGATTATTTCATTTGCCCACTTATTTACTCAATTTCAAAACAATTTATTCAAATTGTTTTTTTTTACCTTCGCCAACTATAATTATCCTTCACTTTAAGCTAGTATATGATTGCAGCTGTTACCGGCGCAAGCGGACATATTGGAGCAAACCTGATTAGAGCACTCATTGAACAAAAACATGAAGTAAGGGCTCTTTACCACCTCAACAACAAGGCTTTTGAAGGTCTTGATATTTCTCTTGTAAAAGGAAGTCTGGAAAATCAGGAGTCCTTAAATGAGCTTTGTAATGGTTCTGATATTGTATTTCACCTGGCTGCGCAAATATCGATTGGCAAAACTGATTTGAAACAACTGTTGAAAGTAAATGTGGAGGGTACGGAGAACGTAATAAAAGCCTGCCAAAAGGGAAGCGTAAAACGAATGGTGCATTTTAGTTCAATTCATGCTCTAAATCCTGGTCATCCTGAGGCTGTTATGGATGAGAACAATGCGGTTAGCCTGGAAAGCAGTTCTCCCTATGAACGCACAAAAGCAATGGCTGAAAAAATGGCTATTGATACTGCACAGAGCAATGGATTAGAGATTATAATAGTGAATCCTACGGCAGTGATTGGTCCGCTTGACTATGAACCTTCGTATTTGGGACAATTCCTTATCAGGCTGGTTAAAGGGAAAATCCCTGGATTAATTGAAGGTGGCTACAATTGGGTTGATGTAAGAGATGTTGCCCAGGGAGCCATTTCTGCTGCTAAAAATGGTCGAAATGGAGAGAAATATATTCTTTCAGGTAGCTGGGTAAATTTATCTGATTTAACTCAACTGGCTGGTAAAGCAAGCAATAAAATCCTGAAGCTACCTATGTTTCCAGGAATTCTTGCCAGAATTGGCTTACCTTTCTTGCAGATTTGGGCAAGGATTAATAAGCAACACCCTTTATACACATTGGAGGCCCTTGATATTTTAAAGAATGGGAACCGGAATATTTCCCATAATAAGGCTTCAGAAGAGTTAAACTATACATCGCGTCCTATGCTTATTACATTAAAGGATACATATAAGTGGTATCAAACAAATAACTATATTTAAGCTTCTTATGATAACGGTAAGTCTATTTACACAGATTGCATACCTCTGGATTATTCTAGCACTAGTTCTTTTTCCTATTTTACTTTGGATCAATCCTCCTTATGGTAGATACAGAGACAAAAGATGGGGCGCAAGAATAAATAACAGGCTGGGATGGACCCTTATGGAGCTTCCTTCTTTATTGCTTTTCTCTATACTTTTTCTCTCAGGTGACAATATTAAAGAGGCACCCGCCTGGATATTCTTTTCGATATGGGTTATTCATTATGGGAATCGAATTTTTGTTTTCCCCTTGCGCATCAGAACCAAAGGCAAGAAGATGCCTATAACAATTATTGTAGCAGGCAGTTTCTTTAATCTTATGAACGCTTTCTTAAATGGCTATTGGTTGGGTACTATGTCGCCTGTGTATCCGGTAAGCTGGCTAACAGATCCCAGATTCCTAATAGGCATTGGACTTTTTGTATTTGGATTTTTATTGAACCAGTCATCTGATACATACCTTATTGGTCTGCGAAAGGGTGGGAAGACCGGCTATTTCATTCCCACGAAGGGTATGTTTCGCTATGTCTCCTGTCCGAATTTTCTTGGAGAGATACTAGAGTGGACGGGGTTTGCCATCATGACCTGGTCCCTGCCAGGATTAACTTTTGCTATATGGACAGCTGCAAACCTGATTCCAAGGGCTTTGCATCATCATAGATGGTATCGAAAGGAATTTAAAGACTATCCCCGAAATCGTAAAGCAATTATTCCCGGTATTCTTTAGTTAACTGATCACAAGGCTTTAAGATCCGGTTGGATCGAATAAGCTATCTCTCATTCTATTCCTCATAACTGCACGGCTGCGCAGAATCTTTATATATTGTAAGGTAATGTCATCCTTTTCAAAATTATAGGATTTATTTACCCAATAAAGAGCGAGATGAATCTGATCCATTATTTCAGAAGCCAGGGCCATATTGAAGCTTGCTTTGGCCTTAATCGTTTCATCATCGGATGTCTCCACCTGAACTCTCCATATTTCTGCTGCTCCATACCAATCTTCGTTAGATGCCAGTTTCGCAGCATTCTTCATCTCCTTATTCCCTGAGCTATAATATATCCTACTCACTGTGAGCCAGTTTGGAGCAATATTATCACCGAAAGCTTTTCCTTCTCTTCTCATTGCTTCGTAAAGTATCTCATCTTCCTTGTAAAGCTTCGCTATTGCTTCCTTCTTACTTGTCCCAACCCCATCCATCATTATCGTATCTTTGGTAGCGAATTGATATATAATCTCACCATTCTCACCATACACTTTCCATTTGACACCCGGAAAGATATGTTCCATCGCATAGTAGCCCCAAATTATAGAATCACCCATTCGTGTGTCGTACAAGGGCGATAATTGTAGGCTGTCAAAAATATTCATGGACTCCAGCGAAATTATTCCATTGGCCCCATTAACCATGCATAAGTCTTCAATAACATCGGCCGGCAATGGATCGGCAAACGATAATGAGCTGGATGATAATTCCTTGCGTGGCATTGTGTCAAGTATAATGGAATCCATTATAGGGGAAAGTTCAATAACATCAAGACAACTATTGATAAGTTCCCAGGAAAGGTATTTATAAAAGTCTTTATTGAGTTTTAATTCACCTGCTTTAACGGTGTCAATACCCTGGTTATGGAGGGTTGCTTGTACCCTGTTTACAACCAGATATTTACCTTTATGCAGGGCCATACTATCCGGAGCAGAAAGCACCTGTATGCTAACCGCCTCATATTGAATTTGATTAATAAATGAACACGAGGAAAGTCCTATTATTAAACAAGTTATACAAAGAAATGAGATATGGCGAATTGACTTCACAACTACTTCTTAATCAGGGCTTATATTTACTATTAATTGTCAGATTTCTATCTTCTATCAAGTACTTTTTTATACTCCACAACCTCTTCCCAGGGTACCAATCCGGCTGCTGTATTTACTAATCTTCTAGCCTCCTCAAGGTTCCCATCCATTTCATATATCAAAGCCATATTGTAGCAAGCCATGGCCTTCACCGTTTTGTGGGAACTCGATAAATAGGGTTCCCATAAATTTGCAGCATCATCCCATCTTCTGAACTTTGCCAACTCGTTTGCTTCACCAAAGTCCTTATTTGCACTTCTATAGTAATATCTCTCTACTGTTATCAGTGAGGGTGAAAGCTGTTCTGATATTTGGATACCAGCTAAAAAGCCTGCTTTTTCAACTACATTCAATGATGAAGGCAATTTTTTTTCAGCCTCTTCCTCTGATCTACCCTGAACTTCGTAAAACACAGAGTCTCTTTGATATCCCTCATATAATACTACACCACTTTCCGGTTCATAAACTCTCCAACCAAGTTTGATATGCACAGTTAGAAGGGCATTAAAATATTCAATTCGCCTGGCATCATAGGTTATCGTATTTGACCATATCTGATTTTGATTTCGAGGCTCTTTCGCCAGAAAAGAATCATAGCTTATATCAGAACTAAACCATAGTGATTCCAGAGACAAAAGTACATCGCAATCCTGCTCGGTGCAAATTTCACGAATTGTTTGTGCAGATATTCTTATGGGGAGGTCTTCAGCATCCTCCATTACAGTTGATTCAATCATTTTGCCAGTAACAATAAACTTTTCTTTTTTTTGGAATACCTCTTCCATTCCCCCTATTGTTTTCAGTGCAGCAATGGATCTTATTTCTTTTAAATTGCTACCCTTTAGCATATAATCGTCACCGGTAAAATCTAAAATGGAGTCTGTTAAACGGTTATTCAATGATATTTTGGTGACAGTTTCAGGGAGTGGTAAGGCAGGAGGCTCTACAACATCTACTACAATGTAAGCAAGTTCGCATGAAGGGGCACTGGCAATCAGGACCATACCCAAAATCCATAAACGAAACATTGACTTACAATTATTGCACTTCATAATGTAAATGTAGAAAAAATGCGGTTTATATCTTATTCAGATAATAATATTTGACAAAGCAAATATGCACCAATAAGAAAAAAAGCCACCTAAAAGTGACTTTGATTAATTTTTAAATGTGTACCATATGTGTTAGGAAATACCCATTCTATCAGGTATTCATTCCACCACATACATTTACAACCTGCCCTGTAACATAAGAGGATAAATCGGAGGCTAGAAAAAGAGCGGTGTTTGCAACATCCTCCGGTGTTCCACCTCTTCTTAGGGGAATTTGTTTTGCCCATTCAATACGTACATTCTCCGGCAATTTGGCGGTCATTTCAGTTTCAATAAAACCCGGAGCTATGGCATTACAGCGAATCCCCCTAGCTCCAACTTCCTTTGCAATTGATTTCGTAAATCCAATCATACCTGCTTTAGAAGCAGAGTAGTTTGACTGGCCTGCATTGCCGCTTACTCCCACAACAGAGCTCATATTGATCATGGAGCCTGATCGTTGAGCCAGCATTTTCGTTTGAACCGCTTTTGTGAAATTAAAAACTGATTTCAAATTTACATTTATTACAGCATTCCATTGATCCTCAGTCATCCGCATTAGCAAGGTGTCCATGGTAATTCCTGCATTGTTCACCAGGATATCAATGTTACCAAAGTCTTCAATAATTTGCTTTACAACTTCCTGTGTTTGTTCAAAGTTACTGGCATCAGAAGCATAGGCCTTTGCTTTAACTCCCTGTGCTTCTATTTCACGTATAACTGAATTTGCAGCTTCGTTAATCGTGAGATCTGTGATAGCAATATTTGCGCCTTCTTTTGCAAAACGCAAGGCAATGGAACTTCCAATACCCCTGGCAGCACCCGTAATCAGAGCTGTTTTTCCTTCAAGTAATTTCATATTCTATAATTGTTAAATGTTATCCTTTTTTAAAAATGCAAGTATGAAGAATATATTTTGAAATTCAAAATGTAGTTTTAATTCTGGATACAAAGGAACAAATAATACTTAAATTCTAATAATTTAGTCTTTTACCCTATTCTGGTCACAATTTCTTCCATTATTTCAGTGGCTTTGCCCTGAAGAAAAATATCCGTAATATCCTTTGTATAAAGTGATTCCTTCGGGTTTATTTCAATAATGCTTGCCCCTCTATCCTTTGCAAGCCTAGGAACCATGGCTGCGGGCATTACTTCACCGGTGGTTCCAATTAATAAAAAGACCTCTGCAGACTGACTTTCTTCTTTCGACAAGATATGAGCCATCCCCGGAATGGGTTCACCAAAAAAAACAAAGTCTGGTTTTAATACACTATTATCGGCCTGGCATCGTGGTGGCAAGTCATTCAGGTTTAATTCATCAGGCTTAAACTTATTATTACAATGAGGGCATATAAGCTTCTGTGAATTACCATGATATTCAATTACTTTTTTACTCCCGGCTGCCTGGTGTAAGTTGTCAATATTTTGTGTAATAATGGCTGAGAGCAAAGCTTTCTCTTCCAGGTGGGCAAGGGCATGATGGGCCATGTTTGGTTTTGCTGAAGAAAAAAAATCGTAGAATATTTCTTTGATTACTTTCCAGGACTCGAGAGGATATTCATTAAAGAAATCGATATCAAGTGTTTCAGGATTGTATTTGTTCCACAGGCCTCCAGGGCCCCTGAACGGAGGGATTCCACTTTCAACAGATATTCCTGCTCCGGTAAATGCAGTGGTGTGCGCCGATGCATTAATTGCCTTTACAGCTTTATCAAGAAGTACATCGTCCATTGTAAAAAAGAAAGGCTGCCGAATCGGAAGCCTTTGTATTGTTCTATTTTAGAAGTTCAGCAATTTTGGCCCCTATTTCAGCTGGCGATTCAACCACGTGAATACCACAATCACGCATAATCTCCATTTTTGCTGCAGCTGTATCTGACTTACCTCCGATTATTGCACCAGCATGCCCCATCCTTTTACCTTTTGGAGCCGTTTGGCCAGCTATAAATCCAACCACAGGTTTGGTACCGTTTTCTTTAACCCAGTAGGCTGCTTCAGCCTCCATATTGCCACCAATCTCCCCTATCATAACAATTCCATGTGTGTCTGGATCTTCCATCAACATTTTAACAGCGCATCGGGTTGTGGTACCAATAATTGGATCACCACCAATTCCAATACATGTCGATTGTCCCAATCCTACTTTTGTAATCTGGTCAACCGCTTCATAGGTAAGGGTCCCTGATCTTGAGACGATGCCGATATGCCCTTTTCTATGGATAAAACCGGGCATGATTCCCACTTTTGCCTCTCCAGGAGTTATTACACCCGGACAGTTAGGCCCAACCATCTGTACATCTTTATCCGACAGGTATTCCTTTACTTTCACCATGTCAGAGGTAGGTATCCCTTCTGTAATTGTAATAATAAGCTTTACTCCAGCATTCGCTGCTTCCATAATCGCATCGGCTGCAAAGGCAGGTGGAACGAAAATTATTGAAACATCAGCCCCGGTTTCTTTTACGGCATCTGAAACGGTATTGAAAACAGGCCTCTCAAGATGAGTCTGCCCACCTTTTCCCGGTGTTACACCACCTACCACCTGCGTACCATATTCAATCATTTGAGAAGCATGGAAGGTGCCTTCGCTACCTGTAAATCCCTGCACAATTACTTTCGAATCTTTATTTACTAGTACACTCATTTTTTGATTTTATTTAAACTTCACCAAAAGTATATTTTTTATAATTGATTTCAAAGAATGGAGATCAATGAATACTATATGCTTAATAAATATACAATTGTCATTCAATGGATATTCGATAGTAAGAATGATTATATTAACATGAGCGAAGCGAATGAATAACACGAACAGAGTGAGTGAATGACGGCAAAGCCAAATTACACGACCAAAGGGAGTAAATAGTCATACAATGGTTATTCAATGGGCATTCGGTTGTAATTCAATTGTCATGCTATGCTTATTCAGGGGGAATTCAATAACATGAGCGAAGGGAATGAATAACACGAACAAAGTGAGTGATTGACAGTGAAGCGAAATTACACGACCAAAGGGATTCAATAGTCATACAATGGTTATTCAATAGTTATTCGGTGGTCATTAATAGGAAATCAATGGTCATATAATGGTTGTTCAATTGTCATTCAGTTGTAATTCAATCACATGAGCATAGCGAATAACTAACACGACCAAAGGGAGTAAATTCCATGAGCGAAGCGAATGAATTATAGACTTCTTCGGATAGTTTGTATCTTTGCATAAAATTGAGAATCCCCCTAAGAATGAATGAAGATTCTACCATATGTGCTATTTCTACCCCGCCCGGTAATGGCGCTATTGCTATTATCCGGCTAAGCGGCAGAGAAGCTCTTTCCATTGTAGATAAGCTGTTTGTTTTTAAAGGAAAAGTACGAAAATTGATTGATCAGGATGCCAATACCATCCATTTTGGCCATCTGAAAGACAATGAAGAAATTATCGATGAAGTTCTGGTAAGTATATTTCGTAGTCCTCACTCCTATACGGGCGAAGACCTTCTTGAGGTGGCCTGTCATGGCTCAGAATACATTCAGGAGAGAATTCTGCAGCTTTTTACAGAAAATGGAGCCACACTAGCCGGACCCGGCGAATTCACCATGAGAGCCTTTCTAAATGGCAAAATGGACCTTTCACAGGCTGAAGCGGTGGCTGACCTGATCGCATCTGATTCAAAAGCTTCACATCGGATAGCCATAGATCAGATGAAAGGTGGATTTTCAAGAGAGATTGCCGGCTTAAGGGAAAAACTCCTAAATTTCATTTCGCTGATCGAGCTTGAATTAGATTTTAGTGAAGAAGATGTTGAATTTGCAGACCGTACCGAACTTTCCCTACTAATTAGCGAAATACGAAAACTAATTAAATCACTTGTTGATTCATTCCAAACAGGGAATGTGATCAAGAATGGTGTACCGGTGGCCATAGCAGGAAAGACCAATGTTGGAAAATCCACCCTGTTGAATGTTTTGCTGAATGAGGACAGGGCCATTGTCTCGGATATTGCCGGAACTACACGAGATACCATTGAGGACATTATAAGCATTGATGGATTTCGATTCCGTTTTATTGATACAGCCGGCCTGAGAAAAACAGAGGATACAATTGAAACCATGGGGATAGAAAGGACCTTTGAGAAAATTGATCAGGCCTATATTGTGCTATATATGATTGATGCAATTGAAAAGATTGAGGAAATAGACAGGCTGGTTGCTAAAATTAAGAAACGTATAGCCAATGAAGATAAAAAGCTGGTTGTGTTATTGAACAAGGTTGATTTTCTCGATGAAGCAGAATTGGCTCAACGACAATCCATTGACAATTACAGTCATCTTACCGAAGATGATACCTTATTGTGTATATCTGCAAAGAATAAAATTAATACCGATCAACTTTCTTCTACTTTATCCGCCCTGGTAAGGGAAAGTATTCCTGCTAAGCAGGATATAATTGTTACCAATGTTCGTCATTTCGAGGCTCTCTCGAAAGCCAACGATGCCATTGACAGGGTTTCCATTGGTTTAGAAACGGCCATCCCCTCTGATCTTATGGCCATTGATATTCGGGAAGTGTTACACTATCTGGGAGAGATTTCCGGACAGGTCACTACCGACGAGGTGCTGGGAAATATCTTTAAAAACTTCTGTATCGGAAAGTAAAGTACTTTTCTTATATCTATACAATAGTTTCTAATAGCCTCATATAGTGTATTTATTGAAACATTAATTTCTGTTACTATCTTTTATTTTGATAATATTATCCTTATATTTGTTACTATATCGTTACCAACTTAGAGATAAGTAACAAAAATAACAAAATGAGTAACAAAAAATCTACTAAAAAGCAATCTGTAAGGCTTAGAGAAAAACAACTGGCAAGTGGTAACTTAAGTCTCTACTTAGATATTTGGTACAATGGCAAAAGAAAATATGAGTTTTTAAAACTACATATTGTTAAACCTAGAAATTCTTTTGACAGGAATCTTAACAAAAAGACAATGCAATTAGCTGAGGATATAAGAGCTAAAAGACAACTTGAAATTCAAAACAGTACATTTGGCTTTGCTAGTGATTTTAAACAAGATGCTAATTTTATTGAGTACTTTAAAACTCTTATTGAAAAAAGAAAAGAAAGTAAGGGCAATTATGGAAACTGGGAAAGTGCTTTGAAGCATTTAGTAAAATACTGTGGCATTCAAACTACATTCAGAGAAATTGATATTAAGTTTGTTGAAGGCTTTAAGCATTATTTACAGTATGATGCAAAAACAAAAAGTGGTTCCCTTCTTTCACAAAACAGTCAGAACTCCTACTTTAATAAATTCAGAGCTACTTTAAATGCCGCCTTCGATGATCGATTAATTCAAGACAATCCAGCTAAAAGAGTTAAAGCAATTAAACCGGAAGAAACTCACAGAGAATATTTAACCATAGATGAACTTAAAAACCTTGTAAAAACTGAATGTAAATACCCAATAATGAAAAGGGCTTTTCTGTTTTCTTGCCTTACTGGGATGAGGTGGTCAGATATTAATAAGATGATATGGTCAGAGGTGCAAAAACATAATGAGGGTTATCGGATAGTATTCAGGCAGAAAAAAACGAGGGGCCAGGAATATTTAGACATTAGCAAACAGGCAAGAGATTATTTAGGAGAAAAAAGCAATGTGGAGGAAAGAGTTTTCAAGGGGTTGAAATATTCAGCTTGGCATAATATTGAGCTTCAAAGATGGATTATGAGAGCTGGTATAGCAAAAGTTATAACCTTTCATTGTGGGAGACATACTTTTGCAGTTATTCAATTAGACATGGGAACTGACATATATACAGTTAGCAAATTGCTAGGACACTCAGAACTCAAAACAACGCAGATATATGCAAAAATCATTGATCAGAAAAAAAGAGAAGCTGTAAATAAAATTCCTGATATTAATATTTAGCTATGGCAGAACTGACAAAGAATGAAAAAGAAAAGTTATGGGATTTATATATGTCATCTCATGAGTTTGTTTGGTATAATTTAGATGATAAGAGGGATGTGTTTTATATTAAGAAAATGTTAAGTCCAGATAATTTAATCAAAGAATTTCTGGAAAATGAATTTAACTTATTAAGAAACAATTTGGCCAGAGTTAATCCAATATTTCACGATCATATTATTAAACATTTAGAAGATTGGAAAAAAGATATAGAGGTTGAAGATTTAGTAAAAAATTTCATGCAAAATTTTGCATGTGGAGAATATTTTGAGGAGTATATAAATTATGATTACAGCACTATAGATATGTATACAGAGGAGAAAGATGTTAATCTACCCCACTTTCAGGAAATGATCAGTGTTATAACAAATTTGGAATACTTTATCAATTTAACTGAATGGTATAATCAAGAACTGAAGAATGGATTTAAAAATAAAACAGACTATGTTTTAAAAGGGAAATTAGTACGTTTTACTAGTAGATTGAAAATTGATCAATACAAATATCTATACAAGGAATTAGCACAGACACATGAGTATATTAATGAAAATAAAACATCTGAAACTGACTTTTTAAATGTTTTTACAAAGAAGTTTGATGAACATGATAGTAAAATATACTTCTTGGAGGAAACAACCCAGATAGCCTATCTTTTTCATTTATTAAGAAAGCATTTTACATATTTGTTTAAATGTATTGGAGATTCAGAGAAGTTTATTTCTAGAAATGATACTATTTTTAAAAGTAATAATATCTCCTCACAATTAAGTAAAACAGTAAAAGAAGGAATATCGGTCAAAAACAGTTATGTGATTGATGAAATAATAAACAACATTCCTTAAGTATAGTAATAACAGTAACCTACATTACTAACTTACTCAGAACCGCAAACCATTATACTACATTTGTTCTAACTAATTAGTAGTCAGGCTTGCAAGCCATTTTATTAAATTTAAATAATAATAAGATGGTAAAGATTTTAGATCAACTGCAAAAGCAGGATGAGAGGTTAAAAAATATTGAAAACCTTTTGTCATTATCAAAAACAGTCCTCAATATTGACGAGGTTAGCAAATTGACCGGATTGAGTAAGTCAACAATCTATAAGTTTACTCATAAGGGTAAAATTCCACACTATAAACAGGCAAAGCATCTCTTTTTTGACAGAGTTGAAGTTGAAAATTGGCTCAAAGCAATTAGGGGTTTTAACTCTGAAGAGATAGAAAAACAGGCCAGCTCCTATGTTATTCTAAACAGGAGAGGAGGCAGATCATGAAGACCCTGCCCCAAAAACTCCGCAAAAACGGGTTCAACTATACCCAAGCACTCCGAGGTAACAGATCATGCATATATGCACAGGAGGTTATGCCAGATTTGACCTATTATGAAGTTTTCAAAATCAAAGTCAGGCCACAAAGAAAAATAATCATCAATGGTGAAGTTTTAAGAACTGTTGAAGAGATGGAGAAATTCCCTCATGATGAGGCTTTTGGCTCGTGGGCTTGGACATATAGAAATTATGAAGATGCAATAATAAAATTTAAAGAATTAGAAACGTCATGAAACAATTTATACCAAAAAATCTTAATCTCGATGAACACTTAGAAAATCATCCACCAAAGGAGATTAAGTCATTTCAGAAAGATAGTCTGATATACATTATTAGTCTAATCAGTGAAATCCCTGCAAATATGGAAAGGTTTGACTCATACAATGGGTACGTTCCAATAAATGCTAGAACTCTAAAGAAAAAGGTGAACAATTACAGGCAATACCTTAAATACCTTTTGCGAACAGGAATTTTAGAGACTGACAATCATTATATAATCGGTCAGAAATCCAAAGGTTATAGATTCAATGAGAAATATAGAGAAAAACTAAAGGATGTGGAGATAGTCAAATACACCCTTGTAAGAAGTACTAAAAAAGAAAGACAAATAGATGAAAATGTGGAAAAGAAATACAACTATCTGGTAAAATGGTTTGACGAAGGTCTTCAGGTAGATTCTTCTGCTTATGATTATCTCGATTCACAACATAATTCTTCAACCTGGGATTTTAGAGATATGTATAAGTACTTCTCAGCTTTTAGAAACATTCAGAGGATCGATAGTAATGATTATTTTGTTTCGGTTGATTCTACGGTTGGCAGATTTCATTCAAATCTCACCAACCTGAGAAGTGATTGTCGAAACTTTGTTACATACAATAACCAGGAGCTTGTTTCTACTGATTTGACAAATTCACAACCCTACCTGAGTCCAATATTATTCAGGAGTGATTTTTATAATTCTGATGAATCTTCATTAATTAATATAGATAAACTTACTTCAGATACTTTCTCCTTTCCTTCTCTCTCTTCCTCTTTTCCTCCCCCTATGGTGGTGAAAATCTTGCAATATACTGACAATGTGGATGTTGAGAACTATAGCCAATTAGTGCATGACGGGGTCATTTATGAGTACATTTCAAGAGAGATATTCGATCAATATCATATAAGATTAAACAGGAAAGAATCCAAGGATGTGTTTTTCTCTATCATGTATTCTGGCAATCAGTTTTTCGGTCAGGAAGAGGCAAAATACAAAAGACTTTTTAGAGAAAGATTCCCTAATGTCTACAAGATATTTAGCCTAATAAAATCTATTGAAAAGAATCTCCTGGCTTGCACTTTGCAAAGAATTGAATCTTATATCATTATTGATGTCATATGTAAGAGGATAGAAATAGAAAGACCCTATCTTCCTATATTTACTATTCATGATTCTATTGCAACAACAGTTGGGAATGAGGATTATATTAAGTATTTAATGTATTATGAGTTTACAAGGATAATTGGATACAAACCAATGTTGAAGACTGAATATTGGCGATTCAATAAAGAATGGTAGCTGAAAAGGGGGTTGTTATATGCTTTAGCAGCCCCCCTATACCCTCCTAGAGAAACCATAGGCTAGGTTGTCCAGGTGAATGTGCAGCGGGGGCAGATCTTCAAATAAAAGAATATGTGTAAATATTGCTTAAAAGGTTTGGATTTTAGCACAGTTCATTGTTAGAAACAGTTTTTCTCAATAAAGAATGTCATTCTGGCAATATAAAACCACTATGGAACTCCTGCAAGCATGAACTATCCGGAGCTTTAGCAGGATTATCAACAAATTCCTTCATCATCATAATGCCACAGGAACCAAAATCGATGGGTGAATGGGCGATTCCGGGGAATACATATAAGTATGAGTTTTTCAGATTCTTGGATAAATCTTTGGCGTATTTGGGCGGACAGACATGGTCCAATTCGCCGCTAAGCATTAAGGTTGGCACATCCGAAACTAGGACTATGTTTTTATTTTGTAAATCATTGACTTTCCATACCTCCTTGGCATGACTTAAAAAATAAGGAGTAAACATCATGGTTCCACAGCCTTTTACATAATCAACATATTCATTATTCAGAGGAATAGCATCATCTTCAATATTTGAATACTCGGATAGAAGAATACTTAATGATAAGCCATAGCTAAATTCATTTAATGGAAAAATCATTCCTGGATTCTGAATAATCTGGCTGTAATCGCCGGAAAGAATTTTATCTAAGGTTGAAGGTATTTGAGCATCCCAGTACATCATACCAAAAAGCCATACTGAAAGCTTATTTCCGTTGAGTGGAATTTTATACTTTTCCCCATTTTTCCAATATTCTATGTCCAAAGTATCCGGGCTTTCATTTAGTCTTTTCAGCGTTGAAAGAAACCTGTTCTTCAGATCAGGATAGGCCTTGTTCAATTCAGGATCGTTTTCACATTTTTTAAATATGTCTTCCAGTGTTTGGATGCTGTTGGTATGCATCCCTGGTAAGGCTTTGTTGATATCCACCACTGCATTCATGGTGACACTTACCAGATGCTCTGAATGATTCAAAAGAAGGTGCTCCGTGACCAATGTTCCAAATGAGGAACCAAATACGGAAAACTTATCATAATTGAGTTTCCCCATCACATATACAATGTCGTTGGCAATCTCATAGTCATTAAATGCAGATAGGTTGACCCCTTCTTGCACCAATCGGTCATATGCCGATTGCAATGAATCCATGTATAATTCGATGGTTTTTTCCGCAGACAGGTTTTTATCAGCAAGATATAGTTGCAGATTGTCGATTTCAGGGAGCATTAGGTTTGGTTTCGAATATTTTAATCCCCTTAATTCAATAATTACAATATCACGGTTATTAAGAAAAAGAGCGCCAAGATCGCCAAATAAATCGGGAACAAAGTTGTCAATATCAGACATTCCAGGTCCGCCAGTAACCAGGACAAATGGCTCTTGTGTTGCAGAATCGCCCTGACATTTGTGAATTGCTATGGCGAGTTCAATCGTATTTCCATTCGGATTTTTGTGGAACTCTGGGACCTTCATGTATCCAAAGCTGAATTTACCACTGTCCTCGAGTCCATCGGGAACTTCAATGGGGCAAGGAGCTTTAACAAATTTACCTGTATCACTGCTTTGCTTACATCCCAAAAGTAAGAATGCAAGAACGACGAAACATAAACTAACTTTTTTGTCCATGATGATTTTTTTTGCAGATATCTAAAGTGAAATCAAAATTGTTTCTAACGTTCCTATGGTATGACCAGTGCCG
>JASJGS010000013.1:0-23809 GCA_033791445.1 Bacteroidales bacterium | reverse complement strand
CGACAACTATCTTGTGCTTGCAGAATAAAGCTTTATGTACACCAAACCAACAAAAAAACGGCCGCAAAGGAAAAAGTAGATGAAGTCATCTGGGTGATACTATCCAGTTTGCAACAAGGGTTTCTGTAAGCACTTCTAATTGAAACATATTTAGAATATATGGGTGCATTTAAAATTCAGGGGGGGCATAAGTTGAATGGTGAGATTATCCCTCAAGGTGCTAAAAATGAATCTCTTCAAATAATTTGCGCAACTCTTCTAACAACTGATGAAGTAATCATCAGGAATATTCCTGATATAAAGGATGTAAATAATCTTATAAATCTTCTTAGAACAATTGGTGTAAAGGTCAAGAAGCTAAGTGAGTCTGATTATAGCTTTTGTGCCAATGAATTAGATACAGAAGCTTTGCGATCTGAAGAGTATTTAAAGATGGCAAGCAGTATCCGGGGTTCAGTCATGATTTTGGGGCCTATGCTAGCCCGAAAAGGAGTGGGCTATCTTCCCAAGCCAGGAGGAGATAAAATTGGGCGAAGACGACTGGATACCCATTTTAATGGGCTGGTAAAGCTGGGGGCCAATTTTACCTTCAATCCTTCTGAAAGTCTGTATCACATTACAGTGAAATCCTTAAAAGGAACCTATATCTTACTGGAAGAAGCCTCGGTCACAGGAACAGCTAATGTAATAATGGCCGCTGCACTGGCTCATGGAAGGACTACAATATACAATGCTGCTTGTGAACCTTATATTCAGCAATTGTGTACGATGTTGAACAGTATGGGTGCCAAGATTTCAGGGATTAGCTCCAATTTGCTTACTATTGATGGTGTTTCATCCCTGGGTGGATGTGAACATACCCTACTTCCTGACATGATAGAAATAGGTAGCTTTATTGGAATGGCAGCCATGACCAGATCAGATATAACCATAAAAGGTGTTTCATACGAAAAGCTTGCCATGATCCCTGATCATTTTAGAAAGCTTGGGATTCAGTTGGAGTGCCGTGGTGATGATATATTTGTTTATGGTAATGAGCATTATGAGATTGAAAGCTTTATTGATGGCTCAATACTTACTATTTCTGATGGAATTTGGCCAGCATTGACACCAGATCTACTAAGTGTTTTTCTGGTAGTTGCAACCCAGGCTAAGGGAAGTGTCCTTATTCATCAGAAAATGTTTGAGAGTCGATTATTTTTTGTTGATAAACTAATTGATATGGGAGCCCAGATAATTCTTTGTGATCCACACAGGGCAACAGTAATCGGCATGGATAATCAATTCCCACTAAGAGCAACCACTATGACATCTCCTGATATAAGGGCAGGTGTAGCTTTATTAATTGCAGCCCTTTCTGCAGAGGGTACCAGTACTATCCACAATATTGAACAAATCGATAGAGGATATCAAAGAATTGATACCCGTCTCAGAGCACTGGGAGCCCAGATTCTAAGGATTGACTAGCCTAAAGTATTTCTTTATTGTTGTGGAAATCTTAAATTTTCGAATTCAAAGATTTTTTTACCTTTGCAAAAATTTAAAAAGATGAAAAGTAAAATTATTTTATTAAACATATTAGTATTAAGTATTATCACTCAATCATTTGTATTGAGTGATAAGGGGTATGAATCGAAGATGGAACCTGCTGCAGAAGAGGGTGTTAACGTAGGGAATCTGGCTCCTGAACTGGCTTTCAAAAACCCTGAGGGAGATATTGTGAAATTATCTTCATTAAAAGGGCAAATGGTTTTAATTGATTTCTGGGCTTCCTGGTGTCCCCCATGCCGGAAAGAAAACCCAAGCTTGGTTGAAGCTTACAATTTATACAAAGATATGAGCTTTCAGAATGGAAATGGTTTTACTATTTACAGTGTTTCTCTTGATAAAAATGAAAAAGACTGGACAAAAGCTATATCAGATGATGAGCTGAGTTGGGAATACCACGTTAGTGATTTAAAATATTGGTATTCTGATGCTGCAACCGCTTATGGAATCAGATCAATACCTTCCAATTTCTTAATTGATGGGAATGGAATTATTGTTGCCAAGGATTTGCGCGGACCATATTTAAAGCAAACTTTAGAGACGCTTAAAAAATAGATCTCCTAAAAAGAAATTAATAAGGGGCTATCAGCCCCTTATTTTTTTTTCTTAGATTTTTCTTTTGTGCTATTTTCTACCTCTTTTAACTTTTTAATCACAGCATATTTTGCTGCTGCAATTGTCTCCCGATTGGTTTTTTCAGTGATTTTACCCCTGGTTATATCTTCGATGGAGATATAGCCATTCAGTATAAGTAGTTGAAGCACCATGTTATTAATTATGGTTTCTTTACTATAGCCTTCTGCAATATACAATTCGTCACAATCAAGATACAATTCTTGTGCAAAATCTTTATTGTTTGGTAACCACATCAATTGCTCGTATGTTTCACTGAAACCATTTAATTCTATATTGATATTAGGCGTAACCAGTAAAGGGCTAAACTTTTTATTGGAGGGAAGTGGTTCAAAATCCTCCATTATTCCCAGGTCAACTTTTTGGTCAATATTGTCAACCCGAACAAACTCAGCCTTTCTCATTTGTTCAAGTTGGAACAATAGGTAATTGTATCGCCATACCTCCTGGCTGTGTTTACTATGCTTAAACAAATGCTGGTACTTTTCATCAATCAACTGTTTTACATAGTTTTTATTCTTATACATTTCAGGATGAAGCATTCGGACTTCTTGAAGCATCTTTTTCATGTCTTCAGCAGCTCTTTGTGGTCCGGTAATTTCTTTTCCTTTCTTGCCAAGGTCAGTTGAAAGGATTCCCAGTTGTATATTTTTCCCTTTCCCTTTTCTGTTTTTGGTACCCTTCAGGTGTTCAATTAAGTGTTCTTTCATCTCAATCTCATCAAACTCTGAAATAAAAGGATTTCCTCCAGGTGTACTGGCCAGGGTTTGAAATAATAAACTAAAGAACTCTCTGTCTAGAAGAAACGAAGATTCAATGCCACCTTCCCCTGTTTCCTGGGCAATGACTTTGAAACGGTTCTTAATAATGTCAAACTTCACCTTTTTAACAGTAAAATCTTTTCCATTTGCTATATATTTCTTCTGAACAAATATCTTATTAACAATATCCTCCAGATCAATTTTATCCATCATCTTGTAGGATGATGAAAGGTAAAATTTTCCAGTAAATGGTTCCTTTTCCCAATCCAATATGGAGTCAAGATAATTGCCATGGTTATCAATTACTTCAACAATGTTCTTATCTGCAGAATATCGGGAAAGAGTTCGTTGAAAGTTTGGGTTATCAGAACTTGTTGCTTTTTCTTTCCTTTCACCATGTGAATCACGGTAAAGAATAAAATTTTCAGGATTTGAATACCTTTTTATCCCCGCTTCTTCTTTTCCATAATTGTATGCAGTAAGCATAATATTAATCCTGTATGGAATAGAAATATCACAAAATCCACTAATAGTACTTCTTGAGTTTAAGTTTTCAACATTACTGTCTGCACTACTTTCAAACAAAGAACTATATTGAAAAATGAAATCCGGATCAAAATCAGTAACTCTAGAGAAATCTCCTGTTTCAGTACCTATTCCATAAAGATTCCCTTCCTTGTCAGCGAAAATATGGAACATATCACCAGCAATAAGTTTTATGGATCGTACGCCCGGAAGGTCTTTCTTCATCCACTTCAGCATCATGGCGGCCAGCATCTCTGATTTTCCAACTCCACTATCACCACTTATTTGAACCACGAACAGGCTACCATCCTCTTCTTCAATGGCATAGAGTGATCCATGAATTGGAACACCCCCCATTTCTTTGACCTTTTCATTGATCATGGTCAACCTCGGCTTTTTGATATTACCGAAATAGTCTGCAGATTTTTTAAGTGGCGTTATAATAGTTTTTATGTTCCCATTTGGTCCTTTAAGATCAAAATAACCTATTTGAGGATAAGAAATCACTTTCTCTGGAGCCCCTAAAAACATTATTACGTCAGGAACAAAATTTTGAGCATCTTCAAGGCTTATAAACTCTTCTTTCAGTAGACGGTGATTGTCTGTAAGGTATTTAAGATAAGACTTCTGAAAGATGTATAGTTCCTTAATAAGACCTTGTTTTTGAATCTTACAACGGTAATCATCTTCGTCGAGATTTGTTGCAAAGTGAGCCAGTCTTTTCATGAAAAATGAAGAAGAGGGCCTGGTAGACATGTTTTTAATGAATTCATTGGGAGAATCTTTTTTAACTGCTATTTTTTTGTCATCACCCTCCGGCCTGTCAACTTTATGAAAAGGGTATTCTCTTTTTTTGGCATCAGTTACAATACGGGTATGAGTTTGTATAGCTTGTTCCAAAGCAATTACACCACAACGACTCATAAGATTATTTATCCATTCAAGTGATCCGTCATCCCATTTTTCCAGGACTTTATTCTTCATTTTAAAATCCTTATGAAGAACAATCCCATGTTGGATCATCTCATTTGTGCTTGATTTCTGCTTTTTAAATTCGGTTTCTATTATCTTAATTAAAACATGATTATATCGGTCATAATATTCATTGTTTTTGGTGGCATTCATAAGCTTGCTTATGAACAAAACAATTTGTCGAACATTGTCATGAATATCATTTTCCGAAATTCTAAAATTCTTTGTATTGATAACTTCTTTAAGAATTTCCTTTATAGTACCTGGAAGTATACTGGAATAATAGTCCTCAGATATCAATTTTATCTCAAGGTCTTTTAAATTGCTTATTGGGTTATCAAAATGTGATAACTTTTCTTTAATTTTGTTCTTAAATGTTCCCTTATTTTGAATTAAATAGAAATAAAGAAGCTTTTCTTTAAGAGGTGATGAGGATTGAATTAATTCATCAGCAAGTAATTTCGAAATCAATCCAAAGGCCATTTTTGACATAGAATCATCTTCCGTAAGCATGGAGGATCTTAATTCAGAAATAAAATTATTAAGATTTGAGGTAAAATCAATTTCATCAATTTCAATACCTGTTATTTCAGTAAACTTATTTGTAGCGGTTGCCATTAGTTCCTCTATTGTTGGAAATTGATATTCCAATTCAAATGGCAGGTTAAAGTGCAGTAGGATTTCCTGAATATACTTTTTAAGGATAGTATTATAGCCTTCAAGTCGAGCAAGGTCACCCTGAATATCACATTCATTTGCTTGAAGCGCGATTATCTTTACTTTGGCATCAGAAAAGAGGATATTCTCAAGTTCTACCAGGATTTCTCGCATAGTATTTAACTCATTTGGGTCATCCAATATATGAGAAGTAGGCTGAAACTCCAACTTGCTCTTAATATACTTCAATAAAGTAGGCTTCCCGAATTTTGAAATTACCTGATTGATATCAAGGCCTTTGATTTGTGGAATTTTCTTATAGATCTGGGGTAAAAGGTTTTCGTATACTTTTGTAAATGCCTTGCTATTAACAAACTCCAGTAAGTTTCTGCATTGACCGATATTCTCATAAAACTCCAAAACAGCATTCTTAGAGTCCCCGATAGAATTAATGGTTATACCACAATCTTTTGGGAAAGCATGGTAAAGTGTTTTTATGTCATTAATTCTTAGTGATTTATTTTGCTTTTTATGCAGGGTGCTAATGATGTCAAAGTCATTGAGAATCAGTTCGATAAATTCCTGGTCAGATTTGATCTTGAAAATGCCATCCAGGATATCTTCAGTTCTTTTCGTTTTATTTTCAGGGTTCTTTTTCTTTTTGTAAAAGATGTCCCAATACTTCATGAATATGTTTAAGGCATTCTCAAACTCTTTTTCAAAATCTTGGTAACTCTTTTCATCTCCGAATAAATAACCTCCTAACGAAAATCGAATAAATCCAGTTTGATAAGGAATAAGGGCCAATCCTCTGTATTCTGCCAATTTTTTGCTGAATTTTTCAAGATCCTGATAAGAAAAGAAATCATGCAAATGAAGGTTGAACAGGAATGAACCATCAGATTTCAAAATACCAATAGATTTGTTGTCAACTTTCTGCAAACAGACACTTGCTGTTGTTTTTGCAATTTCTAATCTTTTGTTTGATTCAGTACGGAATATTTTATTGATCCTGAACCGGTTAAGTTCATAAACCAGGTATTTTTTATAATAACTAAAAAATGGTTCCCCTTTATATTTAAAGTCATCTGCCAGTTCAAGAACATCAAGTTTGTCCAGTGAAGTGAGCTCCTCCAGTAAGAAAATATGCAATGGGCTCCCCTCAAACATAGAAGGACGTCGGGTTTTTCCTTTGAATCCATTATTCCGTTCAGAAAAGTTATGCTTAATTTCTTCAATAATATATTCCTTAAGATTTTCTTTGATTTTATGTCTTGAGGCATCCTTCGGCAGGTTTTCTTCCATTCTATCCTTGATCCTTTTTGCAAGCTGTGCAATTTCAAGGATATTTACCAGCATAAAAACTGAGTTGGTATTGCCTTTATCCAGTGTAAATCGTTTTCTAGTAAAGTCAATTACATCTTTCCTGGCTGGAGTCGCTGCAAGTGATCCCATACGATCGCCAGTAGCACCCAGGTTTTTAGTTGTAGAGAGGGATGAAACAACACTAATTTTACTGTATGAGGTTATGTTGTTCATAATATACCTTGAAATGGTTCTCCATTTCGGTTCTTCTGGATCTTCCACTTTTACAGCATCGTTATAGGCTTCGTCAAGGAATAGGGTTAGTTTGCTGTTGCTTAGAAACTTAAGAAATTTTATTAGATATAAATTATTGAAATCGGTAAACCCTGATGGATTGGATGGGTCATTTATTATTATCGTAGAATTTTCACAAAACCTATCCCATAAATTCCCGGTTTCATCAAACAATTGGAAGGTGCTTTTAATTCTCTCGAGTTTCTTCTGGAGGCGCTCCCAGTCTATCCTACCCTCATAGTCTAGTTCAACTTCAATATCAAATGGATTGAGATCATAGCGGTCAGCCGGAAACAGATCTTTATATTCCCATGAGGCTTCTTGATTAAAGAAAATATATGGGTTTCGCTTCCTGCTTGAAGAAAACAAAATATCCCTGATTATCATCTGAACATCATCTGAAATTGAGGTTTTTTCCAGGTTTCCAAGGGCGCTGATAAATTCCTTTATCATTTTCTGTTCTTCCTCAGTTTTACTGGAGTATTTCTTTTCAATACCCAGGTCAATCAACAGATTCATAAACCGCCCATAATTATCAGCATCATTTTCTGCTTTTACAAGGTATTCTTTATATTTCTCAAGAAATATGTTAATCCCAAAGTTTTTGTGAAAATGATTATTGAGTGTCCTTTGGTAAGTGTTTGGGATAATATCAAGCAGTGTGCGACATTTTTCCACAATCTCTTTATTAACAGGCTTTAGTGGACGCTGTAGCAGGTAGTCGGCGTAAGTACGTATCTGGTTCCTTCCGCCACCTTCATAGACCGCCGCCAGGTGCAGTTTTTTGTTTTCGGAATAAAAGTAACTCTTTGTCCTGGCCTCAAATTCTTTAATAAGATCCTTATTTATCTCAAGTTGCTTATCCTTCTCTCGAACACTTTCAATAAGACTCAGATAAGCACCAAATTTTGATAGTATATATTTGTCCTTGATCACCTGTCGAGAAAACTCGTCATATTTAAAAAGGGTTATATCCTGATCTGGATTTTCAGGTTCGGCAAGCTGATCTTGCTTCAGGTCTTTTAATTCTTCCTTGTAGCTATTAATTTTCATTTCAATAGCCTGCCGGAACTTTCTTAAATTTTCAGGGTTAACTTTCTCAAGGATCAAACGAAGGTTTAACTGGCTGTTGGCCAGTGCCCCTAATTTTTTGGTATGAACCTTATTTAATGTGTTGATAATTCCATTATGGAAACAAAAAATAAGAGAGGTATTGGTGGCCTGAGATTCAGGTGAATTGTCAATAAAAACAATTCTTGAAAGGAATGGGAACCATTTGAATGTATTGAAAGGGTTCTTTCTCATATTTGGGATCTTAACGGCAAATATGCTTGTATTGTCGTTTTCGATCTGTTCATATAATTCATCTGGTGTAGTAAATTCTATTTCACGGACAACTTCTGGTCCAAATATCTCATTGGCCAATAGTTCTATTGCAGTATTGGCATTTCCTGAAACAATTGTCCGAATGAACCCATTCATTCCTTTAAAATTAACTGTGGATTCAGTTCGGGAAAGGAAATTTTGTTTTTCAGCAAGCGTGGTATAATGCGTAGATTGATTGATCATCTGATCAAATACATCCAGCATGTAATTCCATTGAGCCTCTTCAATATCTCCACTAATACCAATTAAGTCACGGAATTTTCTAAGCTCTCTGACTTTATCTCCAAGGAGAATTTTAAATAAAAATCCAATAGTATGATGGGTTACAGGTGGAGTTCCTATTGAAAAATCATGTGAATTGTTGATGTTATTTATTTGATCTTTAGCGGATTCATCAACTAGCTCGTTATCAATAAGATCATCCAGTTTGGTAAAAAAACTTTTTCTTTTTGCACTGTATTCAAAAGCTTTAGAATCTTCATGTGGGAACATCATTAAGAAAACATCCACATATCCTGGAATAGCTTCCTTAATTTCAAGTACATACTTATGAATTTCAGCTTGTTGTTTATTGGGGTCATGAGGTTCTTCGTAACAGAGCCTGACAAAGTTTTTTAAACTTTCAAAGATTCGGTTAGGAAGAAAGTTTTCTGCCCTCTCACCCAACTGTGAATAAAGATCAATTAAGTTTTTAACATCCTGATTAAGAGCTATTTTTGGCACACCATATATCTGCATATTCTTCAGTTCAAATAATTTTCATTGATTACCCAAAATAACAGCTTAATTAGGCAATACTAAAAAGTATTTAAATCAAAGTTTTAACATTTTATGAAAAGTTATTAGTTCTTACCTGACTGCCGCTTTAAAAGAATATGCCAATTTGTCCTAAAATTATAATTGGCAAGTAATTTGCTAAACAAACACTGGCACAAATTATTTGTAAATCGTAAACATTTTAGTGCAATTATGACTAAGAAAATGAATAAAAAGGAAGATAAGAATATAGAAACTGCTGAGGAAAAGGTTGAGCAAAAAACTGAAAATAAGAAAAGTTCAAAAAAGTCAGCATCAAAAGAATTGAAAAAAAATCATGAAATTGAGGTTCTTAACTTAAAAGTCAAAGAGCAGGAAGACCGTTATTTGAGGCTTTCAGCGGAGTTTGATAATTTCAGGAAAAGAACGCTAAAAGAAAAAGCCGATCTCGCCAAGTATGGAGATGAAGAGGTTATGCTTCGGTTATTGCCTGTGATAGATGATTTTGAAAGAGCGATTCAATCATTGGAAAATATAAAAGATATTGATGCCATGAAAGATGGATTGATGCTAATTTATAATAAGTTTTCTGACTTTTTGAAACAGAAGAATGTTCAGGAAATTGAAGCTGTTCAAATGGATTTTGACACCGATTGTCATGAAGCTATTACAAAAATTCCTGCACCTGAGAAAAAATTGAAAGGAAAAGTAGTTGATGTAGTTGAGAAGGGTTATACCCTGAATGGTAAGGTAATAAGATATTCAAAGGTAGTAATTGGAGAGTAATTTTAGCCTGAAAACAGGAAACGAAAAGACATTAAAAAATTGTTATGGCCAAAAGAGATTATTACGAGGTATTGGGTGTTGAAAAGAGTGCTTCTGCGGAAGAAATCAAGAAGGCATACAGAAAACAGGCAATAAAGCATCATCCTGACAAGAATCCAGGTGATAAAAGTGCAGAGGATAAGTTTAAGGAAGCAGCTGAAGCTTATGAGGTATTGAGCAACCAGGATAAACGTTCCAGATATGATCAGTTTGGACATGCTGGCCTGGGAGGTTCTGCCGGTGGCGGATTTGGAGGTTTTTCTGATGTTGAAGATATATTTTCACAATTTGGGGATATTTTTGGTGGCCATTTTGGTGGATTTGGAGGTTTTGGTGGATTTGGAGGCAGACAGCAACAAAGGGTTAGAAAAGGATCAAATATCAGGGTTAAGGCTAAACTAACACTTTCAGAGATTTCTAATGGGGTAGAAAAGAAAATTAAAGTACCAAAATACATTGAGTGTAAAACTTGTAGTGGATCTGGTGCGAAAGATACTTCAGGTTTTAGTACCTGTTCGACCTGTCGTGGAAGTGGTCAGGTGACAAGAGTCTCAAATACTTTCCTGGGTCAAATGCAAACATCATCAGTATGCCAGGCCTGTGGTGGAGAAGGAAAAACAATTACAGATAAATGTACAAGCTGTCATGGTGAAGGAATTGTAAAGTCTGATGAGGTAATTAAGATTAATATTCCGGCTGGTGTAGCAGAAGGGATGCAGTTAAGTGTCTCAGGAAAAGGCAACGCAGCAAGGCGCGGAGGAATTAATGGTGATCTTCTGGTAGTAATTGAGGAAGAGCCACATCCTGAACTAATTCGGGATGGAAATGATTTAATCTACACCTTGTTTATAAGCGTACCAGATGCATCTTTAGGAACACATGTGGAAATCCCTACTGTTGATAATAGGGTGAAAATAAAGATTGAAGCAGGAACTCAACCTGGTAAGATCTTACGATTGAAAGGGAAGGGTTTGCCTGATGTAAATGGTTATGGCAGAGGAGATATTCTTGTAAATATAAATGTCTGGATTCCAAAAAACTTGTCTAAAGAAGAAAAGAGGATCCTGGAGAAATTCACTGAATCAGAAAGTTTTAAACCCGCACCTTCAAAGCAGGATAAGAATATTTTTGAGAAAATGAGGAATTATTTTTAAGGAACCAATCATCCTCAATATACTATCATAGTATTCGATTAAATTTTTAATTGGTTGTTCAGTCTTCCTAGTTTGGACTAACTTTTGAGAATGCCTTATTAAATTTCCAAATTCACAAAAACATTGAATAATTTGTATGTTACATAGCTGCATTTACAGTGTAGTTTTAGCAATGAATTTCTATCTTTATATCCGAAATTTTGAACAAATAAAAATCAAATGGGATATTTTGAAGCTAAAGACATTGTCAAGCAATTTTCAAATCATTTAGCACTTGACAAGGTTAGTATTTCTGTGCCAAAAGGAAGCATTTATGGCTTGCTGGGACCTAATGGTGCAGGAAAAACCACATTAATTCGTATCATAAACCAGATTACAGCTCCGGATAGTGGAATATTGAAGTTCAGGGGAAAGCCTTTGAAGCCTGATGATGTCTACAAGATTGGTTACCTGCCTGAGGAAAGAGGCTTATACCGGAAAATGAAGGTTGGTGATCAGGTATTATACCTGGCTCAGTTAAAAGGACTTCCCAAAAAGGAAGCCATTAAAAGATTAAAGTACTGGTTTAAAAAGCTGGAGATTGAAGGCTGGTGGAATAAGAAGGTGGAGGAATTATCAAAAGGAATGCAGCAGAAAGTGCAATTCATCGTTACTATCCTGCATGAACCAAAACTTTTAATCTTTGACGAACCGTTTAGTGGATTTGATCCTATTAATGCAACTCTACTTAAGGAAGAAATTCTAAACCTGAAGAAAAATGGGGCAACAATTATTTTTTCCACGCATGATATGGGATCGGTTGAAGAATTATGTGACCACATTACATTAATAGATAATGGACATACACTGGTAGAGGGCCCAATTGACGGAGTTCGTGAAACTTATTCTACAAATCGGTATGAAATTAAGTTTGAAGGTGAGGTAAATTTACTTACTGCCTCTTTAAGCCATGCTTATAAGATTGTAGAAAATATTCCTGAAAATGGTTTTACAAAACTTTCACTCGATCTAATGAATGATACTTCACCCAATGATGTATTAAATGTTTTATTGTCTGCTGGTAAAATAGTGTCCTTTAACAAAATTGTACCCAGCATGAACGATGTTTTTATTAAAGTGGTGGAAGACGCCAACCTTAAAAAATAGTATTTTTTCATATTCTAATTTTAGACATAAATACAGGAAAAAATGAATAAAATATTTCTCGTAATTAAAAGAGAATATCTTACAAGAGTTAAGAAGAAGTCATTTATAATCATGACCCTACTTGCACCCGTATTAATTGCTGGAATGATCATGATTCCCGCTTGGATCATGACCAGAGAGGATTCAGAAGAGAAGAAGATAGCGGTAGTAGGGGAAGGATCTGAGCTATTCGAAGGTAAAATTCCATCTACCAAGGCCATGAAGTTTGAGTTCCTACCAGATGCTGATCCAGAAATTCTAAAAACAAATTTTAAGGATGAAGGCTTCTATGGTGTTTTATATATTTCCCCAAAGGTTACCTATATTCCAAATGCCATCCAGCTTTATTCTCAGAAACAGCCCACCCTTGAACAAACAATGCATATTTCTAATTCAATTGAAAAAGAAATTGAAAGGAAAAAGCTGGAATCTTATAACATTAATGATATTGATAAGATACTTAAGGAGGTCGAATCTTCCGTTAAGATACAAACTATAATCATCACTGATGAAGGAGCTGAGAAAAAGACCAGCGCTGGTCTAGCCATGGGCATAGCCTATATCTCAGGGTTAATGATTTACATGCTGACTTTCATATTTGGAGCCCAGGTAATGAGAGGGGTAATTGAAGAAAAAACAAGCAGAATTATTGAAGTTTTAATTTCTTCAGTAAAGCCATTTCAGTTAATGATGGGAAAAATTTTGGGGATAGGCTTGGTTGGCTTGACTCAATTTGTACTTTGGATAGGTCTAACCCTGGTAATTGTAGGTATAGCTCAAACAGTTTTTTTGGCGGATGTGAGCTCAGTAGGGGAAAATCCGGTTATTGAAAATATTATGTCAGCCAGTGATTCTCCAATGGAGGAAATACAGGTTTACCAGCCTGAATTAAATGAGCTCCAGACTATACTTGAGTCAATTAAATCAATGAATTGGACCCTGATAATTTTTTCATTCCTGATATATTTCCTTGGTGGGTACTTTTTATATGCATCTCTATTTGCAGCAGTAGGTTCAGCGGTAGATAATGAAACAGATACACAGCAATTCATGATGCCTATAACTATTCCTTTGTTACTGGGATTGTTTATTTCTATGGGAGCTTTTCAAAATCCTGATAGTTCACTGGTTTTTTGGAGTTCTTTTATTCCATTTACTTCACCTATGGTTATGATGGCGCGGATCCCATTTGGTGTTCCGGCCTGGCAAATTGCTGTTTCTATGATTATCTTAATTCTAACTTTCATAGGTACAGCATGGCTGGCTGCAAAAATTTATAGAACCGGGATTTTAATGTACGGTAAAAAACCTACCTACAAAGAAATGATAAAATGGCTAAGGTATTAGACTCTGGAGTTGAGTTTACTACTTTAATAATTTTCATATTTCTATACCTTAAAATTAGATCATGGCAAAAATACTTGTAATTGATGATGAGAAAAGTATCCGAAATTCATTGAAGGATGTTTTGGAATATGAGAAACATGAGGTTGATCTGGCAGAAGATGGGATGGAAGGGCTTGAGTTATTCCAAGCCAAGAAATATGATATTGTATTGAGTGATATCAAAATGCCCAAAATGGATGGCATGGAAGTTCTGGATGAACTCCTGAAGCTTTCTGATGATATATCAGTGATTATGATATCTGGCCATGGTACCATTGATACCGCCGTTGAAGCCATTAAAAAGGGGGCTTTTGATTACATAGAAAAGCCTTTAGATCTTAATCGATTACTAATAACTATACGAAATGCTCTGGATAAAACCAGTTTGATTACAGAAACGAAGACCCTGAAGCGAAGAGTTAGTAAAACCTATGATATTGTTGGAGAATCGGATGCCATTGTGAAGGTTAAGGAAATGATTGATCTGGTTGCCCAAACAGATGCCAGAGTATTGATTACGGGAGACAATGGAACCGGTAAGGAGCTTGTAGCCAGATGGCTGCATGAAAAAAGCAACAGGGCTCCTTTGCCTTTTGTTGAGGTTAATTGTGCGGCTATTCCATCGGAGCTAATTGAAAGTGAGCTGTTTGGTCATGAGAAGGGCTCTTTTACCTCAGCCTATAAACAAAGGAAGGGAAAGTTTGAGCAGGCCAATGGGGGTACTCTATTCCTCGATGAAATTGGAGATATGAGCCTATCAGCGCAAGCAAAAGTACTCAGGGCATTGCAAGAAAATAAAATAAACAGGGTTGGAAGCGATAAAGATATTCCTGTTGATGTAAGAATCATTGCAGCTACAAATAAGAATATTAAAAACGAGATTGAGAGTAATCAGTTTAGGGAAGATCTTTATCATCGTATCAGTGTTATTCTTATTCAGGTTCCTCCTTTAAACGAAAGAACTGATGATATACCTCTTCTTGCAGAGCATTTCAATGCTCAGATTGCCAGCGAATATGGCAGTATGAAGAAGGAGATAGCCCCAGATGCCATAAAGGAATTGCAAAAAATAAATTGGACTGGAAATATCAGAGAGTTTAGAAATGTGCTTGAACGGCTTTTTATACTTACTGATAAGAAAATCACGGGGAAAGATGTGCTTGCCTTTGCACAGCCTATTTCAAAATAGAATTAGAGTCTACTAGTCGTGCTGAGGTGTTCGATGAATTTTTAGTCGATTTCTAAAATTAATCTGTTTTTCTTCCCTGAAGGGCACTTTCATAATCGGGTGGGTCAAGTAGTTCCTTGTAATTTTCAGGCCAGTTCTCATCAAGAAAATTTTCCCAGTAGAGACCTTTTGACATGCTGTCCCAATGGATTTGTGAAGTTCGGTATTGACGGGATTGAAAGAGGTTCAAATAAATGAAAAAGCATAAAACCAGAAGGGAAATCACCCTTATATAATTAGTTTTCTTTGATATGAGATTAATAAATGAGGCCAAAGGAATTGAAAGTAGGGCGTAGGTTTCAATTAGAGGTCTTGCTCCAAAACTTCCACCATACCACCAACACCACCAACTAAATATTACATATAGATTCAGTATAAAATATATCAATATAGACAAGAATAATTCCGGGACTTTTTTCCTAAGAAATGCAAAACCAATTACTGTGAAAATCATAATAGGTGTATAGATCAACCAACCTTTCCTATAGCTGAATAATCCATTTATAATCTCAGGATTGTTAAAGAAGAATCTTTCCTTTCCATAAGAATAATAAATCCACTCGCCAGTACTGAATTTCCAGTATATGAGTTGAAGAAAAACAATCAGAAATGCAACTATAACTATTGTAATTATCCCGAACTTCTCTTTCCACAATTTCCCCAACTGATCCCTGATAGGTTCCTTTCCATACATTAAGAAGATTATGACGATTAAAGCATTAGTGGGCCTAACAAGTATTATTAGTCCTAAAAACAATCCTAGCAATATAGAATTGTTCCAGTTTGCTTTAGAATACCAGTTTATAGTATAATATAGAAATCCGCTAAAGAGGAAGAAACTATAAACGTGTGACATACCAGGCTCAACAAGCGTATAATAATATAAATTCGTGGCTAGAACAGTTGCCAGTAGGGTAACTGCTACAATTATATCACTAAAATAGCTTAGTAATATTTTTCGAAGAAATAGCAAACCAAGAAATAAATAAAATATAGCTGACAAAAGTATGGAAAGCTGGTAGGGTGCGGAATAACCATTTGGATCTAGTTTAAATATTAGAGCAGCAATATGTGTAAATATGAAAAATGGTAAATTAAGCACGGCTACACCCATTGTCATTTTCAAGGTTTGCTTGCCATTTGGGGAGGTATGCGTCCATATATCTCCTGGAAAATCATCAGGAAGATCAGAAACGAACTTGAATGAGAGATCATTATAAATAAAAGCTGCAGGTAAATAGGCATAGTAAGAAACTGCATCGTTACGGATGATATAATTGCTTGAATAATGCTTCAATTTTAAACCCTGAAAGACCAGAATTAATACAATGATAGAAATTGCAATTGTAGAGTACTTATTTTTTTTCCAGCAGGACTGCATCTTTCAATTTTCTGGTTTTAAATTAATTCCTTTTAAAGATATAAACCGCATAGCTATTATCACCAAGTACTACTAATGGATACTCCGGCTCAAACTTTTTCAATAGAGTAAAATTCTCATTATTCAAGAGCCTTTCGAGGGGCATACCTCCTTCGTTTGGCCCATAGTGTGCATCCCACTGTATAAGACTGCCCGGCATAATCCCTTTTTCAGGATTATTCCTTTCAGGAACCCGTTCAAAGCATCTGTCGGTATCATATGGGTCGATTCCCAACTTGAATTGAAAAAACAGGTCATAATAAAATATTTTGTTCTTAAAATAGGGTGTTTCTTTTACCCATCTTGCAGCAGATGCAAGAGTCTTTTCCTGATCTCCTAACTTCATTGGATATTTTTGCCATGTAAAAGGAATGTACATTACGATAATAACCATCAGTGCCGGTAATATGTATTTCATGTAAGTAAATCGCTGGAGAGATTGATAGAGTATATTATATCCATCTAATGATATGATGGCGGCCAGTGGAAGTACCCCGGCCATAACTCTTAGCAAACCAAGAGAACTTCCCATTCCCCTCCACCAAACAAAGGTATGGGCTGAGAAATACGCCAGGAAAGGCAATAAAACAAACAAAAATACCTGCCAGGAAAGATCTTCAATTTTCTTTGATTTTCTTAGTTGGAGAAAAAGAGCAATTGCACCCAATACAAAAATTAATAGTAGTGGATATCCCATAATATGGGGCAAGGCCTTCACGAAATGAAACAATTCACCGTGACCATAGACTTCCCTTGCTCCTGTATATGGCATTTTGTTAATAAGCCAGAAAAAATCATGGTAATAGGACCATCCCGCAAGGCTAAGAAGTAAAAAACCAGAAAGGAGGAATGGAATGGACTTGTATTTTTTGAGGAGAATAAAGGCAAACAGGAAAATAATTAAAATTAAAAAGCCCTCAGAACGAACAAATGGTAAAAATGACAAAATAATAGCCGATAAAGTGTATTTTCTTTTCAAAGAATAAAAAACGGAAAGTATTAAAACCAGACTAAAAGTAATTTCAGTCAATCCGGAAAAGAATAATTCAAAATAAATGGGGGCAAACAAAACAAAAAATATAATAATAACCGAATTATCCTTTTTGAGAGATTTCGCAGTCAGGTAGGTTATATAAGCTGTAAAAAGACCGGCAATTATGTTATACAAACGAATCCCATTAAAGCCAATTTGAGAGAATGGGGAACTTAAAAAAGTAAATACGGGTTTTCCCCAGTGATCCAGAAACAAATGTGGGTATTTAAAGGCAAAATGTGATATTCTATAATGGGCAATGCTATCTCCTCCGCCTGAGAAGCCATCAGATAATAGCATTAGAATTAATAAGAAAAGAAATAATGAAACGAATACTGTTGGTATAAGAAATCTTTGGGGAAAAAATCTCATCATTCTGTTATTAGTCTCTCAAAAATAGTATAAAAATTATCCTACTGTAATATTTTTTTTGACCAGGCTGTTTAGATACTTTTTTTTATGTGCATGAATAGCCTAAAATTTATTTGCAATCAAATTAAAAGCTTGGTAAACTTGTAAGGCTTAAACCTATTCCTATTATGAATACAAAACTTTCTTTTTTCTTGATTATTCCATTCCTGATCGCAGGTTGGACAATAGATGATTCCAAATTGGACCTATCTGGCACCTGGAAGTTTAAAATTGACTCCTTGGATAAAGGAATAGACCAAAAATGGTTTCTGACAGAACTGGATGAGTCAGTAAGCCTTCCTGGTTCTATGGTTGAAAATGGTAAAGGTAAGCCGGTTGGATTCAATACAAAATGGCTCGGTGGAATTCAGCAACCAGAATGGTTTAATGATGATAACTATAAGCCTTATTTAAGTAAAGATAGCTTTCTATTTCCCTTTTGGTTAAGTCCTGAGTTACATTACTATGGTGCTGCATGGTATCAAAAAACTATTGAGATACCTTCTTCATGGGAGGGAGAATCTGTAGAATTATTTCTTGAGCGTTGCCATTGGGAAACAAGAGTCTGGGTTGATGGAAAGGATGCAGGGATGAAAAACAGTTTGGGAGCTCCTCATCAATATGATCTTACAGAAATACTATGTCCTGGCAAACATACTATCACCATTTGTGTTGACAATAGAATGAAAGCTGTAAATGTAGGTCCTAATTCACACAGTGTTTCAGATCATACCCAGGGAAATTGGAATGGAATTGTGGGGGAAATTCAATTGTTGAAAAGACCTTCAGTTTATATTAAGGATCTGAAGGTGAATCCTGATATTGAGCACAATGCAATTGCCATAGAAGTTTTGATTGATAACAAATCAGCAAATTCTCAGGCGGGAGTATTGCTAGTTCAAGCCAGCAGCATGAGTCAGAATGATATTTATAAATTAGAACAGAAAAGATTTGAAATAAACATTGGTAGTGGGCAGGTAACGGAAAGCTTTCAATACCAGTTGGGAAAAGATATGCTACTTTGGGATGAGTTCGATCCAAATTTGTACTCTCTATCAGTGAAATTGGAAACTGGAAAAGGAGTTGACCAGGAAGAGATGCATTTTGGTATGCGTGATTTTTCAATAAAAGGTTCTGGTTTTACAATCAATGGACGTCCTATTTTTCTGCGTGGCACACTTGATTGTGCAGCTTTTCCTAAAACCGGGTATCCTCCAACCGAAGAAAGTGAATGGGAGAGGATCATAAAGGTCTGTAAGGAACACGGATTAAATCATATACGATTTCATTCCTGGTGTCCACCCGAGGCAGCCTTTAATGCAGCTGATAAGTTGGGCTTTTACTTTCAGGTTGAATGCTCTTCCTGGGCAAATCAGGGCAGCTTAATTGGGGATGGAAATGCGATAGACAACTGGATTTATAAGGAAAGTGAAAACATTGTCAACTCCTATGGAAACCATCCTTCATTTGTAATGATGGCATATGGGAATGAACCAGCTGGTGAAAAGCAGGGTGAGTATTTAGATGCTTTTATCGATTATTGGAAAAATAAAGATGACCGGCGGCTCTATACAGGTGCAGCAGGTTGGCCTATGATTGATGCCAATGATTTTCATAATTTACCCGGACCTCGAATTCAGGGGTGGGGGGAGCAGCTGAATAGCATAATTAATGGTGAAGCACCTCGAACTGATTACGATTGGACCGATCGTTTAACAGCAGATGGTAAGCCTGTAGTAAGTCATGAAATTGGACAATGGTGTGCCTATCCAGATTTTAAAGAAATAAAGAATTACTCTGGGGTACTCAAAGCGAAGAATTTTGAACTTTTTAAAGAGAGTCTAAACGCACATCATATGGGGCATCTGGCGGACAGTTTCCTACTGGCTTCAGGAAAGTTGCAAGCTCTTTGTTATAAAGCTGATATTGAGGCTGCTCTACGTACAAAGGGCTTTGCAGGCTTCCAGTTATTAGGTCTTAGTGACTTTCCAGGACAGGGGACAGCCCTGGTTGGGATATTGAATGCCTTTTGGGAGGAAAAAGGATATATATCACCACAGGAATTCAGCCAGTTCTGCAATGAAGTGGTTCCTTTGGCCCGATTATCGAAGCGGGTATTCTTAAGTAATGAAATCATTCGTGCGGATGTTGAAGTGGCAAACTTTAGCAAGATGAAATTAGATAGTGTGCTTCCCGGCTGGGAAATAATTGATGATAAAGGCAAAAGGCAGGCATCCGGCAATTTTGAGGAATTAAATATTCCACTCGGAAATGGTATAATACTTGGCACAATAGAAACGAAAATAAATACTAATAAACCCGTACAATTAACTCTGTGCGTGAATTTGGCAGGATTTGAAAACTCATGGAATATTTGGGTTTATCCGTCTAAATTACCTGAAGACGAGAGTGTTGATGATATTTATATTACTCAGGTAATGGATAAAGAAGCTAAGAAAATTTTGGATTGGGGAGGAAAAGTCTTGATCTCTATTAAAAAGGGAAGTATTGATCCAAAAATGGGAGGTAATGTTGGAATTGGGTTTTCTTCAATTTTCTGGAATACAGCGTGGACTGGAGGACAAAAACCTCATACATTGGGAATTCTCTGTGATCCTTCCAACCAGGCTCTTGCAAATTTCCCTACAAGTTTTCATTCAGACTGGCAATGGTGGGACGCCATGAGCCACTCAAATGCAGTATCGCTTGAAAGTTTTTCAGATGAAGTCAAGCCTATCGTTCGTGTAATTGACGATTGGGTAAGTAATCGGCAATTGGCATTAATTTTTGAAGTGAAAGTGGGTAAGGGGAAATTGCTTTTTAGTGGGATAGACCTGATCAATGATCTGGAGAATAGAGTGGAAGCCAGGCAACTTCTCTTCAGCTTAAAAGAGTATATGGGTAGCGCTAATTTTAATCCACAAGCTAGATTAGAATCTGAACAAATCAAAAGCCTATTTAAATAGATTTAAAGAATAGAAAAATAGGCAGCTATCGATTACCTTCAAAAAACAGTTTTCTGAATAACTGGGGCCTATCTGGGTTTAATCTTGATTTGCTGACCCGGATGGATTCTATCTCGGCTGGAAAGCTTATTTAACTTAAGAATATCTGAATCGCTAACACCAGGAAACTTCTTGGCTATTTCCCAAACACTATCTCCATTTCTAACTTTGTAATACACGTAATTTCCATCCTGGTTACTTGTTGTTTTAGTCGACTTTGATGTGGTAGTCTGTGCAGAAGCGGAAATATTCTTACCAATAGACCTTTGCTTTTCTGCAAAGCTCATTGAATTTATCTTTTTATACTGTTCGGCTTTCGATGGTGAAACATATACTACCAACTTTTGACCAACTCGAATTGTACTTCTTCTTATACCATTCCAGTACCTGAGATTGGATAATCCAACCTTATACCATTCTGCAATATAACCCAGGTTATCTCCAGATTTTACAGTGTAGTATAGTTTAACTTTTCCGGAAGGAGCTGAGGCAACATAGGTTGATTTTGTAGGATTAACTATTGCATTGTCTGAATTAAAGAAAATAGAATCTTTATACGCGTATATTGAGTCCTGGTAATCGATGAAATCTGTTGTATATTGAACAGGAATCATCAAAGAAAAAGGTCTGCTTTTTCCAGGAACAATATCTTTTTTGTATTGAGGATTCAAATCTCTTATTTGTTGAATAGGAATACCAAGTACTTCTGAAACCTGCTTTAGATGAAGGTCATCACGTACCAAAAGGGTATCGGTTGAAAGTGGTATTTGTATTGGTCGAGGTTTTAGATTATATTTTGAATAATAGTTCATGGAATAGGCTGCAGCAATAAAAGCCGGAACGTATCCTCTTGTTTCTCTAGGTAGATAATAGTAGATGTCCCAGTAGTTTCTTTTTCCTCCAGATCTGCGAATGGCCTTGTTTACATTACCAGGTCCACAATTATAAGCTGCAATAACAAGTGTCCAGTCATGATAGATATTATACATGTCTTTTAAATATCTTGCTGCAGAATGAGTGGCTTTAATTGGATCCCGGCGTTCATCCACCAGTGAATTTATAGTCAATCCGTAAGCTCTTCCAGTACGGTACATAAATTGCCACATACCTGTAGCTCCCACTCTTGAAACAGCTCTTGGGTTTAAAGCAGATTCAATTACTGCCATGTATTTCAACTCAATGGGAAGGTCGTAATAATCAAGAATTTCTTCAATAAAGGGGAAGTAATAATCCGACAGACCGAGCATTGTCTCCAGTTTATCCTTCTTTTTAACCGTATAAACGTTAATGTAATTTTTTACAATTTTGTTATATGACAGAGGGATAACTGTAGGTAATCGGTCAAGTCTATTGATAATAACTGAATCGGGATACTGAGATGGTAAAGAGTCATTTTCGTAATCTCCAACCAACAAAGTAGTATCATTTGCCAGGGAAGTTTGGACAAACCAGAGGTTCATCAGACTTTCAAGATTTTCAGAAAAATTTGAGTAATCCATCTCTTCAGTAACGGTCACTGAATCAGGTTCTGATACGGAAGTACAGTATCCATTATTACTTACTAATGTGAAAGCGAATAAAAGTAAAATTAAAGAGTATTTCATTATAGGGTTTGTTTCATGATTTAGTTTAAAAATTCAAGCTAACTTGTAGGCCAACTGTGTTAGATTTTCCAGGTAAAGAAAATAATTTTGGATCAATTTTCATAGACAGATCATCTGTAATATCATAATCAAAAAGATATGCATCAACTGCAGCATCAATAATGTTCAAGACATACCAGGCAGCAGAAAGTATAATTGAAAGATCTCTATATCTTTTATAATAATCCATGTTATTCTGCAATTGTGTCTTAAACCACTCTTCATTGTCAGGGCTATATAAGGGTGATCCCAAGGAGGGATCAAAAGTTCCAGGATCTACATTTGGCCCAACTAAATCCAAATAACTATTTGTGCCTGAATCCTCATCTATAAAATCAATTAATGCTTGCTTGTATTGGTTGTAATTATCGGCATTGAAATAAATAAAGTATCCCATAACCCCAAAACCAGCATACACAATAGGTATCTTCCAGTATTTTTTATTGTAGGCCTGTCCTAATCCAGGCAAAACGGCAGAAAACAAAGTAGCTTTCCGCGGTGAGTGTTTTACAACCACTGGGGTTTTAAAATCCTCTTCGGTAAATACCGTTTGTGCAAAGTTCGACTTAACACTAAAACCTACAATTAGCAAACACAATAGGAAAAGTTTCCTATGTCTTGTATTATTTCTCAAAACAACCTGTATTTGCTGCAAATATACAGTATACGGTTGAAACAGAGAATTTGTTGCCTTTGAATTAATGTTTTTTAACAAAAGACAATTTGAGCAACAAGCTAGCCTAATTAGAATTGAATTGTACTTATGGTTTTATTTTATCAAAGACACCCATGATTTCCTCAAGCTCTTCTCCTGATTTGAAAGGGATTACAATTTTCCCTTTCCCCTGTTCATTCATCCTGAATTGCACTTTCGTGGAAAAGAAACTAGAAAGTTGATCTTGCAAATCCTCAAAATCTTTAATCAATATTTCTTTCTTTTCTTTGCTTGAAACGTTTTCTGATGGGCTTGATGATTTATTGATCTTACGGACCATATCTTCCGTTTTCCGAACGGAAAGGTCCTCATTAATAATGCTGTAATAGGCGTTAATCTGGGTTTTTACATCATCAATATTTACCAAAGCTCTAGCATGGCCCATTGATATCTTTTTGTCCCGTAACCCCAGTTGAATTTCGCCTGGAAGTTTAAGCAATCTCAAATAATTTGAGATAGTTGATCGCTTTTTACCGACCCTTTCGCTTAGATTTTCCTGTGTTAAACTACATTCTTCAATTAGTCGTTGATATGATATAGAGACTTCTATGGCATCAAGATCTTCTCTTTGAATATTCTCAACCAGAGCAAGTTCCAGCATAGCCTGGTCATCGGCAAGTCGGATATAGGCTGGGATTCTTTTTAATCCGGCAATCCGTGCGGCTCGAAGTCTTCTCTCACCAGTTATCAGCTGATATAGATTTTTTTCAATTGATCGTATCGTTATGGGTTGAATAATGCCCAGCTCTTTTATGGAGGAGGCAAGCTCATTTATTTTTTCATCATCGAATTTTGAACGAGGCTGGTATGGGTTGGTTTCAATCCGATCTATCTCAATTTCATTTATGGAAGCAACTTTTTAAAGATTTTCCCTGTCAGCATCATCGATTAGTGCACACAAAACTATGCCTAACACGTTTTTTTTTACAATCTAAACTAATATTTTTCAATTTAGCGATACCACAAA
>JASJGS010000012.1:0-4311 GCA_033791445.1 Bacteroidales bacterium | reverse complement strand
AAGGTGTACAATGGAATGATAGATAAACATCCTGGACTCATTGTTAAATGCGTGGATGTCGCAGACGTGATATATGCAGTAAATTTTGGAAGAGAAAACAACTTATTGGTAGCAGTAAGAGGTGGTGGCCACAATGGTGGTGGTTTGGGTATTTGTGATGATGGCCTGGTAATTGATTTGTCCGGAATCAAATTTGTACATGTAGATACAGCAGCTAATACAGTTAGAGTAGGTGGCGGAAACCTTTGGGGCGAAGTGGATCATGCAACTCATCCGTTCGGCCTGGCAGTCCCAGCTGGGATCATCTCTACAACCGGAGTAGGAGGTTTAACTCTAGGTGGTGGTGTTGGATATTTATCAAGGAAATACGGATTGACAATAGATAATTTATTAGAAGCAGATATGGTTTTGGCCGATGGTTCATTTGTGACCGTAAGCGCCAATCAAAATTCGGATCTATTCTGGGCTATTCGTGGGGGTGGAGGAAACTATGGTATTGTTACTTCTTTTAAATTCAAAGCACATAAGGTAAAGACTGTTTTTGGAGGTCCAACTTTATGGCCCATTGAGAAGACAAAAGAAGTAATGACCTGGTACCATGAATTCATTACCAAGGCTCCCGAAGAACTCAATGGCTTTATAGCCACAATGGTAATCCCTGGTCCTCCATTTCCGGAACACCTCCACAACAAACAATTTTGTGGTATTATATGGTGTTATGTTGGCGATTTAGATAAAGCAGAGGAGGCCTTCAAACCTATTCTTGCAATGAATCCTTTGTTTGAGCATGTAGGTGAGATGCCTTATCCATCTATTCAGACCCTGTTTGATGGCCTATTGATACCTGGAATGCAATGGTATTGGAGAGCTGACTTTTTTACTGAATTGGGACCTGAAGTTCAGGCTCAGCATTTAAAATTTGGATCAAGTATACCCACACCCCTTTCACAAATGCATTTATATCCAATCAGCGGAGCAGCCAGCCGGGTTGGGAAAGAAGAAACACCCTGGGCCTATAGGGATGCGAATTATGCGGGAGTAATAGTGGGAGTTGATCCTGATCCGGCAAATGCAGAAAAGATAACTCAATGGTGCAAAGATTATTTTGATGCAACCCATCCATATTCCTCAGGAGGGGCATATTCAAACTTTATGATGGATGAGGGTCAGGAACGTGTAAAAGCGAGTTATAAGCATAATTACGATCGACTGGCTAAAATTAAAGGCAAATACGATCCTAACAATCTCTTTAAGGTAAATCAAAATATTCGGCCTGCTTAATAAATCATAATTCCACCTTTTTCATTCCTGGTGTAATTATATTTGGGCTTGCAATAGAGGGCATTTCCTAATGTGAATTTGTAGGCTAAGCCCATGGATTTGCTCACGTCTTTGCAGAGCTATGGACTCCCATAGGATTGCTTTTATTTGCTATGGAATTATCATTCCATTCAATATATTCCTTCACTTTAGCTTGCATTCTAATATCAATGCTTACCACTATTTATATTTACCGAAAAAATACTTAAAATCCATTGCAGAACTTTGATTACATAAATTAGTTAGTATTATGCAAAATAATAGTTATGAAAGTGCTAAACTAAGGCCTCAAATAATGAAAAAATATTAAATTTGTGGCTCGGTAACAATTAAATAGCTTTTTTATATAATGGCAAAAAATATAGGAACTGTATCTCAGATAATAGGTCCGGTTGTGGACGTGAGTTTTGATATTGAAGGTTCAACACTTCCTGAAATTATGGAAGCACTTGCAATTAAGAAATCAGATGGCTCTAATCTTATACTGGAAGTTCAGCAACATATTGGGGAGAATACAGTAAGAACCATTGCCATGGATTCAACCGATGGTCTTCAAAGAGGGATCGAAGTTCTTGCTACCGGGTCTCCTATAATGATGCCGATTGGTGAGCAGGTTAAAGGGAGATTGATGAATGTTATTGGAGATGCTATTGACGGAATTGGAGCCCTTGACAGGAAAAAGGGTTATCCCATTCATCGTGAGCCACCCAGATTTGAAGATTTAACCACCGAAAAGGAGGTTTTATATACAGGGATTAAAGTTATTGACCTTATTGAGCCATACTCAAAGGGAGGTAAAATTGGTTTATTTGGTGGTGCTGGAGTTGGAAAAACAGTGGTAATTCTTGAACTTATTAACAATATTGCCAAGGCCTATTCCGGACTTTCTGTTTTTGCGGGTGTGGGTGAAAGAACCAGGGAAGGAAATGACCTCTTGCGGGAAATGCTTGAAGCAGGCGTAGTAGATTATGGCGAAGAATTCTTGAAAGACATGGAGCAGGGGGGTTGGGACTTAAGCAAGGTGGATCATGGAAAACTGAAAGATTCAAAATTAGCTCTAGTATTTGGACAAATGAATGAACCTCCCGGAGCCAGAGCCCGTGTTGCCCTGTCAGGACTTTCTGTAGCTGAATATTTCCGCGATGGAGAGGGAGACGGAGAAGGCCGGGATATTCTTTTCTTTATGGATAATATTTTTAGGTTTACCCAGGCCGGTTCAGAAGTTTCTGCTCTATTGGGGCGGATGCCATCGGCAGTTGGTTACCAACCTACACTGGCTTCTGAAATGGGGGAGTTACAGGAAAGAATTACTTCTACTAAAAATGGGTCCATTACCTCTGTGCAGGCTATTTATGTTCCTGCTGATGACCTCACTGACCCAGCCCCGGCAACAACCTTTGCCCACCTCGATGCAACTACTGTTTTGAGCAGGAAAATTACGGAATTGGGGATCTATCCAGCTGTTGACCCATTGGATTCCACTTCACGTATTCTTACACCTGATATTGTTGGAGCCGAACATTATGAAACCGCCCAACGGGTGAAAGAAATTTTGCAGAGATATAAGGAACTTACAGACATTATTGCTATTCTTGGAATGGATGAACTTTCTGAGGAAGATAAAAGGGTAGTTCAAAGGGCAAGGCGTGTGCAAAGATTTTTATCACAACCCTTCCATGTAGCTGAACAGTTTACGGGTTCACCTGGAAAATGGGTAGCTATTGAGGACACCATTAAAGGATTTAAAATGATTCTTGATGGAGAGGTGGATGAATATCCTGAAGGAGCTTTTCATATGGTTGGAACAATTGAGGAAACCATTGAAAAAGGAAAGAAAATGCTTTCAGACGTTGAGTAAAAGAAACTCAATTTTTATACAGTAAAGAACGAAGCTATGTTTCTTGAAATCATAACCCCTGAAAAAATTGTTTTTTCCGGAGAAATTAACCTGATAAAAGTGCCAGGAAGCAAGGGCTCTTTTGAGGTGCTGAAAAACCATGCCCCTCTTATCTCTACACTAGAAAAAGGGGATATCAAAGTGCTTACAAATACAGATGAAGAGAAGCATTTTTCCATTGACGGTGGCGTTATTGAAGTGCGGGATAACAAAATTATTGTACTGGGTGAATTTGTGTAATATGAGAAAGCTTGTAATCATTTTTTTAGTACTGTCTTTTCCTGTCCTTTCTTCAGGACAGGAAAAGCTTAGCTTAAGCGCGAGCGATGGCTTAGAAATTACGGCTGATTTTTATCAGGCAGATCCCTTCCAGCCTTATATGATTTTTATGCACCAGGCTGGTTCTTCCAGAGGGGAATACAATGAAATTGCCCCCAGGTTTTTAAAAATGGGTTACAACTGCCTGGTGGTTGACCTTCGGTCGGGTGGTGAAATGAATTATATTCAAAATGAAACGGCCAATCGTGCCAAACAGGAGAATATTCCCCACTCAATGCTTGATGCTCGCAGGGATGTAGCAGCTGCAGTTGATTATGCATTTAAGGCAAGCGGAAAGCCGGTTATCTTATTTGGAAGCTCCTATTCGGCTACCCTGGCATTGGAGGAAGCAATATCTGATCCAAAAATACAAGCGGTTATTGCTTTTAGTCCGGGTGAATATTTCCCGGGCCATTCGGTAAAAGAAACACTGGCAGGTTTCAAAAAGCCATATTTTGTAACAGGCTCCCTCGATGAAAAGCCATATATTGAGGAGCTTCTATCAGAGACAAACTCTGGTTCGGGAACTATATTTTCACCTCAGGAGAGGCCAGGACGACATGGTGCCAGCACATTGTGGAAAGAAGAACCATCCTCATCTGAGTACTGGTTGGCTCTCATTATGTTTATTCGCTCTTTATAATTTATTGGAAGTATTTAGGGCTAAACTTTGGTTGATTAAGCAATTGCATTCCTCCATCATTTCATCATTTTATCATTCCATCATTCCAATTTTTAATCTCTTAACTGGTTCGACTGATTTCTTCAAGGGCTTC
>JASJGS010000011.1:0-43302 GCA_033791445.1 Bacteroidales bacterium | reverse complement strand
AGTTTCACAGGTAAGAGTGAAAAATTGAATTTTGGTTCCCAATCTTCATATTTTTCCTTCGACTGGTACTTATTCCCCATTCTGGGTACTCCATTAATATATACCATATTGTGCCCCATACCTTCCAGTAGGACTACTTTTTCATCTTTACTTTCAACCGATTTGTAAATCCAGGCCCCTCTCAGTTCCCTCCCCTTAAACCAACCTTCCTCATCAACCGATATTGTCTCCCAGGCAATTGTTGTATCACTAAAAACAACCTTCTCTCCTAACTGAGGCTCCTCCCATGTTTTGTCCAATATACTCCCTTCGACTGGGTCAATAGTAAATGATTTCCGCATATAGGACCTGGGAACAGGAATCAACTTTCCTCGCTGAATTATCATTTTCCCTTCTTGAAATTCTGGTTGCCCATACGAAGTCTCTGTTAATAATAAGGCAAATACTATTACCAGGCCTGTTGTCAATAGTATTCTATTTAAGTTTTTAATTTTCACAATAGGTTTCTAAAATATGAATATCAATAAATACCTTCTCTAAACATTGTTTAAAGATACTGGTTATTGCAAACTATTTTCCTCAATAGCTTTCACAAATTTTTCTTTTACTGATTCACTCAACTTCGCAAGATTTTCCCAGTCTTTATTCCCATAAACTCCGGCTTTTTCATATTCAAATGGAACAAACCCAATTTTCTTAATAGCTTTTGTCCGGTGAAAATGAAAATCGTAACTTTCTGCATCAATGAACAAAGGATCTTCAATTAATGAATGTTGATCTTTACCTGTCTTTTTCCATTTTTTAAAGTCGCTTCCAGCAAAGTCAATCTCCGGGCTTTCTGTATTCCAATACAGATTGCTATCTATGGTTACTTCAATTTTATCCCATGGCCCCTGGAAGAGTACCCCTTTTTCATAATACACAATATTTTTGTCGAAAGTAAAGGAAAGATGATCTTCCACCCGAGTTGCCTGGACCTGATATTTATGGCTAAAAGCAAGAATATTATTCCTGATTACATTTTCCTTACCGTAATGTTGATGGAAACCACCTGTTTTGGTGTTGTGGACCAGATTATTCTCCATGTGTATATAACTGGATCCCTCATCTGTATATAATCCCCAGCCACCATATGAGAATGCCCAAACATGGTGTATGTGGTTATTATTCACCTGGGTGCCTTCGGATGGGCCCAGGGTATATACTCCAGACATATCACTTAAAACTCCCCATCCAAGGTGATGAATGTGATTGAATAATATCTTGTTCCTTTTTGCCGGACTGAAATCATATCCCCATCTCCAACCAACCGAAACACCTGTATATCGAAAATCACCTATATCATTATGGATAACCTCATTATCACCACTATGACCAATCCAAACACCCACTGCAGGAGGAAAGATAAGTCCACCAGATTGAATTATGTTATTGTGAAGCGTAATGGAATTTGTTTTTTCATTAGTATTGCCACGAATGATAGTTTCCCCAATTCTTATACCACCAGCTCCCAAATCTTTCAGATAACACATTTCTACTTTCGAGTCTGTACATCCGCGACGAAACCAGACGCCATACCCTCCAGTATGCTGTATCTCACATTCTTCAATTGAAATGTTTCTGGCTCCGTCTATTTGTACAACAGCCTCAATTGTTGATGCTGCCTGGTATGGTTCAAAGCCTTCATCAGGCATGTAATATGCAGCATACTTAAAACTTAAACCTCTGAATATTATATTTTCTACAAATTCACCTGATTCAGGCCTCCCTTGCAGGATTATAAACTTTTCAATTACAGGAGCAATGGCTTCCACTTTTTCAGGATCTTCCCCGGGGAGTGGTAAATATGATAAATATCCTAAGCTATCGAGATACCATTCTCCAGGTTCATCAAGGGCTTCCCGATAGTTTTCAAGTATAAATCGTTGATCTGGCTTCCATTGATTCCAGGGTTTCATTCCCGTACCGGAGGTATAAATCATAGAATTTCCGATGTCTAAAGACTCAAATTTTCGTTTTGTAATATTCCATTTATGATAAACAGTCATCACTACTTCATTAAATACTGATGGAGGCAATCCTGAGACCTCATCTAAAACGACCTCATCTATCTCAACTACTTGTTCAGCTCTTTCAGGCGCCCTGCCAGTACCTTGCTTCCATATATTTTCAACAACAGCTTTCATATTAAAGTATCCCTTATTGGGGCTTTTGGCCCTAACTGATCTTCTATTATTAATATATAGTTGCTCAAAACGCCAATTCCAATAAACTACCTCAGGTATTCTTACCTTCCAGGTTCCATCAGGCTGGGCTTTAAATCCTTCAATTCTTTTGCCACCAGAAAGTACTGGATTACTGCTTTGCTCAGCCATATAAAGAATAGGACTGCCATCCAATCCGCCATCTAGAGGGCCTAAGATCAAAGGTTCACTGAGATAATGGATTCCATCTTTGAAGATAATCTTTACGGTATCATTTATTAAGCCATTTTGTTTCATTTCCCGCACAATATCTCTTGCTTTATTCACACTAGCTAAAGGTTTTTGGCTGGTTCCATCCCAACCATCATTTCCATCGGGTGAAATATAAATTCTAATTCCTTGTCCGAAATGTGTGAGGGGAATCAATAGAAATAGAGCAATAAAAATTATAATCTGACGCATACTTTTTTAATTATTGAAATACTTTAATTTATCTTTTCATGAGAGCATTTATATTTACAAAAGTAAATTGAGACATGATAGCCAAAAACGATTATAGTCTTCCCAGAAAACAAAATTACATCCCCAATGAGGGGCTGGATCCGACATATAGGCCATCACCTTCCCTTTACCAATAGGACCATAGCAAAGTAGAGGATCACTTGTTTCTTTTACTTGTAATATAGTTGCAAAACCCTCTCTTGAGCTAACTTTATTATAACCTAATATGGGAAGGAATGTATTCCAATCAATCTCTGAAAAAGCCGAACCTTTTTCAACTACTTTTGCATAATACCCTTCTGTGCTCTCAATTAGATCTTCATAATCAAGACACTGAACCGGAAGTATCTCCTTTAGCCCAGTGCGGTTCCATCCTCCTTTACCCATTTCACCTGTAAACGAAAGCCAACCTCCGAGAAACAAAACACTTTTTCCCTCTTTAACTGCCTCAACAGTAAGCCTTATACGATCAGGAAAAGTGAGTACACCTCTTCCAAATTTCTTTCGATCAAAAAAGCCTGGAGCCAACTGAAACAACTTTGCTTCCACATCACTAAATATAATAACATCATTCGCTTGAAGAATTTTTTCATATTCGCCCGGTCCCAAATTATAGAATTCCCATGAAGGAACAGAAGTCACCTGATGTTCACCAGAAGATTCCAGTGCCTCTTTTAACCATTTGCCATAATTAAATATTTCCAGGCCTTTGTGTGTATAATTAAAAGGTGTTTCTGCAAAAACAGGTCCTGTTAAAACAGCCCAATCTCCAACGTAATAAATATTTGCCATTTTATTTTCTGATTGACTTATATAAATTTGCAATAATTAAGATCTACTTTTTTTAATCTCGCCTGGCGATTTCAATCATTTTCCTGATATTTTCAGATGGGGTCTCGGCAGGAATAGCACACCCAGCATTGATTATTATCCTAGGTGAATCTTTATAAACCCGAAGGAGCTTAATAGTTTCTCTTTCAACATCACCCACCTTCCCCATTGCCAGAATACCTGAGGGATCAATGTTACCAATGAATGTAATTTTATCACTACATGTTTTGAATATTTCCTGAATGTTTGTTTTATAATCCAGCTCCAGAGCATCTGTTCCTGTATAGAGCATATCCTCAAGAATAGAGTCAGTGTTTCCACAAATATGAAGGCAATATGGGAGATTCTCCTTATGGGCTTTTTCAACTATCCTCTTTTCATAGGGAAATGCATACTTTTTATACATTTCTGGTGAGATCATTTGAGGGCCAGCCGGGCTATCTCCATTAGATACCATATCGACTCCTGTTTCCGACATTAAATTAATAAATTGAAGAGTGATATCTGTACAGTAATCTAATAACTGAGAAATAAAATCATTATCAGTGATTAAATCCATCATCCAATCTGCCGGACCTCGCACCATGCTGGCAAGAGAAAATGGTGCCTGATCACAGTTCCCTCTCACAAATATCTCATCCCCAAAATACTTCTTTATTATCCGACAGGCCTCAAGCCAAATTTGAATTCTTTCATTCTTTGAAATATCAACTGGTTTAAGGCTTTCCACATCCTCAAGCGATTTTAGTTTTACTCCATATGTCCTGGCAGGCTCATTCTCAGGATAGTCTACCGGAACCCCTAATGATGCAGCCAAACTTGTTGTATCGATGTCAACCAGTATACCATCGTACTGGTATTCTTCTATTGCCTGTATATGGGCCTTTGCAATATTCTCAGGAGATTCCCTATATTCTTTTTGGGTAAAGCCGGCTTCCCTGGCTGCAAGCAAAAAATTGTGCAACATTACTGGCCTTTTATCAGGCCATTCACCCTTTAGTACATTTTGAATTCTCTGGAAGCCATTCATATCATTCTAGGCGTTTCAATTACTTCCGATCAAATTTATTTCACAATTACTTCATCGACGAATAACCATGCCTTTCCACCGGCACCATGGTGCCATGGTGGACACACCCCTAAGTTCTTTGCTTCAACCTTTATATATTTAACAGGTTGATTTGCAAATTGAAGTCCAAACTCATGAAACATTACTTTATCAGTCTTTAAAGGAATATCATGGTCCACAATTCCAATTTGATTCCAGGAATTCCCATCCAATGAAATGGAATAATGAACCTGTTGAGGAAGGAAGACCCATGAACCCGGGTCATGCAAATACCTTGATGACAAATATCCAATATTCATCTCCTCACCCAGGTCTATCATTGCTTTAAAATCAACTCCCTCATATCCTTGCCAGGCTGGATGGCCAACCTCCAAAAGACCATGTTCCCCATCCGTTAAACCAGACTTTCCATTCCCAGGGTATTTCGGACTCCATTCGGTAAGCATTTTTACATTCTTTCCTTTCCCTTTATGATCTGTTCTAGTAGGAGGTAAAACTTTTTTTTCTTTACCCCAATTTTCTTTATCAATGTCCATTGGGTCATCAATAGCTAACATATAATCTTTCAATTTCTCTGTTAACTTATTCAAGATTGGGGAATACTTTTCATCATTAGCCAAGTTGTTAATTTCCAAGGGGTCAATATTTAAATTGAACAATTGGGTAATATCCTCATTTCCCACATTGTATTTAATTAATTTCCAATTTTCGGCAGTACGGATTCCTCTCTGAAGATTCAGATAAGCATAAAACACATCATCTCGTACTAATGCTTTTTGATTTTTAATCAATGGCAATAAGCTAACTCCTTCGATAGATTGGGGTTGTGAAATTCTAGCAATGTCACATAAAGTCGGGAAAATATCATTTAGATAACACAAAGCTTCTGTTTTTTTGCTTTCAGGAATACCAGGACCTGCCATAATCAACGGAACCCTAATGCTGTGTTCGTATAAATTTTGCTTCCCCATTAATCCATGTTGTCCAACTGCCAGGCCATTATCGCCGGCGAATACAATGATTGTATTGCTTGCTCTACCAGATTTTTCGAGGGCATCCAGAATTCTTCCAATTTGTGCATCAAGGTGACTTATCATGGCATAATATGCCCCTAAATGATCCTTAACAATCTGAGGAGTACGAGGCCATGGTGCCAATTTTTCATCCCGAATGCGCAATTCCCCATTGTCAAAGGGGTGTATTGGGAGAAAATTCTCAGGAACTCTGATTTGGGCAGGTGGATAAAGGTCTTCAAATTCTTGAGGAGCCATCCTAGGGTCATGTGGGGCCGTAAACGAAACGTATAAAAAGAAAGGAGCCTCTTCAGAGTATTCATCGAGAAAATTAACCGCCTCATTGGCAAATAATTCACTTGAAAATTCATTCGCAAAATATTTATTCTCATCTGGATATTTACCAGTTGAATCAAAGTCAAAGACAGGAACCTTAAGATGGTCACTCATTCCACCAAAAAAGATTTTTCCTCCATCGGTAAACGCCCTGGAATATGAAGTTTTGCCATTATGCCATTTACCTGTTCCAAATGTTGAATAGCCATTATTTTTAAAAACCTCTGGCATCATTTTATGGTCAATTGGAATATTTGCACCTCGCCTTTCCAGGTGGAACAGAGTTTTACCTGTCATTAACATTGCACGGCTAGGCATACATACAGCACCACTGGTTCCTCCCATGATATGGGTGTGGGTAAAACTCAATCCCTTTTCAGCCAAACGATCCATATTGGGGGTTTGAACATCATTATATCCCCAGGCATTGATGGTACTGAACCGTTGGTCATCTGTAAAAAGAAAAAGAATGTTGGGACTCTGAGCTTCTGGCTCTGGAGAAGCACATCCTGATAAAAGAAAAACAGGTATGCCAAAAGTCAAAATATTCTTTAATAAACTTTTAATAATCATAATATCACAAAATTATTTTAACACCTCTTTTTCAAGTTCCTCCAGGGATTTCCCTTTGGTTTCTGTTAGGTATTTCCTGAAGAAAAAGAAGCTGTAAAAAGTTATAAGAGCATAAACTCCAAAAATATATCCAATTCCTTTTCCATCACTGAACTGGCCTACAATTACAGGAAATAGGAATGCTAAAAGTGCGTTAAAAAACCAATGCGAAAAAGAACCGATTGAGGTACCACGTGCACGAATATTGTTCGGGAACATTTCCGCCAGGATAACCCAAATAACTGCACCCTGAGAAGAAGCAAAAAAGGCGATGAATCCTATCAGAGTAATCAACAATATGTTTCCTGTAAAATGATCGTTAAAAAATGCCCATGAAAAAATAGCCAGGAATACGGACATCCCTATCGAACCTATCAGCAGCAACTTCTTTCTACCAATCACATCGATAAATCGCATAGCCACAAGGGTGAAAATTAAATTGGTAAATCCGATAATTACAGTTTGTCCTATGGCAGAACTGGTGGATATCCCAGTAGCCCTAAAAATATCGGTAGCATAATACATAATGATATTTATACCCGTAAACTGATTGAAAAAACCTACCGAAATCCCTATCAAAACTAAACCCAAATAAGGTTTCTTGAAGAGGTAAATATTTTTAGATACTACCTCATTATCAATTGATTCAACAATATCTTCCAAAACCTGATCAACATTGCCCTGATTTAAATCCTCCAAAACTTTTTTTGCAGCATTTACCTCACCATTTCTTACAAGCCAGCGCGGACTTCTTTGAACAAAAAATAAGAGAACAAAGAATGCCAAAGAAGGAATTGCTTCAGAAGCAAACATCCACCGCCAATTATTTTGACCTGTATTCAACAACAAATAATCTGAAAAAAAGGCAACCAGAACACCTATTACAATGGCTAGCTGAAAAGTCATCGTTAAACGTCCTCTGTATTGAGGTGGGGAAATTTCTGAAATATACATGGGGGAAAGAACCGATGACCCGCCAATTGCCAAACCACCCAGGAACCTGTATACAACAAACCAGGAAAAGTTATTTGAAAGGCCAGTACCCAAAGCCGAAACCAGAAATAACAATGCTAAAAACCGCAACATTGTTCTTCTACCAAAATAATCACTGGGCCGACCGATAAATAATGCTCCTACTACTGATCCAATAAGAGCAGAGCTAACCGCCCACCCCCGCATGGCTGATGAAAGATCAAAATAATCCGTAAAAAAAGGCATTGCCCCGTTAATTACAGCGGTATCAAAACCAAATAGAAATCCGCCAAGTGCGGCTACAAAAACATACAGAAATATCGTTTTCATTTTCATTAAATAGGTTCTAGTTTAAATTTGATTTAATTCCAGGGTACAAATATTTACTTTTGACCAAGTACTCCATGAGGTCTCATCTCCAGGTCCATTTTCTTGTCAAATTCTCCCATTTCAATAATTAATTCACTCAGCTTTTCAGGGTATTGTTCAGCTAAATTAAATTTCTCTTGAATATCTTCTTCAATGTTAAAAAGATATAAACCATCTTGCTTTTTAAGTGCTTTCCAGGAGCCATTTCTAATACCCTCAATATTCCCCCGTGAACTATAATATACAAATGTCCTATCTGCTAATTCTTTCCCTGTTTGTAAATGATCTGCAATATTTAATCCATCAATTTGCTTATGAGACAAAAGATCATAGTCTACTATTGAAGCTATAGTTGGAAAAATATCCATGGAGGTAACAAAGCTATTAGACAGGCTATTTGCTTTAATGGTTCCAGGCCACCAGAATATACAAGGCTCCCTCATCCCTCCCTCCCATGTTGTACCTTTTCCATCACGAAGTGGACCTGCTGATCCTCCTCTTGTTTTATATTTTAACCATGGCCCGTTATCCGAAGTAAATATCACCATTGTATTTTCAGCAATACCCTCCTCTCTTAATGCTTTTAATATAGACCCAACACTCCAGTCTATCTCTTCGATAGTGTTTCCATAATCCCCTCTTTTGCTCTTTTGAAATTCTTCTGAAGCATAAATAGGAATATGGGGCATAGGGTGAGGCAGGTAGATAAAGAATTTTTCTTTAGAATGTAACTTTATAAATTCCAGGGCTTTGTTAGTAAAAATCTTTGTAAATTGAGTTTGATCAGGATCCAGCTCAACTGTATCGTTTCCAGAGATAAGAGGCAAATAATACTTATAGTTTGTATTACCGACCTTCACCTGTTCTATCCTACTCATGTCATTACTAAAAGGAATGCCATAATATTCATCAAAACCATGCTGCAAAGGAAGAAATTCTTTCTGGTGACCCAGGTGCCACTTTCCAAAAACAGCCGTACTATATCCCTTTTCTTTTAGCATTTCAGAAATCAATACTTCTTCACTGCTAATTCCATAATCGTAGTTTGGAAAAAGAACATGCTTGTGCAAACTAACTCTCTTTGGGTAACAACCGGTTAATAATGCTGCCCTTGAGGGGGAGCACACAGGTGAAGGAACATAAAACTGGGTAAACTTCATTCCTTCCTGTGCCATCCTGTCTAGGTGAGGAGTTTGAATTGTTGGATTTCCATAACAACTTAGATCTCCATAACCAAGATCATCGGCAAAGATGATGATTATATTCGGGGAGGTTTTCTCTTTTTGAGCATTAGAATTACATGCAGAAAACAGAAATGAAAAGATGAATAATGAGAATAAAATTCTATGCATAATGCTTATTTTGAGATCTGTTCTAACTGGCTTTTCAGACGAAGATAATGATTTTGTTCATTTTCACTTAAGCTATCCGTCTTTAAGGGATGGATTTCTCCTGGATCCTCCAGAATTGAAATAAAACTATTATCACCATACAATTTATATTTTTGATCCTGGATAAACTCCGCAAAAGGAAATCGTTTTTTCCCAGAATTATAATAGCAGTATATCCATTCCCTGGTCCCTTTCTCTCCATTTAAGGTTCCAACAAAGCTTATTCCATCAGTTTCTAACTCTGTCAGCTCAACGCCAGCTAACTCACAAATGGTTGGAAGAATGTCAGAGAAGTCTACCAGGTCATTATTTATAACTCCTGAATTAGACATATTGCCTGCATTAACAATAAGAGGTACATGGGTTCCGTAAAAACAGGGTATCCCCTTCTTACCCTTTATTTCTTTCCCATCCGCAATAGAAACAATCCGGCGATTTGTTCCATTATCACCTGTAAAAATTAAAATTGTATTCTCTCTTAAACCAAGCTCATCCAGGCGGGATACAATTCTACCTAAAGATTTATCCATGTATTCAACCATATCTTTAAAGAACCTGTCATCTTTATGGTTGGGCAAAGAATCCCATTCTTCAGAATCAGGTGTAGGTACATGCGGGTCATGCGGCAATGCCATTGGATAATACAAAAAGAAGGGGGCTTCTCTTTTTTTTGTAAGAAACTCATCGATGTACCTAAAAAAAACATCCGGGCCATATTCATTTTTAAAAACTTTAGGGACAGAATCATTCCAATGAATTAAGGGATCAGCATATCTTGATCCAACTTTGTCTATCTGCCATAGGCAATACTCATCAAAGCCAGCATTGGTGGGGTAAGTTCCCTGCCCATAAACTCGCATATCCGTTTTGCTTCCAAATAGTTGCCATTTTCCTACAATAGCCGTTTCATAACCAGCTTCCTTGAGTAAATTTCCAAAAGTTGTTTCTCCGGGTGGAAGAATGCCAAAATCACTATAATTTCTATTGTTATATTTACCTGTCATTATCTGAACCCGTGATGGAGTGCAGAGCGGCTGTGAAAAACAGGAAGTATATCTTATTCCAGTTGCTGCTAGTTCATCAAGAACCGGAGTTTTATAGGATTCTCCTCCATTACAAGCTAGGCATTCATATCCCAGGTCATCTGCCATTACCAGGATAATATTTGGTTTTACAGCTTTATTTCGATCGCAGCTGGAGACCAAAATAATGGCAAGAAGAATTAGACTGGTAATTTTCTGAAAAGGTATCTTCATTTTAACTTCTATTCGATTAACTGAAAATTATATACAAACAAATCATAACTGCCACAAGAATTGCTGAAAGAATTCTGGGGTCGGAAATACCCGTTACCTTTCCTTCAAGCAAAAATGAAAGTGGTTTCTTAAATGTCAGGTTTTCAATCTTCTCAGGTGCCGGCTTGGGTGTAACCAGGCTCACTAAAACAAAAATAATGCTTATAATCACAAACAGCCAGAAAGACTGCATCATGTAAGGGATCTTCCAAAGATCAGTGATTATTTTAACATCTCCAAAAACTGGAAAATCTACAAGAAAAACTGCAACACCCAAAAGAAAGCCTACAATAATTGAGGTCACGGCTGCTTCTTTTGTACCTCTTTTCCAGAATACACCCCAAATAAAAACTACAGCAATAGGGGGAGACAAAACTGCAAGAATTTGGTTGATTGCATCAAAAATGCTTATAAATCTTTCAATCACTGGAGACCAGGCAATGGCCAAAACCATAACAATAGCAGCGGTCCACCTTCCAATACGCACCTGTTGCTGATCCGTAGTTTGTGGTCTAAGCTTTTTTACAATATCAACAGATACCAGAGTAGCTGAGCTGTTTAGTGCAGCGGCTATGGTGCTCATTAAAGCAGCAAGCAGGGCAGCAGATAGAAGTCCCATTAACCCACTTGGCAACAATTCAGTTATTAATGTTGGCAAGGCATCATTAGGATCTTTGATAATATCTCCGAATAAGGCGTAGGCCAGAATTCCAGGAACTACCATTAAGAAAACAGGGAGAATCTTTATAAATCCAGCGAATATAGGACCAATCTGAGCATCTTTTAACGACCGGGCACCAAGTACCCGTTGAACAATTGTCTGGTCAGCACACCAATACCACAATCCTATTACAGGATAACCCAGTAATATAGAATACCATGGAAGTTTAGGGCTACTTTCATAGGATCTAAGAAGTACCATTTGGTCAGGTTTTAGTGCCTCCTTTAATTCAGCATAAGAATGTATACCGTGATCTGGGAGGGCTCGGAAAGCCAAAAAAGCCATGATGGATGCTCCAAATATTAAGATCACGGTTTGTATGGTTTCGGTTATTACCACTGCTTTTAATCCACCAAGCACTGTATAAATTGCTGTGATCAGAGAAATTACTCCTATGGATATCCAGATGTTAATTCCGAAGAAATTCTCAAACACCACCGCCCCGGCATACAAACTGATACCAATATGCATGAAGAGTGCTCCTACAATAGCCATGAATGCCAGCATTCCCCTTGCTACTCCATTGTATCTTTTTTCCAGGAATTCAGGTAAAGTGGATATCTTATTCTTGAAATAGAAAGGAGCAAAAATAAGGCCTAATACAACCAGTAAGAAAGTTGCCATCCACTCAAAATTCCCCTGTACCATTCCATCCTCAAAGCCTGCAGCAGCTAGTCCCACCATATGTATAGTAGAAATATTGGATGCAAATAAAGCCGCTCCTATAAACACCCAGTTTAACGAACGACCTGCCAGGAAGTAAGAACTGGAAGTCATTTTTTGTTTTCTCACCACCCAGACACCGGCAAAAAGAATCCCAATCATATAGAAAATGATTATGAAAAGATCTAACTGGGGAATTTTTAAATCTTGCATAAATCTAACTTTTAAAACGCTGCTTTTATTTCATCAATACCTACGCTCAATACCGATTTTGAAATCATGTTCAGTTTATCATCTTCACCCACAAAATGAAAAACGCTGTGAATATGAGTCATACTTCCTCCCGGGGCAAGGAATGCTGCCGGAGAAGAGCTTTCTAATTCATAAAAAGGCCCCATCTGGCTACCATCTTCCAGTGGACCATCGTTGTATGAGTTCAGAACATCACCAATAAAGGGATATTCCTGCCAGGTCCACATTTGATTTACATACTCCACAATTCCAGCAGGAATTGAATAATGAATGATAGTCAAGACTTTGTTATCTTCATCATAACTGCCAGCTACTGGCTTTGCCCTTCCAGGAGCAAGACCCAACTTACTTCTCTTTTTACCATCGGTCTTAAAGAAGATGGTTTGATCGCCAAATTTCAGTCTTTCGGATGGAATTTCACCAAAATAGTTGGTAGTTGCGATTGGACCAAGTTGATTCATATCTCCCTTTACAAAGGGAATTACAACAGTAATATTCTCTCCCGGGGCGAACATATCCAATATCCATATAGAGATAGTCCCGGTTTCTCTGGTCCACTCCTGCTGGCCAGTATTGGTTATTTTATTTACTGTTTTATAAGCCACCCAATCAATACCATTTCCGATTTCTGTTCGCAACATATCTTTTACATCTCCCTCATCGAGCAAAAAGATATCACGGTTTACTTTTATTTTGAATTTGGTACCTAAAGAATTCGTAAGCTGCATATCCTTAATTAAATGAGCAGAAATCTCTGTTTTTGTATCCAGAGTCCAGGGTTCTGTATCAATAGCTGCTGGTGTGTACCAGTTTTCAATAGTCATGTCACTATTCTTTGTGAAAAAAACTGAGAACTGACCACCTTCAGGACCAATCCAAAAGCGATTTTCACTTCCATAAGGGTTCATATGGTCAAGTATGGTATCCTTCGAAAGCAAATCGTAATTGATCCATCCAAAACTTTTTCCTGCATCGCCTTGAGCCGTACTGGTAAATATTTTAGCCTGGTATTTTGGTGAAATTATCACCTGTGACATTTCTGTACTATTTCGCAAGACAACAAGATCATCCTTTCTTTTTAAAAAGTTCAGGTCATACCCAAAGCTTCCTTTTGGATAGTCAATTACTGCTTTCTTTTCCTTATTTTTCAAGGTTGAACAGGAAAATATGAATAGACTAAGTAAGAAAAAAGTAAAAAATATTCTTGAGCTGATTTTCATTTCAAATAATTTTAATACTTCCAAAAGACAACTGAATAGCTGTATTGTTTGGTCGTTGAAGTTACAAGAGTGCAGATTTTATATTAGCTGCAACCTCCAAAGCTAAATATTCATATCCCTCCTTTGTAAAATGCACATCTCCATATTTCACCTGGTATTCATCCATATGACCAATCATATATGTATATAAATCATTAATTGGAATACTATTTTCTAACATAATCCTATCTGCTACAGCGTTATATATAAGCTCATCCCCACTAATGCGCCCTACCTCACCTGGTGGAACCGGAGTTGTATTTGCCCAGATTAAATGGGAACCTGTTTCCTTCAATCTATCGACCAATTTATGAAGATTCTCACCATATTGTTCCAGGCTATTAGTAACTTTTCCATTCACCTTATCTCTGTTTCCATAAGCGTCAGAACTTGAATCTCGATATGCGAGATCCCATAATCCCCAATTGAAATGTATTACATCCCATTTTGCATTTCCTAACCAGGAGTCAATTTTTTCAAGACCAGTTCCAGTATGCTGGGCATTCCCCTCATTGTGGGCAACTAGAGCCTGACCGAGGAGCAGTTGTTTCACAAAAGGTGTATATCCAATAGAAATAGAGTCTCCAATTATTAACACATTGGGTAGTTCATCAAAATTATTATTTCCAAATACTACTGATGGAATAACTGCTGATGCTGTACCCAATATTGTATTTCTAATAAATTGTCGACGGTGCATTTCAAACTTATTTATTCACAAAAAAATGTGCTATCCTACAAGCATTTCCATTACTGGCCTGATTTTTATCTTCGGAAATTCTAATCTTCAAAAGATGGTTCTGTTCTGGTAATTCAGCATTAAGAAGGTAATACCAGGGAAGATGGAGATTCTCACTCCATTTTGTAAAAAGATCCAGCTTCTCCCAAGCCCCATTGTCGATGCAATATTCAATTATACCTGCATCTGGACCTGCGGCAACAACAATCCCTATTGCTCGGCCCTCAAACTCAATATTTAATTCAGTGCCGGATGTATTCGCCACAAGCATTGGAACATTTACATACCCAGTTCGGGTACCAGCAACATCTTCAGGTTTCCAATCCTCAATAATATTCCATCCTCTAACATTTTCAAACTCTCTAATTGGAATAAGTGCTCCCTTATTGTAACAGAATTCATCAATCTTCATAGGAAGGGCTTTTTCGAGATCAGTCCCGACTTGTCCATAGGGTCTGTTATAAGCCTTTTCCAAAAGAGATTCAATTGATCGAGCATAAATTCCCTGACCAAAAGGTGATGGGTGCAAATCAATAAAATCATCCTCCCATGTGAATTCCCCTGCACCAATACGGGATGTTACCTCTTTCGCAAGATTGATAGTAGATATGTTGTAGTGTTTCGCTACTTTCTCATAATCCAGTATTTCTGCGGGAACGTTCCCGCTTCTGTAATCTTCCATTTTCCATGGATCAGCAAAATACAATAATACTATATCCAAAATGGGATTGCTCTCCAGCGAGTGCCTTACAATGCCTTCGGTAGCTCTAACTCTTTCCAGTGATGTTCTTCCATTAGTTCGATCATTAACAGCACAATCAACAAACAAGAGATCAATTTTCCTCATACTTAACACATCCTTTTCCAAACGAAAAGCATCAGGCGTTGATCCCATTGAAGGTATTCCAGCGTTTATAAACTCAAATTCTGTATTTGGAAATTTATTTGTCAAATACTGACAAATGGAATCTCTCCAACCATGGTTATAAGTAATAGATCCTCCCAGGAAAGCCACAATACCTTTGTCATTCTTTAAAAATACATGGCCTGATGACTCAACTCCTGATCTCAATTTATGAAAGTAATACTTATCTGGATCATGTAAATTAGAATTTTCTTGTGACATTACCCATTGAGATACCACCATGCAAATAAGTATTAGAAGGAGTTTCTTCATGCTTTCACTTGACTGGGTTTTCAATTACATTGTAAACACTAATATCCAAAATAGCTACTGGTGCTGATGACCTCAGTACCTTAAGCCGTATCCCAGAAACTTTTGTATCATCTATTTTTGTAATGTATTTCTGGCCTATGCAAGATCCCTTCACTATGGGTTCCCATTTATCCTTTATTTTGCATTCAATGACAAATTCGCGCACCCTTTCTCCTTGTACAATATCCTCCTCTAAAATCAAATGATTAATTATTGTTTCCTCATTAAATAATAGTTCTGTCCTATTTTCCTGTTCAAAAGTTGATGCAAGAGGTGCCTTAAACCTACGGTCTATTTCCTCCCCAAATTCTCTTAATCTTTGAACGTCTGGTTCAGGCATTAATCCATCCGGATTGGGAGTAAGACCAAGAATAAGAGTAGAATTTCTGCCTACAGACTTGTAATACATTTCCAGGAGCTTAGACAAGGGGAAGATGTTTTTTTCATCTCCTGGCTCCCAAAACCATTCATGCCGGCCATTGAATCCCCTTAATGGTGCATCTGACATGGCAGGCATCCAATACTTCCCATCAGGGTCTCCACTCTTTAGTAGAGAAAAATTATTCTGATTAATCTCCTTATAAACAGTCTGATCAACAGAAGGATATGGGAAAGTTGCCCAACATGGGTAATTAACAGTTCCTGATTCTGACCCTCCCCATCTGGCTTCTGCTAACTGACTGTTGTGATAAAATAAACATGTGGGCTGATACTTCTTCACAATAGGGAGTACATCCGGAGCTCCTCTATCTGGGTGATCGGCTCCTCCATCAAACCATATCTCAAATAATTCCCCATACCGGGTACAAATTTCTTCTACCATACCCTCAACCATTCTATTATAGTAGAGTTGCCTGTTCTTCTGGAACTCCCCCTCTCCATTTACTACAAAATTATGGACACCAAAAAAAGAATTCCATCGAATACCTAAATATATTCCTGGTTCAATATCATATTTCCGACAGGAATTAACAAACTCCTGTACTATATCCCCCTTTCCATCGCGCCATTTAATTGCTTTTAAACAATATGGATTCACATCAGACTGGTATAATGCAAATCCAGTTTCATGAGTAGCAGTCAAAATCGCAAACTTTGCACCCATCGCTTTTGCAGCTCTAATCCACTGATCTGTATCGAGCTCTTCAGGGTTGAAAATATTATAGTTTAAAACCGGATTAATCCGGTTATTTCCCTGCCCATACTTTTCCTCATCAAAAACGTGTAAATCATAATGAAAAACTACACCCAACTCAGCCTCCTGCCAGGCCAATTGAGCTTTATGGGGCACAGGTAGGCTTAGATGAGAGTTTTGAGCACAAATACTATGACCTAATGCCAGCCATATTCCCAGAACGAAATAATAAAAAATTACTTTCTTCACCATAGGCAAATGCTAATGAAAGGCGTTCCTGATCAAATCAAGACTTTTGGGAATTGCTTTTTGTGGATCATCATTGCCCTCGAATTCAATTGAGACATAACCCTGGTAATTTACTTTCTTAAATATCTCAGCAACTTTATCATAATCAATATCAAGCGTATACCATTTTCCTCCACCAAAATAAGTCTTTGCCTGTATAAGAAATGCCCTTGGAGCCAGCTTCTCCAATTGAGTGTATTGATCCTCTAAAAAGTTCCCAGTGTCGGCTGTAACCTGTAACCAGGGTGAATCAATTGCATCGACAATTCTCAGGACCCCATCGGCTGTCCTACCTAATCCCCAATGATTTTCAAGTCCTAATACCACTCCACATTCCTGGGCCTTTGGCATGCACTTTTGAATTGAATCGATAACCCATTTATAGCCATCGTCCTCAGTATAGCCCTCTAAAATGGGTTCTTTGCCCTTGTTGGCCATTAGGTCATCAAATGACTTAATTGTCCCCCACCTTCCTGTATTTAGACGCATTGTTGGAATCCCCAGAGCATATGCCAATTCAATCTGGCGGATTGTTTTTTCAACATTTTCCTTTCGGAGCTCAGGGTCTGGGTAAATGTAGCCCTGGTGTGTAGAAAACCCCATCAGGTCAAGTCCAGCATGAAATGCCCGCCGCTTCAATTTCTGCAAATAGCTATTTTCTTCTGAAGTCATTTGCACGAGTAACAATTCTATTCCATCAAATCCCATTCGCGCAGCATCATCTATACATTTTTCAATGGGTGTTTCTTCTTTTGGCCCGTTAAACTGCCAGAAAGAATATGTAGAGACTCCAATTGGATTTAATCTGCCTGAATTAGAAGTTTTTCTACTGGTTTTTGGGTCAGGGCTAATTCCATATCCCTTCTTTAAAGAAAGGCCAGCCAATCCAACTGCAGCCAAACCTGATTTTTTCAAGAAATCTCTTCTTTCGTTTTTCATTTTATATAGTATTAATGATTATTTAGTTTCTATTTGAGACAATTTAAACACATAGGCATACTCCAATTCCGGAGTGAGACTTCCGGGATACAACTCAGGTAACTTGAGTACAAGGTTCTTCCCTCTTTTTTCAAAAGAAACATCCTGACCTGTTGCCAGGAAGACAACTTTTTGCGGGTGAATCGATTCAAGTCCTTCGATTACAATTTCATGGCCAGTCCATTTAGGGCTGATTACATAAAGATCATTCTCCTTTTTGGTGAAAAATAACTCTTTTACCGCATAACCAGGTTCCGGATCAATGGTTTGTTTCAAAATAAAATCACCACCTGTATAATGCTGCTCAGGTTTAAAATCCTTATTCCCTTCTGACCATTGAACCGGAGAGGTCCATTTTGTGGTTCCATAAATAGCTTCTCCATTTACTTCAAGCCATTTACCCATTTGAAGCAAGCGTTCCTGCATAATTACTGGGATTCTACCTCTGTCATCGGGCCCTATATCCAATAATAGATTTCCCCCATGGCTCACAATGTCGATCAGCATTAAAACCAAAGTTTGTGGAGAATTGTAGTCCTGTACATCCTCATTTCTATTGTAGCCAAATGAGAAACCCATTCCACGACATTCTTCCCAGGGTTTATCATACTCAGCTCCAGCTTCATATTCAGTGGTGAAGTAACCCCCATGTTTTTTTCGAATGCCTTTACCCCAGCGATCATTAATAGCAATGGTTCCTCCTACTGAAGATTCATTAAACATCCAGGCCAAAAGTTCAGGTGTTTTCCATTCTTCAGCGGACATGCTCCATTCCCCGTCAGCCCAAATAATATCTGGTTCATATCGAGTAATAAGATCTTTAAACTGTGGATGGAAATGCTCATCAACAAAACGTTTCTTATCATTTTCCCACCAGGGGTGAAACCATTCGTACAGAGAATAATAAATTCCCATTTTAACATCTGTTTTCTTTACAGCAGCGGACAAATCCCCAAGAATGTCTCTTTTTGGGCCAATATCCACACTATTCCATGGAAATCCACGATCGTTTGCTTCTTTACTTTGCCAGAAGGTATATCCATCATGATGTTTTGAAGTAACTACTATATACTTTGATCCTGATTTAACAAAAAGATTGGCCCAGTCATCTGGTTCAAATAAGTCTGCTTTAAACATATCCCCAAATTTGTAATAGGGGAAGTCCTCGCCATAGGTTTTAACATGATAATCCCATACCTCGGTTCCCGAAAACTTACCATTGCCAAAAAGACTTTTTGTTTGCATCCAGTATTGATACCACTCAGAGTATGTGCCTTTTGGACTCCATGCCGGGACAGAATAGGGGCCCCAGTGAATAAAAATTCCAAATTTCGCATCACCAAACCATTCTGGGACAGGGCGCGCATCAATTGACTCCCAATTCGGTTCAATTTTATCCTGGGCCATTAAAGAATTGGTCAGAAATAAAATTACCATGCCAATCATTAATCTTTTTTTCATCGAAATTATTTTAATATTGTTTACTCAACGACAATCTCATCAACAAAAAGCCAGGCTGTATCCCCCGCTCCCTGGTGCCATTCCGGGCAAAATTGGATATTTTTTGCCGTAAGGCGTAAATACCTGTGCTCCTTAGGGTAAAAGGAGAATTCAATTTCATTTACCCGGTTTATATCAGCTTTAAGTGGTGGATCAATTTCTTTTTCTTCTACCAGTACGAAATTTTTTCCATCATTAGATACTTCCACAGAGACTTTTTCAGGTAAAAATATCCATGCATTATTTTTCTGAAGGAAGCGCGCTGATACTTTTGTATAAGAATTCACCCCTTGAAGATCAATTGTTGCTACACAATCATTTCCCTGAAAGCCCAGCCAGTTTACTCCTTGATTTCCGCCTCCAAGCCAACCATTCAATAATACTAGAGAACTTCCATTACCATATCGATCACTTGGACTTTCTTTCAATAGTAAGGACTTCCCAATACCAAGATGTTCTACTTCCCGCGGTGCCAGGTAATTTGGATTTGGTTCAGGAATCTTAGCATTGGTTTCGACAAGCCACTCTTCCAACAAAGCATTCAATTCTTTTACCTTTTCAGGCTGTGAATCAGATAAATCATTTGTCTCTGAAATATCATTATCCAGATCGTAGAGTTCAAAAGTTTTCCCCTCATAACGTTTTAATAGTTTGTAATTACCCTTTCGAATAATACTATAAGGAAAAATTTGTCCTCTGTAATGCGGGAAATGCCAAAATATTGCTTCCCGATTTGAATCCTCTTCACCAATTAGTAAAGGAGTAAGATCTTGACCATCTAAACCTTCAATATTTGGAATGGTAATTCCGGCCATTGAACAAATTGTAGGTAGAAAGTCGACGCTTGTAACAGGAACGTCACATACTGATTCAGGACTAACTTTTCCGGGCCAGAAAACAAACATTGGTTCCCGAATTCCTCCTTCATAGGGATATCCCTTCCCGATACGTAAGGGATTATTTGAAGTTTTAGGCACCAAACCTCCATTATCTGAGAAGAATACGATAATAGTATTATCCATTAGGTTATTTTTTTCCAATGAGATAAGGACCTTACCCAGAGCATCATCTACACTTTCTATCATTGCGGCATATACCGGATTCTTCTGATTGCCATCCGGAGTTTTTTCAGTGTATTTCTGGATTATATCTTCTTTTGCCTGGATGGGTGTATGCACTGCATAATGCCAAAGATTCAGGAAGAAGATGGTATCCTTATGTGTAGCGATAAAATTAACTGCTTCGTCCGCTTCCCGATCGGTAAGATATTCTCCCTCTTTTCTTGGCTTCAATGTTGGAATCCCTGGACGGGTTTCATTCCTCTTGTATGGATCAAAATAGGAAGGCGGCTGGCCCAGATCAGCACCACCATAATTAAAATCAAATCCCTGGTTCTCAGGCCACCATTTTTCCGGTCCCAGATGCCATTTTCCGATATGAGCCGTAACATAACCCGCATCTTTAAGAATCTCGGCCACAGTTATTTCCTTCAGGTCAAGCCAATATTTATTTGGTGGGCAAATAAGTTTCTGTCCGATATCACCAACATACTCTTGAGGGTGTTCTCCCTTTTCAGCAGTCTCAGCAGCTGCAGGATCAAGAAAGTGAATCCAATCGGTTACCCCCAGTCTTGCAGGGTATTTCCCAGTCATTATTGAAGCCCTGGTTGGGGAACAAACTGCACATGCCGCGTAGGCATTCGTAAAGGACATTCCCATGCCTGCCAATTTATCAATATTTGGTGTTTCATAGAAACGGGATCCCATGTATCCAACATCACGCCAACCGAGGTCATCCACAAGAATAAAAATAATATTGGGTTTTTGTGATTCTTGCTGTTCCCTTCTGTTACATCCAGTAAGAATCACTAATAATATTGTGATTACAATGAAATTTCTATCCATTCTGATCATTTTTAAAAACCTGTATGAATTAATAATTCGATTCTTCCTTTATTTAACCTCCTCGCCCTTCATTTTAAACACCCAGGCATAATCGCATGGTCTATTTTCTTCATTTTGCAGGTCTGCCGGTATTAAAATTTCTGTTCCCTCTTCCCCCAGGTCATTCCACTCCAATGCTTTCTCGTATCCCAGCATTTTAATTTTCGTCCCACTTTTAGGCCTAACATTTTTAAACTTTATTGAATTCCCAGGCCATTGAGTGGTTATGGCATATAAATATTTCTTGTCCCTTTCAGAAACAAAGTATAAAGTCTCCGTTTCCATATAGTTATTAATTGCTCTGGAATTATGAATCACCTCTCCATTCACTTTCATCCAAACTCCCACTTCCTTTAATCTGCTTACAGTAGGTTCCGGAATTAAGCCATTGGCCATTGGTCCAATATTCAGGAGGTAATTTCCGCCTTTGGAAGCTATATCAACGAGGTTATGAACGAGGGTTTTAGATGATTTCCAGTTATCATCCCCGGATTTATATCCCCAGGTATCATTCAGAGTCATGCAGGACTCCCAATCCAATACAGATGCACCTTCAAGAATTTCTTGCTCAGGTGTGCCGAAGTCTCCTGCATACTCTTTGTCTCCTTTGCTCATTCCTTGCATACCCTGTCTTCCTTTATCAACTCTATTATTAATAATTATCTCTGGTTTTAATTCCCTGATAAACTGATATAGATCCTGTCCTTGCTCATGGGTGAATTCTGGTACCCATTCCCCATCAAACCATAAAACCTCCGGATCATAATTTTTGATCAATTCCGCAAGCTGTGGTTTCATATATTCCTCATAATACAAAGGAAACTCCGGGTTAACTTTTTTACCATTGTTGTAAGTGGGATAATGGGGAGCCTGTGCATGCGGATGGTGCCAGTCCATAATAGAATGATAAAAACCCAGTTTTATACCATGTTTATTGCATGCATGCTTTAGTTCTTTCAATAAATCCCTATTGATAGGTGAAAAATCAATTACGTCATATTCTGACACTTCAGAATCCCACAAACAAAATCCATCGTGGTGTTTAGAGGTGATAATAATATATTTCATCCCAGCCTCCTTAGCTACCTTAACCCACTCATCTGCATCATATTCAACCGGAACAAACTGGCGTGAAAACTCCTCATATTCACCAATAGGAATTTGTGCCGAATTCATTATCCATTCTCCTATACCACTAATCTCTTCACCTTCGTAAACTCCTGCTGGTACCGCATAAGGTCCCCAGTGGATAAACATTCCGAACCCGGCATTTCGCCACCATTCCATTCTGGCATCGAAATCTTCCTGTGTCTCTTCCAGGTAGTTTACAGGCTCCTGGGTAGTGCAAGTAGAAAAACTTAAAACAATCAATACTGTAATAAAAATCTTAGCAAATGTTTTCATTTTTAATTTGTGTTTATAAATTATTCAATTGTTATCTCATCTACAAAAAGCCAGGCCTTATTGCCTTCTCCCTCATGTCCTTCAGGGCATGTTCCTATATTTTTCGCCTTAATTTTAATGTATTGTACAGATTCTGTCAAGTCTACTTTCAAAATCCCTTCATACAAACTTCCATCCTTCTTTGAAAGATCTGAACCCGGAAGTAAAAGATTTTCACTATAAGTAGTTCCATCCGTGGAATAGAAAAACCTTATGTTTTCAGGAAGGAAAATCCATGAGTCTTCACCCTTAAATAGTCCAACCTTAATCTGATTGATTTCTTTTTTCTCTCCCATATCCAAAGTAATTTCCAAATCATCGCCTTCAAAACCCAACCATCTGCCATCAGAAAAATTAGAAGTCCCTTTTATACCATCCACCAATGTCTGTGCACCCTTACCCGGATATTTCTGAGAAGGAGAATTCAACAATTCTATAAAAGCATAATTCTTCACCTTTATAAAGTCTGCATACGTAGAAATCAGGCCAGACCTCTTTCTTAGGAAAGCAAGTGCTTTTATTCGTCCAGGTTCTTTAATTGAAATTAGATCTGTATAAAGGGGTGACCTGGAATTGGGCTCAGAGCCATCTAAGGTGTACCTAATTTTCGTTCCTACAGTACTGCAACTCAAGCTAAGCTCAAAAGGTTCATCAAATGATTTTATCCTGATTATTTCATTATTATTATCCAGAATTTCAACGGGCGCAACGATATCAAATTTTTTATCTGAAATAACATTTAAGGTTTGAGCAGTTTTTGAGTCTGTTCTTTTTACACGAATCATCAGCTCATCACCCTTTTTTAATGTCCTGGTTTTCACCTGGGCTTTTCCAAAAGCTTTAAGCTGAATTTCATTAAGCTTAACAGATCCCTGGATAATTTTAACACGAACCTGTTTGAAATTAACCTCATCTTCAATATGAATTGTACCAAATGCATAACCAGTCGACCAGAAATGATTACCTACATCGGAGGTAATTTGCAAAATACCTGAAACCGCAGAGTAATTAAAATCAGTAAGTGCGAGCACAGATGACCAGCTTGCCATAGCACGACCATAATGATGGCCACATTCAGCTTCATCGAATGGACTTCGTTTAAAGCCATCGTAACGATTACGAATATTTCTAATACACAAGAGGCCATCCTCATCTAATCCTTCGTAAAGCATTCCCACAGCAGCTGTATATTCAAAACCTGTCATCACTTCTGTAAAATATGGAAATGGATTTACAGGACGGCTTTTGGGATAACTCGCCATTAAGAGAGCCGATTCATCACCCAGGGCATAGGTCCTAAAACTATTAAAATGATCTTTTAGATTACTCTGGTAATTATACTTCATTATGCTTTTCAAGGTCTGCTGGACATGCGTAGGATCCACCAAATAACCCAGCCCACAAATATGGGCCACATATTGCCCCACCAACTGATCAACCAGGCATCCCTCACCCAGTTGATAATCTGGCTCCAGTTTATCGTCTCCACCCATGCCTATAACAAGGCTCGGATTTATATTGTCAATATTTTCTGGAATCTGAATTTTGTGAATATAATACTCTCCATTAAAAAGATTGGAATCAATCCATTTGCGCCCATTGTTATATAATGCCAAACAATCCTTTGCAAAGTCTTTATCACCCATTTGAGTGGCCATTGCTGCAACAGACCGTAAGGCTCCAAGGTACCAGATTCCCATCTGTGGATTGGGCCCGTAATATTCCACATCCATTGTGTTGTGCTGTATTCCTTCCATGACCCCATCTGTATCTGCATCCCAGCCACCAGAGATCCAGCAAAACTGAAGGGCCTTCTTAACATTAGGGTACAATCTTTTAAGCATTTCATTATCACCAGAAAGTTGCCAATCGCGATACATTTTCATTATAGCACCCATCTGCCCGTCAGCAGCAGCCAATCCAAATGCTTTGGTATTCTCCTTTGGCAGCCTGACCCTGAAGCTCATTAATCCATCCGTATTTGTTGCCATTCCAAACTCTACTTCCCTTTTTCCTTTTGCAAGTTCACCAAATAGGAAACCGGTTGCATGTTCATAATTCCAAACATGAGTACAAGAACCAAAACAACAGCCGGAATCATCATTACAGCCTTCCCAGGTATAAAAATAACCATCGTCGGTTCGGAAGCATGTCTGAGTTCTTAAGGTGCTTAAATTGAACAAAGCTGCTTCTTTTACTTCCTCCGGTAAATCAGAATGGATGAAAGCATCAACAAACTCTATGGTTTCTTTTTCCAGGAGTTCTAATTGAGGAAGGGTCTTTTGAACCACATCGAGTGCATCGGAATATTGGGTGGTATAATAATTCTTCAGCATGGAAGATGCCCAGGCCATCCTGTTTGGAAAATGCCAACTAACTTGGTATTCGATTTCCTTTGTCTGACCAGGATTAAGCATAAATTTCGTGGCCAAAGATGCCATGGGCATATTTTCTCCACTGGAAGGACGTTCCTCCAGTTCACCATCCTGGCTAAAATCATCCCAAAAGTCAAGGATTGAAGATCCCCAATGTTGCTTTTTCCAATTTGTCCGGTAAGTCACATTTTCAACAGAGGTGGTAACCAGAGCCATGGTTCCCCACTGCTCTTCCTCATTATCCAGAGTTTCTGACGAAAAAAAGATTCCCTTGAAATCAGCTTCATCCTTAAAATCATTTACATTTCCTTTTGCGACTCCAAACTTCCCATCGTCACCAATAAAATTTTGCATTGATCCACATACGGAAGCTTCAACTACTGCATCAGTTGTGTTTGTTACTTCAAATCTTAAAATAGCTATTGGAATACCACTTTTATCAGTATTTGTGGGAACGAAGGGGTTAAAACCTTTTATCCTTACTTCAACTGGAAGACCCTCATGAACTAAATTAACAATACCTAATGGATAAGCTGTTTCAAAAGTTGACTTTTCAAATCTCGGCATCCCATGATTTGTTGTTCTGTCTACACCCCTACTTCCTTCATAATTATACAGGGGAACTGGCCCTTCTAATAATCGAGTATCCGTCTTGTCGCCCTGTTTCGTATACAATACAAAAAAAGGAGCTATTTCAAAACTTGGGCCTGGATTGTAACCTTTTGCAGGACGGTTCATGATTTCCCAGTCAAGCAAGTTCCCACGTCCTCCAAGAGAAACCGTTCCGGTGCCTATTCCTCCAAGAGGTAAAGCAACCTGATCCACATGATTTTCATCGTAATGTTTAAGAATGGGCCACTCATTCTCCTGAGCCACCAGGAATCCAGAAGATGTAATCAAAATGAATGTTATAACTAGCAGGTGAAGGAAGTTTTTCATGTCATATGTAAATAAAAGTTACACTTATTTTTCAAGGATTATTTCCAAATCAGCTTTGATTGGGGTTTTCGGAAAAGGATTGTGTGGTTCTGCCTGATACCAGTATGCTACAGATGACAAATCATCATCCAGATGAAGATAGCGGCCACCACTTTGCCAGCCTAAGCTTTGGATGGTCACTTTAAGATCATTTTCAAAACGAATGGGATCAGTAATATGCCAGCGGTATTCTCCAACTCTACTCAAGTAGTCAGTTTCCTTAGAGTCTTCAATAAAATAAAAACCTGAATACAGAGAACTAAAAGGTGTGTATACATCCTTTCCGTTTTCATCCTTTCTCATTTCAAAACCATAGGATCCGCAGAAATAATCTTCCTCACCAGTTCCGCAAATAGTAGGAAAATCAGTATCCCCATCCATATAAAATTTTATTTCACCTTCGCCCCACCAACCTTCACTAAATGCACCCCTCGAAATATAGGTACCAACATATTGGCCTTTTCCTTTAATTCCATCTACAATTGTAAAATCAGTCATATTTGGCAAGGGGTTTGTTCTTCTGAACTGAGCATGAAAATAGGCTGCATCATCTTCGACTTCAGTAAGTGTGTAATCAACCTGATAATACAATGTCATCTTTTCATCATCCATGTTTTCCATAGTAATCTTGCATTTTTTGCGAAATGGCATTTGCCAGTATGAGTTAAATCCGCTCCTTGGATTTATACAAACTGCCAGCGATTGTATGAGAGGTTCATTTCCTTTTCCCCAACCGGAAGCAAAAAAATCACCTACAGGTACTTCTACTGAGGGTAACTCCTCATCATCCCAATAAAATCGCAAAATATTTAATCGATAATCTCCTGATGGAGTCATCCAAATGTGATTGATTGCTCCAGAACCTTCAATTTCTGCAAGAACAAAGGTTTCCCCAGGTTGAATATGCACATAGGGATTTACCTTCCATCCCTGCCCTAGCTCTCTTGCAGCATTCGCAGCAGAGCCCTCTTCAAGTGTTGCCATTCCACCTTTCCCTTTTTCTCCTGTAAAGTTTTCGGGACTAATTGACCTTGTTTTTGCATTTGAAAGCCGGTACAAGTTACCCATGTGAGTTTGAAGTCCATTGAATGACTCCGTTTTTTGCCCATATCCATTCAAGGCAACAATGAGAAAAACAGGAATAAAAAGAAACAGACTTTTTTTCATGATTATATTTTTTAGTAAAAATTATATTACACGTTTCGCTATTTCTAATTCAAATATTTACAAAAAATCCAGGTTCCCACAAGAACGACGCACATGAAACTGAGTAGGTAGAACTACATTTCTTTCACCGGTTGAAGAACCATTTAACTCATCAAGCAGAATTCGAACTGCTTGTTCCCCAATTTCTTCAACTGGCTGTTTTATAGCCGTTATTGGAGTCTCAAAAAGTCTAAACTCAATTGGATCATCAAAACAAACAACCGCCACATCAAGAGGTACTCTAAGTTTCATTTCCTTGATACATTCCAATCCTGCTACTCCCAAAATATAGTTCTGAAAATAGAGGGCCCTTGCATTCAAAGGTGGGGAAAGGAGTTTTTTTACATTTTCAAAAACGCTTTCCCTCAGATCGTTATACTCAATATCTCCAACAAATTTATTTTCAAACCTTATTCCTTCATCTCGTAAGGCTTGTTTAAATCCACTCATACGATCCCGCATTTGTGACAATTCAGGAGAGATAGTCAGAGTACCAATTCTCTTATATCCAAATTTTAATAGGTGGGAAGTTGCCCTGTAGGAGGCATTATAATTATCAACAATTACATAGTTTGATTTTATTTTTGGAAAGTAGCGATCTATCAGCACAAAAGGGATATTTTTCTTCTTCAACTCTGTGATAAATTTGGCACTACCAATGGTTGGGGAAATGATAAAGCCATCTACTTTTCTTTCCTGAAAAATATTTAACATTTCATCTAATTCCTCGGGATTCTCGTCTGAACTACCAAACATAACCTTGTAACCGAATTTCCCAGCTTCATCCTCAATGACCCTGGCAAGCCTTGCAAAAAATATATTGGAAATGTCAGCTACTATTAATGCTAATGTATGAGTCTTCCCGGTTCGTAAGCCTCTGGCCAGCTGATTTGGCTTGTAGTTCATTTCACTGGCCGTTTTCAAGACCTTCTGAGCCATTTCTTTATTGATCCGACTTTCTTTACTCTTCCCATTCAGAACCAATGAAACCAATGTGGTAGAAACACCAAGTTTGCGTGCAATATCACTTAAAGATGTATTCTTCATTCAGACTTTTAAGCTAAAAAGAAACTCCTTAATTATTAAATCCACAAGCCCTGACAAAAATAATATGTTGCTAAATCGATTTTACAAGAGGAAAATGAATTCATGTCCCTAATAATCAATATATTAAAAAGCCTTGGGCTGTTTATAAATTACAACTAAATATAATTTAATTCTGTTTAACAACCTAGGTCAAATCTCATATCACATTAAAGTTATTTAGAAACAACTCATAATCAAATAAATACAAAATTAAAGCTGCAATAATTATCCCTATTATTTAATTAATAAGCAATCTGATCTCAAGGTTTTCCAATAATTTTCAAGAACCAGAAGTAACTTTTTCTCATACGCGGAATTTATGTAGTTTTGTCCCTGAAAAAATGAAGCTTGGTAATATTAGCTGCTTTTCGATAATAGAAACTTGAACTTAATCATAATTAATTCGTGGAAAACTACCGGAATCATACTTCTTATAAGGAGACAAACCTTGACACTTTGTTCCAGAGTGCCTGGGAAATTTATAAAAGAAACTTTGGTTGGTTCTTTTTATACAGTTTTGTTGTAGTAATTATTATACAATATTTAAGTTCCGTGTTAATCAATCCATACATGGAGAATTTCTACGAATTGGCTGAGGATCCGGAAAAGGCCATGGGTATTTTAAAAAACTCCTTGCTTATTTTCTTATTAATGATATTGGCTTATACCTTGTTACACCTGTTTATCACAGCTATATTGCTAAATGAAGGGTCGGAGTCAGAAAAAAGCCACTCAACCATTTTTTCAGAATCGGTGAGTAAATATTATTTACCCTTACTGGGAGCCACCTTATTGACCAGTATTATAATTCTTGTGGGAACAACCCTAGGAGTATTCTTCCTGATTATAGGGTCACTCCTGGCCTTTATTTACCTTGGTACCGTATTTTTCCCCATTGTTCCGTTGGTGATAATTGAAGATGCAAAACCATTGGATGCCATTTCAAGATGTTTCAAACTTGTTCATTCTGATTTTTGGAAGACAGTAGGATATGTTGTCCTAATTTTCCTGCTTTATATGGTTCTATCTATGATAATATCAGCTTTGACCATAGCTCCGTTTGCGGGCAGTTTCTTTGAGGTTATGAAAGACCCAAGCTCTGTTCAGGCGGGTAAACTTGCGAGCAATCCTGCTCAGTTAATCCTGGGAAGTATAGGAAATGCAATTCTTATGCCTATAATTCCTATTTTCTCTTTGCTCATTTATTTGAGTTTGAAGCGCCAGGAAGATTCACATAATGACCGAGATGAAATGCTTAAGCATTTCACCCGGTAGAAATATATTTACAGGAGCCCCCTTCCTTACTTTGCATTTATTCCAACCTGGATCAACATTCAGCCAGACATTATTTCTTAAAAATCTTTCTAATCAAAAGAGACAACTTGTCTCCTTAAAGGCGAATTTTGTAGACTTAAAACTTTCTCTGAAAAAAATTAATAAATTTGCGGGAACGTTCCCGCAATATCCAGATTAATTCTTAATTTTGTAGAGCATACAGAAAATTATTACATTAATTAAAATCCTAAAATCATCGAAAACACGGTCAGGATCGGAATTAATGATATAGCTGAAAAGGCAGGTGTCTCAAAGGCTACAGTTGACAGGGTATTATACAATCGAGGAAGAGTATCCGACGAAACCCGAGAGAAAGTATTAAGTATCTGCAAAGACTTAAATTACCAACCAAATTTACTGGCACAAAGACTAGCATCTGATAAAATATTTCGGTTTGTCACATTAATTCCGCATCAAACCAAAGACAATGCATATTGGGGCGCTCCCCTTTTCGGGATTGAAAAAGCTGAAAAAGAAATTTCAGGTTATGGTGTAGTTGTAGAAAAACACTTTTTCAACCTGAAAGATGAGAACTCATTCAGAAAAAAAACTCTTGATATTATTTTGTCAAATCCGGACGGGATATTATTTGCACCGGTTTTTGAACGTGAATCAAAAGAATTTATCAAGAAATGTGACCTAAAGGGAATCCCTTATGTTTTTATCGATTCCACTATTAAAGGTCAGGACAATCTCAGCTTTTATGGACAGGACTCTTATCAGAGTGGTTATCTGGCCGGAAAACTACTAAGTTTTAATCTAAAAAAGAGATCGGAAGTAATAGTTCTGAATTTTGCTCGAGAACTTGTAAATCATCCCCATTTCAGGGATCGTGAAAAAGGATTTAATAAATACATGAAAGAACATCATCCTAAATGCAAGATCGTTCATATTAATATCTCCTCCCAAAATGAAAAAAAACTCCACAAAGTATTATCTGAGAATATTCACAACAGAACCAGGGGTATATTTATTACTTCTTCAGCCCATAAGGTAACGGCACAAATAGATAAAATAGGAAAAGGGAAACTGTTTATCCTGGGTTATGATCTAACTGAAGCAAATATTAAGTTTCTGAAAGATGGAACCATAGATTTTCTAATTTGTCAGAAATCCATTACTCAGGGATATCAGGGCTTATTGGCAATTTTTGACACCCTCATACAAAAGCGAGAAATTGAAAAAACAAATTACATGCCTTTGGCGATAATAACGAAAGAAAACTATAAATTTTATATCGATTTTGAAAAGCTAAGCTAATGAAAAATACAATTTTTAAGAATTTAGATGGCAAAGTATGTGTACTAACAGGTGGAGGTGGAGCCATTGGCTCGTCACTGGCTATGTACTTATCAAAGGTTGGAATAAGCCTGGCCATTCTTGGCCTGAATGGTTCACGAGCGGAAGAAGTTGCCGAAGAAATTCGATCCGCTACAGGCAATAAAGCCATTGGTATAGAGACCAATGTACTGGATAAAGAATCTCTTGAGATGGCCAAGAAAAAAACAAATGATCATTTAGGAAAAGTAAACTTTTTAATAAATGCTGCCGGAGGAAATTCTCCAAAAGGAACAACCGCTGTTGAGTTTCTTGAATCTACTGAGCCGGGTGAATTGGAAAAATCATTCTACGGTATGGATGTGGAAGGGTTCCGGAATGTGTATGAATTAAATTTCTCAGGTACTTTATTGCCTACCATGGTATTCAGTCGAGATATGCTTGAACTGGAAGGCGGTTCTATAATTAATTTCTCCTCAATGAGCTCTTTCCATCCTTTAACCAGAGTAGGTGCCTATTCTGCGGCAAAATCGGCCATTAATAATTTTACTGAATGGCTTGCTGTACATATGGCCAAACAAAACATTAAAGTTAATGCCGTAGCTCCTGGTTTTTTTGTTGGTGAACAAAATAGATTCCTGCTTTATGATAAAGAAACTGGGGAACTTACCAGCAGAGGACAAAAAATAATCAACAATACCCCAATGGGGCGTTTTGGAGACTTTGAAGAAATTCATGGAACCATTTTGTACCTGTTATCTGGCCTCTCGGATTTCGTTACGGGTATTGTAGTGCCTATTGATGGTGGATTTAATGCATATAGCGGAGTATAGCGAGTTATTAGTTATTAACTGAATAGATTATTGTTCATGAAAAAGAATGTAATTGTAGCACAATCAGGAGGACCTTCCCCTGTTATAAATAATTCACTCAGAGGCATTATTGAGGCCTGCAGAATGTATCCTGAAAAGATTGGAAAAATTTATGGAGGCTGGCATGGAATAGAAGGTGTCTTAAAGGAGGAACTCCTGGATATAACAGCTCAGGACAAAGAAGAGATAAATTTGCTGAGAAACACTCCCGGAGCGGGTAGTATTGGTACCTGCAGGTACAAAATTAAAGATCACCAGTTAAAAGACATGGAAAGGGTAGTGGATATTTTCAGGGCACATAACATTGGTTATTTCTTTTATATAGGTGGTAATGACTCGCAGCATACAGCTTATCGTGTTAGTGAGATTTGCAAGGAGAAAGGCCTCGAGGTTATTGCAGTTGGGGTTCCAAAAACCATTGACAATGATGTAGGAGACAATGAGTTTAAACTCATTGACCACACTCCGGGTTTTGGCAGCGTTGCCAGATACTGGACACATTTGGTGCAAAATGCAAATGAAGAAAACCATGGTTCCTCCCCTGCTGATCCTGTATTGGTTCTTCAGGCCATGGGAAGAAAAATTGGATACATCCCAGCAGCTGCCCGGCTTGCCGACCCTGATAGAAATACGCCTCTGCAAATCTACCTTACTGAATCGAAACTAGGATTGTCAGAAATGGCTGATAAAGTAAACGATCAGCTAAAGAAGGATGGCAGATGTATTGTTGTTGTTAGCGAAGGATTTGATATTGGTGAAGCTGATAAAGCAAAGGACGCCTTTGGTCATACCTCGTTTGGATCAGTAAAACTTTCAGCTAGTCAGGCTGTTGTAAATTACCTTAATCAGGCTGGTTTGAAAGCAAAAGGAATGGCTCGTGGGCAAATAATGGGAACAGATCAGCGATCTTCTGCCATCTACACCTCAGTGGTCGACCTTGAAGAGGCTTACAAAGTTGGACAGAAAGCGGTTAACATTGCTCTATTTGAAGGGAATGGATGGATGGCCACAATTTTACGGAAACCTGGCAAAATTTACAATGTATATTATGATAAAGTGCCGCTGGAAAAAGTGGCCCTGTCGGAACGAACTTTCCCTGAAAAATGGATTACTAAGAGTAGAGTGGATGTCTCAGATGAATTCCTGGATTACGTCAGACCCCTGATTGGTGATGACTGGCCATCCGTTCCCATAGTGGATGGTAGGCAGAGGTTTACACAATTCAAACCGATTTTCGCTGATAAGAAACTAAATGATTATTTGCCAGAAGCATACTAATATTGAGCTAGATTATACTTTACTTGAATCAAGAGAAAATATAGAACTATGAATCCTCAACAAAAATTAAAAGATCTTCAACCCACTAAAGAGTACTTCATTGGTATCGATTCTGATGGATGTGTATTTGATTCCATGGAACCAAAGCAAAAAGAATTCTTTTGCCCCAACACTTTAAGGTTTTATGGTTTACTTCCTATTTCAAAAATTGCACGAGAAACCTGGGAATTTGTAAACTTATATTCTCAACATCGTGGTATAAACAGGTTCCTTGCCCTGATTGAATGTTTTGACCTACTGAATGATCGGGCAGATGTTAAATCCAGAGGATTTGAAGTTCCGGATCTATCAGCTCTTAAAAAATGGGCTGAAAATGAGACAAAACTGGGTAATCCTGCTCTGGAAAACTATGCGAAGGTAGTTCAGGACCCGGATATAGACCTCGTTTTGAGCTGGTCCAAAAATATAAACAAAGAAATAGGTCAATGGGTGAAAGGTTTAAAACCTTTTCCCTGGGTTAAAGAATCTTTTGAGAAAGTAAAAGACAGAACTGACTCCATTGTAGTATCACAAACACCTGTTGAAGCCCTTGAAAGAGAATGGGAAGAAAATGGGATTGACAAATATGTTAGAATCATTGCAGGACAGGAGTATGGTACGAAAACTGAACACCTGGCACTGGCAGCAAAAGGGAAATTCCCTGATGATAAAATACTAATGATTGGAGATGCTCCTGGTGATTATAATGCAGCCAAAAAGAATGGGGTCTTATTTTTTCCCATTGTTCCCGGGCATGAAGAAAGTTCCTGGAAACGTTTTTACGAAGAAGCTGCTGATAAATTCCTGAATGGCTCCTATGCCGGTAATTACGAAAAGGAATTAATAGATGAATTTAACAAATCATTGCCCAATATTCCTCCCTGGAATTAATCAAAATATAGCAATATGATTTATTATCAAATTGGATCGGAAACAGAAGCACTCACTAAAAAGGATATGGAAAAGGGTCTTTTTGAGGCGCTTGCAAAATTGGGTGCAAAAAAGAGAGTGTTGGCCATTCCCCCTGATAATACCCGAATTCATTCAAGAGCAGGAGATCTCACCAAAATGATCTATGATTATTATGGTAACTCCTTAACTGACATTTTACCGGCTTTGGGAACTCACTCTGCCATGCCACCTGATGAGCTTGAAGAAATGTTTGGTGATATCCCAATGGAGCTATTCAGAGTTCATGACTGGAGAAACGATGTAATTACCCTCGGTAAGGTGCCGGAGAGTTTTGTTCGTGAGGCATCAGAGGGAAAAGTATCATTTGAGTGGAGTGCTCAGGTAAATAGTTTACTGATTGAGGGAAACCACGATCTAATTTTATCAATTGGACAGGTTGTACCTCATGAAGTTATTGGAATGGCAAATTACAATAAGAACGTATTTGTAGGTACGGGAGGTTCTGAGGGGATTAATAAAAGTCATTACCTGGGAGCAGTTTACGGAATGGAAAGGATTATGGGTAGGGCTGACAACCCGGTTCGTGCTGTCCTGAATTATGCATCAGATCATTTATCGTCAAATTTGCCCCATATAGTTTATATCCTTACAGTTATTGATAGAGATGAATCAGGAGAGTTGGTTCCTCGTGGCCTCTATATTGGAGATGATCATGAATGCTTCTATAAAGCGGCTGAACTTTCTTTCAAAGTGAATTTTGAAATGCTTTCAAGTCCTCTTGATAAAGTTGTCGTTTACCTAGACCCTTTAGAATACAAAAGTACATGGCTTGGGAATAAGGCCATTTACAGAACCCGAATGGCCCTTGCAGACAAAGGAGAATTAATAGTACTAGGGCCAGGAGTAAAAGAGTTTGGTGAAGATCCTCAAATAGATAGATTGATACGTAAATATGGGTATAATGGTACGGAAAATACCATTGAAGCAGTAAAAGAAAATACCGATCTAAGCAATAACCTTGCTGCAGCAGCACATTTAATTCATGGCTCATCAGAAGGTAGGTTTAATATTACATATTGCCCGGGTAAGTTGAGCAGAGAAGAAATTGAAGGAGTAGGCTTCCAATATGCCAACCTAAGTACTATGATGACGAAATATAATCCTTCTGAACTCAAGGAGGGTTATAATATACTCCCGAATGAAGAAAAGATTTATTTTATATCAAACCCTGCCCTTGGTTTATGGGCTACAAAAAATAAATTCGAATAATTAATACTTACCTTATGGAAACAACAAAATTTAGTCGAAGAAATTTTATTGCCACCACTGGCATTGCAGCAGCAGGAAGCCTCATTGCAAATCCTGTTTCAGCTATTGCAAACCCCTTAAAAGATAAGAAAAGGAAGATCGTTTTAGTGGGTACGGGTGTGAGAGGTTCCTCTTTCTGGGGCAGGCGAATTGTTCAACAATACTCTGATCTTGTTGAATTTGTTGGTCTTTGCGATATAAACCCAGGTAGATTGGAATATGCCAAGGGCTATATTGGAGTGGATTGCCCAACATTCACCAACTTTGATGAAATGATGACCAAAACCAAGCCTGATCTTGTAATGGTTACAACCGTTGATTCAACACATCATGAATTTATTATCAAAGGTCTGGAAATGGGAGCAGATGTTTTAACTGAAAAACCCATGACAACCGACGATGTAAAAGCCCAAAAAATTATTGATACGGAAAGAAAAACAGGTAAAAAAGTAATCGTAGGATTTAATTATCGGTTTGGGCCACATCCAACAAAAATTAAAGAAATACTTTCATCAGGAACCATTGGTCGTATTACATCTGTTGACTTCCACTGGTATTTGAATACTTATCACGGGGCTTCATATTTTAGGAGATGGCACGGTTTACGAGATAAAGGCGGTACATTGCTGGTTCACAAAGCCACCCATCATTTCGACCTGCTAAACTGGTGGATAGATTCAGACCCTGTAGAAGTGTTTGCCTTTGGAGCACTGGAATATTATGGGAAAAACAATGCTTTTCGCGGCGACAAATGCCGAACATGTCCACATACTGAAAAATGTAAATTTTATTGGGACATTACCAAAAATAAAAGACTTATGGACCTCTATGTTGCAAATGAGAAATATGATGGATACATACGTGACAACTGCCTTTTTAGAGATGAGATAGATATATTTGATAAAATGGCAGTACAAATAAAATACGCCAATGGCATTACGGTAAGTTACTCATTAACAGCTTATTCGCCTTATGAGGGATATAGAATAGCCTTTAATGGCTTTGATGGCAGAGTTGATACCTGGGAAGATATCCCCTGGAGAAAAGAAGAAAAAATCAACCAGGCAGAACTGCATGCACTAGAGATGTCGCAGGATAAAGAAGACATATCAACCGATTATCGCGAGATTATGGTAAATAAAAACTGGAACAATTACGAATTGGTAAAGGTTCCCAGATCCTCAGGTGGCCACGGTGGTGGAGATCAGCGGTTGCAGGATATGATTTTCAGAAACCCGGGGATGCCTGACCCTTTCAATCATGCTGCAGGAACAAGAGATGGAGCGATGTCCATACTAATTGGTATAGCCGCCAGGAAAAGTATTGATTCAGGGAAACCAATTATGATTTCTGATCTTACTGATATTGAACTAATGGCAAAAAGACCTGAGAGCAAACAAGCATAGCTAGTGAAAATGGAACAAATAAAGTGGGGTATCATTGGGTGTGGGTCTGTAACGGAATTAAAAAGTGGACCTGCATTTAATAAAATAAATAATTCGAAATTGATTGCTGTCATGAGGAGGGATGGGGCAAAAGCAAAAAACTATGCTCAAAGGCATAAGGTACCAAAATGGTATGATAAAGCTGAAGACTTAATTAATGATAAAGAAGTTAATGCCGTATATATTGCAACTCCGCCTGATACTCATGCAAAATATGCTATTATGGCCATGAAAACCGGAAAACCGGTTTATGTTGAAAAGCCTATGGCCAGAAACTATAAGGAATGTCAGGAAATGAACGAAGTGTCAGAATCAACTGGAGTCCCACTTTTTGTAGCATATTACAGAAGGTCTTTGCCCGGATTTTTATTGGTAAAAGAGTTGATAGAAAAAGGGGTGATTGGGGATGTCCGATTTGTCCGGATTCGTTTAACCAAACCTTTTATGGAGTCTGATCTGGACTCAAAAAACCTGCAATGGAGAGTTATTCCCGAGATTGCAGGAGGAGGTCATTTTTTTGATTTATCTTCCCATCAGCTTGATTATTTGGACTTTTTGTTTGGCCCCATTATTAAATCAAATGGTTTTGCAGAAAATCAAGCTGGGAGATATTCAGCAGAAGACATCGTACTTGCTAATTTTAAATTTGAATCTGATGTTCTTGGAAACGGCTCTTGGTGTTTTACTTCAGATTTTAGTGCTGAGGAGGATGTACTGGAGTTTATTGGAGAAAAGGGGAAAATTAAGTTCTCTACCTTTAATCCAATACCTGTTGAAGTTATAACATCAAATGGAACTGAATTAATAAAATACAAGAATCCTGAAAATATACAGTATAATCTCATACAAAGTATTGTTGACGAGCTAAGAGGGGATGGTAAATGTCCAAGCACTGGAAAGACTGCTGCAAGGACTTCCAGGGTTATGGATTCAATTGTGGAAAGTTACTATAATAAGTAGAATTGTTAAAGAAAGATTTACATATAGTTGCTGATGATAAGATACCTTTTTTAAAGGGTGTACTTGAACCTTTTTGCACTGTGGAATACTTTCCAGGCAAGGAAATAAACCGGCAGGTTTTAAAAAATACCGATGCCCTGATTACCCGGACAAGAACCAAAGTAAATAAGGAATTACTTGAAGGCACGTTGGTGAAATTTGTTGCCACAGCTACCATTGGGACCGACCACCTTGATACAGATTGGCTAACCAAAAAGGATATTAAATGGGTAAATGCACCTGGTTGCAATTCTGGTTCAGTAATGCAATATATTGGTGGTGCTTTAACATACTTATCTTACAAGCATAATTTTGATTTCACTAAGATGAACCTGGGGATAATAGGCGTTGGAAATGTAGGATCAAAAGTTGCAAAACTTGGCAAGAATTTAGGTTTCAATATCTTACTAAATGACCCTCCCCGGGAAAGAAATGAAGGTAAAGCCCAGTTCACATCATTACCAGAATTACTTCGCGCATCCGATATTGTAAGTATGCATGTACCCTTAAATAAAACTGGAAAAGATAAAACCCAGGATCTGGTAAACAAAGAATTCCTCAGGTCAACTAAAAAAGGAGCCATTTTTATAAATAGTTCTCGTGGACCTATTGTCGAGGAATCATCTTTAAAGGAAGCCCTTATTTCCCGGAAGATTGCCAACTCGGTTTTGGATGTATGGCAACATGAGCCGGAGATCGATCCAGAACTTATGAAACTAGTGGATATTGCTACACCTCATATTGCAGGCTACTCTATTGATGGGAAAGCAAATGGAACTTCCATGGTAGTAAATGCACTATCATCCTATTTCCACCTCCCTATAAGCAACTGGTATCCTGACACTTTACCGGAGCCTAATAATAAGTCAATCACAATTAATTGCGAAGATTTATCTGATCAGAAGATCCTTGAAAAAGCAGTTCGATTCACATATGAGATAGAGGGAGATGATCAAAATTTAAGAAAGAATTTAATAGAGTTTGAAAATTTAAGAGGGAACTACCCTATTCGACGGGAATTTAGCTCTTATGAAATTCAGCTTGAAAATGAAACTGAAAGAATAATAAAAAAATTAAACGATTTAGGATTTAAAACAAAATAGAAAAATGAAAGAAAAAGCCGACATTGGATTAATAGGTCTTGCCGTAATGGGTGAGAACCTGGTATTAAACATGGAAAGTAATGGATTTACAGTTGCTGTATACAACCGTACTACTGAAAAGGTCGATAAGTTTATAAACGGACGTGGGAAAGGGAAAAACTTCATAGGCACAAAAACAATCGAGGAATTTGTAAATTCATTAAAAAGGCCAAGAAAGGTAATGTTGCTGGTGAAAGCAGGGCAACCTGTCGATGATTTCATAGAGCAGGTTATTCCTTATCTGGAGGAGGGAGATATCGTTATTGATGGTGGTAATTCTCATTTTCCTGACACTATTCGACGAACAAAATATCTTGAGAGTAAAGGCCTTTTATACATTGGAACAGGTGTGTCAGGTGGAGAAGAAGGCGCCTTGTTGGGACCATCCATAATGCCAGGAGGCTCTAAAGAAGCATGGCCTCATGTGAAGGATATTTTCCAAAGCATTAGTGCTAAAGTGGAAGATGGCTCCCCATGTTGTGAATGGGTGGGTGATAATGGTGCAGGCCATTTTGTAAAAATGGTCCACAATGGAATAGAATATGGCGATATGCAACTTATTACCGAAGCCTACCAGATAATGAAAGACCTTTTACACCTCAATCATGACGAAATGCATGAAGTATTCAAGGAGTGGAATGAAGGCGAGTTAGATAGTTATCTGATAGAAATTACAAGAGATATTCTGGCTTTCAAAGATGAAGATGGAGAACCCCTTGTAGAAAAAATCCTGGATACAGCCGGACAAAAAGGAACTGGAAAATGGACAGGAATTGCTGCCCTTGATCTAGGTATACCTCTAACTCTGATTGGGGAGTCTGTATTTTCCAGGTGTTTATCAGCCCAGAAAGATGAGCGTGTAATCGCTTCAAAAATATTATCTGGACCTATTCCAGAGTTCAACGGAGACAAAAGAGAATTTATAGAAGACCTCCGAAAAGCACTCTTTGCATCAAAAATAATTTCATATGCCCAGGGCTATGTTCTTTTAAGGGAAGCTGCCAAAGAGTATGGATGGGATTTAAATTATGGACCCATTGCACTTATGTGGAGAGGAGGATGTATCATCAGATCGGTATTCCTTGGAAAAATTAAAGAAGCATTTGATAATAATCCAGAATTAACCAATCTCTTGCTGGATCCATATTTTAAAGAAATTATTATGGATGCCCAGGATAGTTGGAGAAAAGTTTGTGCTACTGCTATTATTAATGGTATTCCAGCTCCTGCTCTAACATCTGCACTTAATTATTTTGATGCGTACCGTTCTGAAAGATTGCCAGCAAATTTACTTCAGGCACAGCGAGATTATTTTGGTGCCCATACATATGAAAGAATTGACAGGGAAAGAGGTGAGTTTTTCCATACAAACTGGACAGGCCGTGGTGGAGATACTGCTTCAAGCACCTACAATGTATAATAAATAAGTAATTAATAAGTTTTGAAAAAAGAGAAGCCCTTTTGGGGAAAAACTTAATATTTTTGAACCTGATATCATAAACTAAACAAAAAATCACCCTTCATGAATGACAAAGTATTGAATAAAGCAGCCGACAATATCCGAATTCTTTCCGCAGCAATGGTAGAAAAGGCCAATTCAGGTCATCCTGGTGGTGCTATGGGCGGAGCTGATTTCATTAATGTGTTATACAGTGAGTTCTTGAATTTCGATCCAGATAATCCTGCCTGGGCAGAACGCGATCGTTTTTTTCTGGATCCGGGCCACATGTCACCTATGCTTTATTCAATATTAACATTAACTGGAAGTTTTTCACTGGATGAACTTAAAAACTTCAGACAGTGGGAAAGTCCAACACCCGGACATCCGGAATTGAATGTCTCCAGAGGAGTTGAAAATACATCTGGCCCCTTAGGCCAGGGACATGTATTTGCCATTGGTGCGGCTATCACAGAGAGATTCCTAGCAGCTCGGTTTGGAGATTGGTTGAGTCACAGAACCTACACCTTTATTTCTGATGGAGGTATCCAGGAGGAAATCTCACAGGGAGGAGGCAGGTTGGCCGGTTATCTAGGTTTAGGCAACCTCATTATGTTTTATGATTCCAATGACATTCAACTTTCCACTGAAACAAATGCGGTCACAAAAGAAGATACTGCAGCCAAATACAGAGCATGGGGATGGCATGTTATAAGCATAAACGGGAATGACCCGGCTGAAATTCGAAATGCACTTAACGAATCAATAAAAGAAAAGGATAAGCCAAGTCTTATTATTGGTAAAACAATTATGGGTAAAGGCTGTGTTACTGATGATGGAAAAAGTTTTGAAAGCCAGACTTCGACTCATGGCCAACCTATTGGAAGTGCAGGTGCCTCCTTTGACAAAACTGTTGAGAACTTGGGGGGGGACCCAGAAAATCCATTTGCTGTATTTCCTGAGGTAACTAACTATTATAAAGAAGTGCTCGAATTAAAAAGGGAAAAAGCCAAAGAAAGCGCTTCTGTAAAAGCTACATGGAATTCCAATAATGCTGCACTTGCTGAAAAATACAATAAATTCATTAGTGGTGCTGTTCCAGAAATAGATTATACCAAGATCGATCAGAAAGACAATATTGCAACCCGTGCTGCCTCTGGTATTGCATTGGGATACTTTGCAAAAAATGTTGAGAATATGATTGTTACTTCTGCAGATCTCTCTAACAGTGATAAAACAGATGGTTTTCTCAAAAATTCAAAAGCTTTCACGAATGGTGAATTTTCGGGGGCGTTTCTCCAGGCTGGAGTATCGGAATTAACCATGGCAGCTGTAATGAACGGCATGGCCCTGCATGGAGGAGTTATCCCTGCTGGAGGTACTTTCTTTGTATTTTCTGATTATATGAAACCTGCTGTAAGGATGGCAGCTCTAATGGAACTTCCTGTAAAATATGTATGGACTCATGATGCTTTCAGAGTAGGAGAAGATGGCCCAACGCACCAACCTGTTGAGCAGGAAGCCCAAATTCGTTTAATGGAGCAATTACGGAATCATTCGGGAAATCGTAGTGTTCTTGTGCTTAGACCAGCGGATGCACCTGAAACGACAGCTGCCTGGAAGCTTGCTCTTGAAAATACAGATACACCAACAGCCCTTATCCTATCCCGACAGGGAATTAAAAATCTTCCCACTCTTGGGAAATCCAGATATGATGATGCACTTAAAGCACAAAAAGGTGCTTATATTGTTAAAGACACAGATGGAAAACCTGACTTAATTTTAGTGGCAAGTGGATCTGAAGTTTCTACCCTCATTGAAGGAGCTCAAATACTCGAAAAAGAAAAAGATTTAAAAGTTAGGGTAGTTTCTGCCATCTCTGAAGGCCTATTTAGAGATCAGGACCCCTCCTATCAGGATAGTATTTTGCCAGTTGATGTTCCTACCCTGGGACTTACAGCTGGATTACCAATAACCCTTGCTGGGCTGGTTGGTCCAAAAGGGAGATCTATAGGGCTGGATAGTTTCGGATATTCTGCTCCAGCTGGTGTTCTTGATGAAAAACTAGGATATACCGGAATAAATGTTTTCAACCAGGTATTGGAGTATTTAACGGATCTGAATATCTAGTTATTTAGGTTTTATTATCTCTTTTACAATGAATTCGTATTTTTCAATATGAAAAATATTATACAAGCATGTACCCTCTAATTCATAAGCTTAATTTTAAGGACCAACCGGAAGTATTGATTCTAAATTCTCCGGATGATTTTATGCAGGTTCTTAAAGAATTCGAGAATCTTGCCAAAGTCGATCAAAAAATTCAGCCAAACAAATACGAATTCATCCTGATATTTGTAAAAAACCTAATAGAAATCAAAGAGGTGGCTATCAAGATCCCTTCCATCATGGCAGATGATGTAACCTTATGGATTGCTTATCCCAAAAAAAGTTCCAAGAAATACACCTCAGATATTAGCCGTGATAATGGCTGGCAGCCCCTGGGTGATTTAGGTTTTGAAGGAGTCAGGCAAATAGCCATTGATGAGGATTGGTCAGCTCTACGCTTTAGACAAGCAAAGTATATCAAATCCTTAAAACGAGATAAAACAATGGTCATGAGTAAAGAGGGGAAGCAAAAGTTAAATAGCTAATCATTATTCATAAAATATAATATGGTGGGAATCTTGGGAAGCCTCATTAAAAATTACCTGGCATCAATTATTTGGATGTTTATTCTTATATCTGTTTTTTTCTCATCCTGCAAACATGAACCTGAGGATTCAGAAAAACAACTACCAAATATAATCCTGATTCTATAAGATGATATGGGCTGGTCTGATTTAGGATGTTATGGTGGTGAAATATCCACTCCAAACCT